>NZ_JAEHBQ010000004.1:0-283806 GCF_016483555.1 Bacillus cereus group sp. N14
TATTTACGAGAAACTTGACGTTGCAACCTACGAAGGCGTTTCTCTGCCTGTCTTACCATTTTTGTTTTGTTGATATTTTTCTTTTTCTGACCATCAGAACAATATGCTAATTCTTTGATTCCAATATCTATTCCTAACGAAACAGCCGTTAACTTCTCTTTTGTAAAATCCTGTTCGATACTGACAGATAAATACCAATACTTACCGTCAAAGCTAACGCGTGGATTAGAGTACTTCACCTCTACAGGTAACTTTTCGGATGTTTTTACCCAACCAACTTTCTCAATCAAAACTTGTTTTTCTTTTACTTTTAACTTGATGTTATCGTTGTAGAAAGAGGGTTTTGATTTCCTTCTGCTTTTGAATCGTGGTTTATCAGCCAGCCCCTTAAAAAATCGTTTATATGCTTCACAAGCATCTTTGATTGCTTGTTTGGCTATATTATTCGAAACATCATACAACCAAGCATATTCTTCAGTCTGCTTCAATACAGTTAATTCTTTCCGTAAAAAACCGTCTGATATGAACTTTCCGCCATTCTTATAATTCTCCTCTTGCTTCGCCAGTGTCCAATTATAAGCCCATCTTGCCGTGCCAACAGATTTCCAAAGTTGCAATTCTTGTTCTTTATTTGGCTTCATTCTCACTTTCTTCGCAAGCATCACTTTCCAACAACTCCTTAACCATCTTCTTAGCTATATTTGCTCTTTTTCCTTGAAGATGGCAACTAGTTTACTCTGTCCTACCTGCCTTTTTTGCAAAATCACCAATTGAATATAATTTAAGATTTTTCACCCCATGAGGCTACTTTACCCTGACAATGGTTTTTTATCTATAAATATATACTTACCGTCCTCCCCTCCTCATAATAAAAGGCGCGAAACTAATGTTCCACGCCCATACTTACATTTTCCAAATTCCAATAATAATGAGTAATACCCCAGGCAGGAATGTAAATTTTTGTAACCATTTCATATTTGATAAAACCGTTCCAAGTTTCATTCCAATAAATAAAAACAAAGAACTCATAACCGCAACTAATATCGCCATCATAGCGGGCGCATACCCTAATAAAGATGCACCAATTCCAGCACCGAACGAATCTATAGAAAGAGCGATACCAAGAAGCAATGCTTCTCCTGCGGAAATGGTGCCTGATTTATCAAAATCTGCAACAGTCGGTTTCCGTAAAATTTGAATCACTAGCCCGAGCGAAGCAATTTCTAATTTCCAAACCTTCTCCTCTTGCTTTGGTTCTTCTTTTTTCTCACTTCGAAAAAATTGGTATAATACCCAAATTCCTATTCCAATAAGAACAAGCCCACCGATACGCGTTGCGATAACAGGTGAAAATATTTTCGCGATCATATGTCCAATTCCCATTGAAACAAGCATAACAGCCGCTGAACACATTCCGATAATTATAATTGATCTTAGTGGAATTCTTACGCTTCTTAAACCATATGTTAGCCCTACACTACAGCTATCTAAGCTTAATGTAAAAGCTAATAAAATAAGAGATAAATAAAGGTACATCGGTAAGCTCCTCCCTTATACATAGCCCTGCTGTATGTATATGACAAATGCCTATCCGATGTTATCTCTTTTCTATATTCTCGGCTGACAAATCGGGCAGTAATGCGTTCCTCTTCCGCCGACAACTGTTTTTTCTAATATCGTACCGCAAGTAACACACGGTTCTCCTTTTTTTCCGTATACATTTAGAAGTTCTTGGAATGAGCCAATTTGCCCTTGCGAATTCATATACGTTCGAATTGTACTTCCGCCTCGCTTCACTGCTTCACCTAACGTTGTAACAGTCGCCTCGTAAATTCGTTCAATTTCTTCTGCTGTTAAAGACGAAGCTTCTCGTTCCGGATGAATTTGAGAACGGAATAAAACTTCATCTACATATATATTTCCAAGCCCTACTAAAAGACGCTGGTCTAATAATACGACTTTTATTTTACGATTGGTCTTTTGCAATCTTTCTTGTAAATACTGCGGTGTCAATTCAGCATCAAACGGCTCCGGACCTAAGTCAGCAAGAGGCATTTGATTCAATTCTTCACCTTTCTTAAAGAGATGCATCGTACCAAACTTTCTCACATCTTTATAATGTAGTTCAGTTCCATCTGTAAATAAGAAACGGACGTGTGTATGCTTATCAATTGGCTCGTCCTCTTGATGCAGTAAAAACTTACCTTCCATACGTAAATGTGAAACAATAACATAATTCGTTACATATAAAAGCAAAAACTTTCCTCTTCGCTTTATATTTTCAATCTTCTCGCCTCTTAGCATTTCTTTAAAGATTTCTGCATCATCCGGACGTTTTACTATTTTTGGATAGGTAACAATGACATCTTCAATTGTTTTTCCTTTCACAAGATTTTCAAGTGTCCGTCTGACGTTTTCAACCTCTGGTAATTCAGGCATTTCATCACTTCCTTATTTTGCGTCGTACCAAGTTGGACCGTAAGAATAATCAACTTTCAACGGAACTGCGAGTTCAATTGCATGCTCCATTACTTCTGGTACAAGCTTCTCTAATTTTTCAATTTCTTCTTTTGGCGCTTCAAATATCAATTCATCGTGTACTTGCAGAAGTAGACGCGCCTGTAATCCTTCTTCTTCTAGACGGTCTGCCATAATAATCATTGCTTTTTTAATAATATCTGCCGCAGTCCCTTGAATTGGTGTATTCATAGCCGTACGCTCAGCAAAGCTACGTAAATTGAAATTACGACTCGTAATTTCCGGAATATAACGGCGGCGATTTAATAATGTAGCCACATACCCTTTTTGTTTCGCATCTTTTACGATGTCACTCATGTATTCTTGTACACCAGGGAAACTTTCTAAATACTTTTCAATAAATTCCGCTGCTGCTTTTCTTGTAATTCCTAAGTTTTGTGAAAGACCATAATCACTAATACCATATACAATTCCGAAATTGACAGCTTTCGCTTGTCGTCTCATATTCGAAGTTACTTCATCTTTTTCAACGCCAAATACATCCATCGCTGTTTTCGTATGAATATCCATATCATGTTGGAACGCTTCAACTAGCCCTTTATCATTTGCAATATGAGCTAATACGCGAAGTTCAATTTGTGAATAATCTGCCGCGTACATAATCCATCCTTCTTCTGATGGAACAAATGCCTGACGAATCTTTCTTCCTTCTTCTAATCGAATCGGGATATTTTGCAAGTTCGGATCCGTTGAACTTAATCGACCTGTTTGCGTTAATACTTGATTGAAACGAGTATGGATTTTAGATGAATCTTCATGTACAACTTTTAATAAACCTTCAATATAAGTTGAATTTAGTTTCCCTAATTGACGATAATGTAAAATGTTTGGAATGATTTCATGGCGATCCATAAGCTTTTCTAGTACATCAGCTGACGTAGAATAACCTGTTTTCGTCTTTTTAATAACTGGTAAGTTTAAGTTCTCAAACAGAATAACACCAAGCTGCTTCGGTGAATTAATATTAAATTCTGTTCCCGCAAGCTTATAAATTTCCTGTTCCATTTCCTTTAATCTACCTGCAAGTTCTTCTCCCATATTACGAAGACGCTCCGTATCAACTTTTACACCTTTTACTTCCATATCAGCTAATACACGCGCAAGTGGTAATTCTAACTCTGTAAACAGTTCATATTGCTCATTCTTTTGTAACTCTTCTACGAATGTTTGCTTTACATCATATAATACGTGCACTTTACGGGCTACATGCTCCGCTACTACTTCTAGCTCTGGAACAGCACGCTTCGCACCTTTTCCGTAAACTTCTTCATCAGATTTCACAGCATGTGTTTCTTTCATTTTTGCTACAGTACGGAAATCTTTATCCGTATCAGCCGGGTCAAGTAAATAAGCAGCGATTAATAGATCAAAGTCAATCCCTTGCATATCTATCCCGTTCCATTTAAGTGCAACGATTGCGCGCTTCGCATCAAATGTATGCTTTCTCATTTCTCCATCTGCAAGCCACTCTTTAAAAGCGTCTGACTTAAGAGCAATGTCTGTTTGAATAAAGTAACAGCCATTTTCATTTTGAATACCAAAACCTTGAATGTCCGCTCTATGATAGTTATCTTCTTGTACTTCAACAATAAGCGCACTATCTTGCTGAAGCATTTCTTCTGTAACTTCTTCCACAATATCAAATGTAATATCATCTAATTCAGCTGGAGTCGTTTCTTCTGGCGTAACACCTAATTTATTTAAAAGGGATGTAAATCCTAAATTCTCGAACATTGGAATCACATCACTTGCTTCATACCCTTTATACTCCATATCATCCACATGCACTGTAATCGGTGCATCTGTAATAATAGTTGCAAGATCTTTACTCATAAGAGCTTGGTCTTTATTTGCTTCTAGCTTTTCTTTTAATTTCTTCCCGCTTACTTGATCTATATTTTCATACACTGCCTCGACCGTTTCAAACTGTGTTAACAATTTAATCGCAGTTTTTTCACCAACTCCTGGTACACCTGGAATATTATCTGACTGGTCTCCCATTAAACCTTTCATATCGATAATTTGCTTTGGTGATAAGCTGTATTTCTCAAATAAAGCTTCTTTCGTATATTCATCCACTTCTGTAATCCCTTTGCGAGGAATACATACGAGTGTATTCTCTGAAACAAGTTGCAGTAAGTCTTTATCTCCTGAAATAACTTTTACATGAAACCCTTGTTCACTCGCTTCTTTCGCTAACGTCCCCATAATGTCATCCGCTTCATAATTTTCTAATTCATAACGCGGTACGTTGAATGCATCAAGCATCTCACGAATAAACGGGAATTGCTCTGATAATTCAGGTGGAGTCTTTTGACGTCCTCCTTTATACTCACTATACGTTTTATGACGGAATGTCGTTTTACCCGCATCAAACGCTACTAACATATGCGTTGGTTTTTCTTCCTCTAATATTCTCATTAACATCATTGTAAAACCGTAAATTGCGTTCGTATGTATACCTTTGTCGTTATTTAAAAGCGGTAGTGCAAAGAAAGCACGATACGCGATATTATTACCATCTACTAATACGACCTTTTTTTCCAAACCAGAAACCTCCCCATACAAATTTGAAATGATTTTTTTCACAGAAAAAAACCGTTCCTTTCCTCTCTCTATATTAACATGACTAATAGAGAGAAGAAAAATAACGGCTATTTCCTATCATATATACAAACGTTTACTAACATAAAAGGGAAGTGACGAGAACAGCATAACTATTCTCGTCCAAAATTACTCCTTGGATGAAGGGGTTTTCATGTATTATATTAACAGACCTTTATTAATATTTAATTAAGCCATTGTTAATATATTGTAAACATCCTTCATCCTATTTTTCAGTTGCTGATTTTGGTAAAACAACTGTAAATGTTGTCCCTTCCCCAACTTCACTATCCACTGTAATCGTACCGTGATGTGCCTCAACTAAATGCTTTACAATCGATAATCCAAGGCCTGTACCACCAGTATTTCTACTTCTCGCTTTATCCACTCGGTAAAAGCGTTCAAAAATACGCGGAATTTCATCTTTACTAATACCAATTCCGGTATCCGATACTTTTATATAAGCATTATATTTATCTTCTGCTAATTCTACAGAAACAACGCCTCCAGCCGGCGTATATACGATTGCGTTATTCATTAAATTAATAAAGATTTGCTTCAAACGACTTGGATCTCCAATGACCGAGACTCCTTTTAGCGCATTTACTTGTAAAGAAATTTCTTTTTCTCCCGCTTTGTTATCAAGCACCATATGAATGTCTTCAAGAAGTCCCTTCATATCAACGGTCCCCATACTCAATTTAAATCCTTGTTGCTCAATCTTTGATAAATCTAATAAATCTTCAATTAACCCTTGCATGCGTTCACTTTCTTTTAAAATAATGTGCAAGAAATGTTCGCAGAATTTTTTATTATCCATCGCTCCATCCAAGAGCGTTTCTGAAAAACCTTTAATAGAAGTAATCGGTGTCTTTAGTTCATGAGAAACATTCGCTAAAAAGTCTTTTCTCATTTGTTCTAATTTCTTTAGCTCAGTAATGTCATGGAATACAAGGACAATCCCTTTCCATTCATGGTTCGTCCCAATAATCGGTGCTCCATATACTTCGAAATGCTTTCGCTCAATTCCAAGCGGCAATAACATTTGTTTACGCACTTTCACTTCTGTCATAAAGATTTCTTCCACGAGCTCTATAATTTCTGTATGATGAAACGACTCATAATATAAACGATCTAAATATTCTTCATCTGTTACGTGGAAAGTCTCCTTATACGAACGGTTTACAAGGTTTATATAACCGCGGCTATCAATTAAAATCATTCCGCTTCCCATATTTTCAATTAACGTATGCAGACGATCTTGTTGCATTTCTTGCTCAAGTGTCATCTCTTGTAAATTACGGGCTAAAATATTAATCGCTTTACTCAACATTCCCGTTTCATCCGAATGACTCTCATAAGCGCGTGCTTTATAATTTCCCTTCGCTAATTCGATAGCAACTTTCGTAACGGATTCAATCGGCCTAATATATTGCCCTGTAATTTTCATACCTAAAAATACGACTACGAGACAAGCGATAACAAATCCGATAATTAATAATCCCCACGTTTTTTGATGAACAGATTTCAAAGGCTCAATTGTACTTTTCACCAAAATGTACCCTTGTTTCCCTGCTACATCTTGAACGAATACCGCATGGTAAAATTCATTATTCTGATCTGTTTCTTTCGTAATGACTTTGTTTCTTTGTTTTGTTGTTTCAGAAGAAAGTTCTTTAATTATCCCTTGACTAAAAGCAGACTGTTCTCCTCCGCTATATTGAACTTTCTTTTTTTCATCTACAAATGCAATAGAAGCCTGTATTTTTTCTTCTAACTTTTCAAATACATATGGATTTTTTAAAACATCATCAAAACCCTGTTCTTCTGCTAATACCGCAACATACTCTGTCTCTTTTACCATTCTCTCTTTGGCATGATCTATATAGTAGTTTTCAAACACGGTTTCCAGTAATAAACCTAATCCAACTAAAATAAATACAATAAGAGAAACAAATGTAAAAAGAAGCCTGGAACGAAATTTATTCATCCCCTTTTGGCTCCTCTAATTTATATCCTAAACCACGTATCGTTTTAATGTACGTCGGTTTTTTCGTATTTTGTTCAATTTTATCGCGCAAATGGCTAATATGAACGTCAACAATTCGTGTATCACCAGCAAAATCATAGTTCCATACAGCACTTAATAATTGATCACGTGTCAACACGCGACTTTTATTTTTCGCAAGATAAACAAGTAGTTCAAATTCTTTTGGTGTTAATTCAAGCTTTCTTCCTTGGAAATAAGCCTCATAAAATTCCGGCAAAATTTTAAGTTCAGCAATTGTGATGCTCTCTTCATCTGACGCTTCTTTCACTTGTTCTTCTTGTTGTAATTTCGTGCGGCGCAAAATTGCCTTCACACGCGCAACAACTTCCCTTGGGCTAAATGGCTTCGTCATATAATCATCTGCCCCAAGCTCAAGACCTAGCACCTTATCAAATTCATCATCTTTTGCTGTTAACATTAAAATCGGCGTCATAACGCGCTGCAATCGTAATTCTTTACACACTTCCATACCATCCATTTTTGGAAGCATTAAATCTAATATAATTAAATCTGGGCGTTCTGTTGTCGCTTTTTGAAGCGCCATTTCTCCATCCATCGCTGTTATCACTTCAAACCCAGCTTGTTGTAGATTAAATTCAATTAAAGTTAAGATAAATTCCTCATCATCAACTACTAAAATACGATTGTTCATTCTTTTCCTCCAAGTTATAGACTTGAAACCTTCTTCATCCTAGTATTTTCCCCGTTATTCTCATCATACTAGAAAACAAGGTCCCTCTCAATATAATTGTCTATACATGGATTCAGATTGTGCTATTGTTATTACTCATTCACTCCAATTAACGTGTTGTTATCCATACTTTATACACTTCTATATCGTTATTAAACTCCACATTCGTATAAATATTAAATTCTCGATTTTGCGCTAACAAAAATGCAAGAGCATACGCTATTTTATAGTCTAGCGTTTCATATCCATCAAATACTCTTCCATACATTTCATTCGCGACCCCTTCTACCCACACTTCAGCTTCTCTTATCGTTTCAAAAATAATGTCTTCTCTCGTCCACTTCACCTTACCCCCCCCCTTTCATTGACTTCAATTACCAATGAATATATTATTAATTTAAATATATAAATAAATATAATTAAGGGAGGGCTATTATGCGAGTATTACTACCTATTTTAACTTTAGCAGTAACATGTTTCCTTACTTTTAACGTACCTAGCTGGGATACGATTAAAACAGGTTGTTCAGAATTTGCTGAAGGGTTCAAAGAAGGATTTTTCAACTAAAAATAGCGCTAGCCCCTTATAGTAAGGTATGCTAGCGCTATTCATATTTTCATGTTTTAAAAATTATCTAATGCTTTTTCCATAATAGAAACTGATTTAAAAGGCGGCGTTACTGTTAAGGAACCTTTTACAACCGTTTCTCCTTTTTCATCATGAGCAGATACAAGCATATCAATTGTATGTTCCTCCTCAGAAACAGCCACAACTTCAAAGTGGATTTGTAACGTTTCATAATGGTGAACATGCTTCACGAACGTAAGGTCCTTCCTAGTAATATGACTACCTGGACCTGGTAAATATTTCGTAACTGCCGTTGTAATCATTCCCGTTAGCATAATGCTTGGTACAATCGGCTTTTCATACGGAGTTTGGGATGCGTAATCATGCTGAATATATAATGGATTGGCATCATTCGTTAACCCTAAGTACAATAACAAATCTTTATCCTCAATTTTTTCAGTGATAGATAATTTCTCTCCTACTGTAATTTCATCCATTCTACGACCAATTTGAACTTTTTTCTTTAACATGTTACAACCCCCTCCGATTTTTTCACCTTATTATCCTACTAATAGCGATACCTGATCCGAAATTTACTATGATGAGGGCAATGTATAGTATAAATCTATAGTTTCATTATAGGATACACCAAATGATAGCGTTTTCATATTATTTCAAAAAAACATTTGAATAAATAGTAGAAAAAGATTCGGGGCCCCGAATCTTTTTCCGCTTATATTTAATTATTAAACAAGAACCTTCATAACATTACGTACAGATTCTACAGAGCGATCTAACGCTTCTCTTTCATCTGCAAGAAGTTCTAACTCAATAATTTTTTCAATTCCGTTACCACCTAGAATTACTGGTACCCCTAAGTAAAGGTCGCTATAACCATATTCACCTTCAAGGTACGCAATAGCTGGTAATACACGGCGTTGATCTTTTAAGATTGCTTCTGTCATTTCAACTAAAGAAGCAGCTGGTGCGTAATATGCACTACCGTTTCCTAATAAGCCTACAATCTCGCCGCCACCTTTACGGGTACGTTCTACGATTGC
Organism: Bacillus cereus group sp. N14; assembly: GCF_016483555.1. Taxonomy (NCBI): domain Bacteria; kingdom Bacillati; phylum Bacillota; class Bacilli; order Caryophanales; family Bacillaceae; genus Bacillus; species Bacillus cereus group sp. N14. Next base: position 9,512 of record NZ_JAEHBQ010000004.1, read on the forward strand.
TTCTAAACGCTCTTTCGGAATTAACGTTTCTAACGGAATGCCACCTGCATAAGAATAACGTACAAGAGGTACCATATCGTCACCGTGTCCACCAAGAACAAATCCTGTAATGTCTTTCACAGAAAGATTTAATTCTTGTGCAATAAATGTACGGAAACGAGCTGTATCTAATACGCCCGATTGACCGATAACACGCTCTTTCGGGAATCCTGCTTCTTTAAATACAGAATATGTCATTGCATCAACTGGATTTGTTAATACAACAATAATCGCATTTGGTGAATGTTTTGCAATGTCGCGCGTAATACTTTTCATAATTTTAGAGTTTGTTGCTACTAAGTCATCACGGCTCATACCAGGCTTACGTGCAATACCTGCTGTAATAACGACAACGTCAGAATCAGCAGTATCTGCGTAATCAGATGTTCCAATAATGTTAGCATCAAAACCTTGTACTGGGCTCGCTTCTAACATATCTAACGCTTTCCCTTTTGTTGGATTTTCCAGTTGTGGAATGTCCACTAATACAACATCTGCAAGTTCTTTTTGTGCTAATAAGAATGCTGTTGTTGCTCCTGTAAATCCTGCACCGATGACTGAAACTTTCTTGCGTTTGATTGTCATAATTTACCCCCCGCTTTAATTATGCGTTTTTGATTATCGCTACATCCATGTTTTTAATAAGTTCATTAGCGAACTCAGAACATTTCACTTCTGTTGCACCTTCCATTAAGCGTGCGAAATCATAAGTTACTACTTTTGAAGCAATTGTGTTCTCAACAGAAGCAGTTACTAATTGCGCAGCTTCGTTCCATCCTAAGTGCTCTAATAATAATACACCAGAAAGAAGAACTGAAGATGGGTTTACTTTGTCTAAACCTGCATATTTTGGAGCTGTACCATGTGTAGCTTCAAAGATAGCATGTCCAGTCACATAGTTAATGTTTGCACCAGGTGCAATACCAATTCCACCTACTTGTGCAGCAAGTGCATCAGAGATGTAGTCTCCGTTTAAATTCATTGTTGCAACAACGTCGAACTCACGTGGACGAGTTAAAATTTGTTGTAAGAAGATGTCTGCAATAGAATCTTTTACGATGATTTTTCCAGCCACTTCAGCATCTGCCATCGCTTTATTCGCTGCATCTTTACCATCTTTCTCAACGATACGGTCATATTCAGCCCAAGTAAATACTTTGTCACCGAATTCTTGTTCCGCTACTTCGTAACCCCAGTTTTTGAAAGCACCTTCTGTAAATTTCATAATGTTCCCTTTATGAACTAATGTAACAGAAGAACGTTTTTCGTTAATTGCATATTGAATTGCAGCACGAACAAGACGCTTTGTCCCTTCTTCTGAGATTGGTTTAATACCAATACCAGATGTTTCTGGGAAGCGGATTTTATTAACACCCATTGCTTCTTTTAAGAAAGCAAGGACTTTTTCTGCTTCTGGAGATCCTTGTGCATATTCAATTCCAGCATAAATGTCTTCTGTATTCTCACGGAAAATAACCATATCAGTATCTTCCGGACGTTTTACAGGTGAAGGAACACCATCAAAATAACGAACTGGACGTAGACATACATATAAATCTAATTCTTGACGAAGTGCTACGTTTAGAGAACGAATACCACCGCCAACTGGAGTTGTAAGTGGACCTTTAATCGCGATTAAATATTCACGGATTAAATTTAAAGTTTCTTCTGGTAACCACTCGCCTGTTTGGTTGAATGCTTTTTCCCCTGCAAGCACTTCTTTCCAAACGATTTTCTTCTCACCATCATAAGCTTTTTCAACTGCTGCTTCTAGTACACGAGATGCAGCTGCCCAAATATCAGGACCAATTCCATCTCCTTCGATAAATGGAATAATCGGATTGTTTGGTACATTCATAACACCATTAGTTACAGTAATTTTTTCACCTGTCGTCAATGTGATAACCCCCATGTTTGAAATTTCATATGTATGAAACTGAGGGAATAACCCCTCAGTTCAAACCGTTATTTAAATTAAAATATTCTAATCATTACGTCTTTCCGAAAAAATCAGACTTTTGAAAGCGTATTTTCACTATCAAAATAGTGTTTTTCGCTTATCGTTGTGCAATTGGAACGTACACTTGATGTGTTGGTCCATTATAATCAGCACGCGGACGGATTAAACGGTTGTTTTCATATTGTTCTAGAATATGAGCTAACCAGCCTGACATACGGCTAATTGCAAAAATAGGTGTAAATAAGTCATGGTCAATTCCTAAACAATGGTATACAGAAGCTGAATAGAAATCAACATTTGGTGGAAGACCTTTTTCTTTTGTTACAATGTCTTCAATTTTGATAGACATATTATACCATTTGTCTTCTCCTAAAAGCACGCATAATCTCTTAGACATTTCGCGTAAATGTTTTGCACGCGGATCACCCTGCTCATATACACGGTGGCCAAAGCCCATGATTTTTACTTTATTTTGAAGAGCATTATGAATATATGATTCTACATTTTCTTCTTCGCCAATTTCAGTTAGCATCTTCATTACATTTTCGTTTGCCCCGCCGTGAAGAGGACCTTTTAACGCACCGATTGCTGCTGTAATACCAGAATATACATCTGAAAGTGTAGCTACACAAACGCGTGCAGTAAATGTAGAAGCGTTTAACTCATGATCTGCGTGAAGTACAAGCGCCTTATCAAAAGCTTCAATTTCAACTTCATTTGGCTCGCGATCATTTAACATGTACAAGAAGTTTGCAGCTAATGATAAATCGTTTCTAGGCTCAACAACATCTAAACCTTTACGAATTCTTGCATAAGCAGCAACTAAAGTTCCCACTTGAGCCTGCAATTTAACCGCTTTCAAATAATTGGAGTTTTCATCCATAATTTCAGCGCTCTCATCGTATAATGATAGCATGGAAATTGCAGTTCGTAAAACAGACATCGGATGTGCGATTTTTAAATCTACTTGTTTCAAATATGTTAAAATCTCACCTGGAACTTTATAGTATTCCGATACAGTCTCTTTAAATTTCGCTAGTTCTTGTTCACTAGGAAGCTTGCGATGCCATAATAAGTACACTACTTCTTCAAATGTAGCATTCTCAGCTAAATCATCAATATTATACCCAACATAAGTTAATGTATCATCAATAATAGAGCTCACAGATGATGTTGTTGCTACTACCCCTTCTAAACCTCGAATAACAGTCATGACATTCTCTCCTTTTCCTGAAAATTCTCCCAACCTTGCTCCTTATATCTATTTGCTCCCCTTTTGAATTATGAACGCCCGTTCACTCTTTAGGCAAGCAAAATGCACGATCATGCAAATTTATTGCGATGTTCCCCTCTTATGTCCATTGTCTACATGGAAAGCATGAGCGTGAATGTCTCCCCGAATCCTCACGCTCAAAACAACAAGTTAGTGAGGAAAATTAATTCCGAAGAGTTTTATGATAAAAACAACATAAAACAATATCATTATAAAATTGTTTTATGTTGTTTTTATTTTATCTGGTGTAAAGTCTCTGCTGTTATGTAACTTTTCAAAGTTTCTAATCCTATTATAAACAATTATCTGACTTTTGTGAACAGAAAGAATTCAAAATTTTTATATTACTATAAAATTCCTCATTTAAACATCTGTATAATACTCATAACTGCATAGGCAATTCCAGCCCCAATTAATGGACCTACAGCAACTCCATTAAATAAAGCAACCGCTATAATTGTCCCGAAAACGAGCGCAGTTGTAATATGAGGATCCGTCGTCAATAATTGTACGCCGCCTTTCGCTAACAAAGCAACCGCTACCCCTGAAGCTAAAGCAATCCATGCATAATACGATTTCGCCGCTTCTCCAAGTTGTTTAAAACCTATTTCCCCCGTTGCAATCGGTACGAGTACCGCTATTGTAATAACCGTTACACCGAGGTTAATCCCTTTCGTTTGTAGATAAGGAAAGACTTTATCTCCTAGAAACGTAAATTTCAATAAAAATAACACACCAATGGCTACAGTAAGCGATTGGTTTTTAGCAACAAGTCCTATAATAAGTAGTATGAATAAAAATAACGTTGACTGACTAATCATGTTTGCACTTCCTTTCTGAAAATAATGAACTCATTTCCAAACAAAAATACCTTTAAACCTATCGTTATACATGCTATATCGATGTATATTCAACAATAACCACTTCATTTTTTATGTATTTTAAAATGCTAAAATGAGACTTTCATCATCAAAAATTTAAGCATGTATACATTTTTGAAAACGATTGTCTCTCCTTTCTTTTCTAATAAGAAACAGGTAAAATAAAAAGAAGAGAAAATGAAGTTTTTACCATATAGTAGAAGCATCAACACCAAGCTTTTACAGTCACTCATGTACTGAAAAAGCAGGAAAAATCCATCATTCCACTATAACATAAAGTGAAACTTTAATCAGCGGGGCATTTTCCACTGATTATTAGCCTTCACCAATTGGGCATTTACGGGCAGTTTATCTCCATCTAACTCCTTTGATCCAGCTGCACTTCGGGTAGGAGATTTACTGCCCGCAAATAGCGGGGTAAAGTGAAACTTTAATCAGCGGGGCACACTCGTTATAAGTTGAACGAATTAGGATAATCCAAATTGGAATGGGAGGTATACATCTTTGAACCGAAACTTACTATATATGATATTGCGACTCATATTTGTCATTGTAGCAACGGTAGCCGGGTTCTATGCATTACTATATATGTCAGGACTTATCTATCCTTTTATTATCGCTTTCGCATTTGCTTATTTGATTAATCCCGTCGTCAATTTCCTTAATCAAAAACTACAATTTCCTCGCGCACTAGCAGTACTCGTTAGCTTAATTCTCGTATTCGGAGCTATCGTCGGACTCGTTACATATCTTGTAACGGAAGCAATATCGGCCACAACATACTTACTACAACTTGTTACAGTAAAGTTCCCGGATATCGTTAAATTCGCAGAGCAATTTGCACTTAATCATATTATGCCTCTCTATGATGATTTAATTTCTAAATTTAATCATCTTGGGGAACCACAGCGCTATACGATTACACAAAACATTCAAAACTTAGGAACCGAAGCAACGACGCAAATGAAAGAACTTTTAACTGCTATTATAAGCGGGTTAACAAATTTCATTAGTGCATTACCAACAACTTTAACTGTCCTTGTATTCGTTTTATTAGCCACTTTCTTCATTAGTTACGATTGGCACCGTCTTGCTCAGAAAGTAAGAAAATTTTTGCCGAACCGTGTTCACGGCTATGGAAAAACTATTTTTGTCGATTTAAGAAAAGCTTTATTTGGTTTTGTTAAAGCGCAACTTACACTCGTATCTATGACAACTGTTATTGTACTAATCGGACTTTTAATATTACGCGTACCATACGCCATTACTATCGCGATTATTACAGGTGTTGTAGATTTACTCCCGTATTTAGGAACAGGTGCCGTCTTCGTTCCTTGGGTTATATACGTATTTTTCACTGGCGATACTGCTTTCGCCATCGGTCTTCTCATCTTATACATCTTCGTGATTGTCCAAAGACAAATTATGGAGCCTAAAGTACTTTCATCTAATATCGGCCTCGATCCATTAGCAACACTGATTGCTCTATTTGTCGGCTTTAAGCTTTTTGGCTTTTTAGGATTAATCATCGGTCCAGTCATCTTAGTACTACTTAATACATTGCACAAAGCTCGTGTATTCCATGATTTGTGGAAATATATTAAAGGCTCACCTTCAAAATAATAGTTTCTAATTCATATACAACAAAAAACTTACATGTAATCAGTGGGAATTTCCCACTGATTATTCCTTGTACTTATTTTTCACACTCATTACATGCAACAAGAGGATTCCCCACAAAAAGGATAATACTCTTGTTTTTTTTGCATAGAAAACGCATATTCCGAGGTATTTTTACATATTTATTCTATTATTTCTATAATTATTACTTACATTTATTACTTTTTATGTAAATGAATAAATATGCAAAATGGTATGAAATGAGACTTAAACTAACAATTTTCCTGTTCGTATCTAACTTTTCCATTCCAATTGATTCTTTTTATATACAAAACCAACTTGAGTTCATATGAATTTCCCTACAACACACTCATTAAGAACTACCTACATATCCAATCGAAAATACATAGCAAATATAATAAGGCAAAACTATGATCAGTAAGGATTTTGTCCACCACCGATTATTAACTTTCACCAACCGGACTTGTATGAGCAGTCTAATTTCCACTTAACTCCTTCGCATTCACCACATTTTAAGGCATGATACAGCAAAACTTTAATTAACAGAGCTTCATCCATCCGCCATCCTTTTGCGGGCAAAAAAATAGTGCTTAGATTGCTATAATCTAAGCACTATTTCTGCACAATAATAGTAGAACTCTTTCTAAACTTCCATTCCATCCACTTCATAACGAATGGCTTCAACAAAGCCCTCGTCATAGGGATAACGAAGATCAAACCCATTATATCCGTTACGTATCCAGGAAGCACCAAAAGAATACCTCCTATAAAGATAAAAATACCATCCAGTACTGCTCCTCCTGGCATTTCTCCTCTATTCAACTTAGATTGAATCTCTCCAAGCACTTTAAATCCTTGTCTTTTCGCCAAATAGACACCTACAACACCCGTAAATACAATCATGGCGAACGTAGACCATAAACCTATTACATGACTCGATCCAATTAAGACTGTAATCTCAATCGCCGGTATTAAAATAAACAAGAATAGTAACCACTTCATAGTTCTACACTCCTCTCAAACATCACCTTAAACGAACCCAGAGCGCCCGTATACGCTACACAGAAACTAAACGCCTTTCCCTGTTGAACCTCGTAACAAACGGCTTTTAAACGCAATTCCAGGCGTTTCAAGCTGATTCCACCTCGTTTTTGTGTAAAAAAAAGAGAAGGACTCCGATCCTTCTCTTCGTATTACTTATAGCACTTCCGCATGTCCATTATAAACAATTCCGCGTGCTGCATCAACTGTTACTTCTTGGCCATTTTTTAAAGTTGCTGTTACGCTGTTTACACCAACAATAACAGGAATACCGATTGATACACCTACAACAGCCGCATGGCTTGTTAGACCGCCTTCTTCTACAACTAGAGCAGCAGCTTTTTCGATTGCAGGAATCATATCTTTATCAGTGCTTGTTGTAACAAGGATATCACCTTTGTTTACGTTCGCTACAGCTTCAGCAGCTGTTTTCGCTACAACTACTTTACCTTTTGCAGCTTTACGACCGATTCCTTGTCCTTTCGCAACTTCTTCACCAACAACATGGATTTTCATTAAGTTTGTTGTACCAGTTTCAGCAACTGGAACACCAGCAGTGATTACTACAGTGTCTCCAAGTCCAATTAGGCCTGCATCCATACCTGTTTGAATTGCAGTATCTAACATTTCGTCAGTAGACGCTGCACGTTTTCCAGCCATAAATGCTTGTACACCCCAAACAAGTGCAAGACGACGTCCTACTTGCTCGTCAGATGTTACAGCTACGATTGGAGATTTCGGACGGTATTTAGAGATCATTTTCGCAGTATGTCCACTTTCTGTTGGAGCTACGATTGCAGCTACATCAAGAGCAAGTGCTGTATGCGCAACAGATTGGCTAATTGCATCTGTAATTGTTGGAGTGAACTCTTTAATACGTTTTTTGAACATATCTTCATATTGTAATGATTTTTCAACACGTACTGCAATGTTAGCCATCATTGTTACTGCTTCTACTGGGTATTGACCAGCAGCTGTTTCACCTGAAAGCATGATTGCATCTGTACCATCGAAGATTGCGTTAGCTACGTCACTTGCTTCCGCACGAGTTGGGCGTGGGTTACGTTGCATAGAATCTAACATTTGTGTCGCAGTAATAACCGGTTTACCTAACACGTTACATTTTTTGATTAGACGTTTTTGTACTAACGGTACTTCTTCTGGTGGAATTTCTACACCCATATCACCACGAGCTACCATTAAACCGTCAGAAACTTCTAAGATTGAATCGATGTTATCGATACCCTCTTGGTTTTCGATTTTTGGTACGATTTGGATGTATTGAGCGTTATGCCCTTCTAATAATTCACGGATTTCTAATACATCAGATGCTTTACGTACGAATGAAGCTGCGATGAAATCAACTTTTTGCTCGATACCGAAAACGATATCTTTTACGTCTTTTTCAGTGATACCAGGAAGCTTAATGCTTACGTTTGGTACGTTAACACCTTTTTTATTTTTTACAGTTCCGCTGTTTAAAACTTTTGTACGGATGTTTCCGTCAGCTTTTTCGATTACTTCTAGTTCGATAAGACCGTCATCGATTAAAATACGAGAACCTGGGTCTACATCGTCATAAAGACCAGCATAAGATACAGAGAACTTCTCTGCAGTACCTAATACTTGCTCAGTAGAAAGAACTACTTCTGCACCTGTTACAAGCTCAGCTTGTCCGTCTACGAAGTCGTGAGTACGGATTTCTGGACCTTTTGTATCAAGTAAGATACCAACTGTTTTACCAGTTTTCTTTGAAGCTTCACGAATGTTTTTAATACGAGCGCCGTGCTCTTCATGGCTACCATGAGAGAAGTTTAAACGAGCAACGTTCATACCCGCTTCGATTAATTGTTCTAATTTCTCAATACTTTCACTAGCAGGACCTATAGTACATACAATTTTAGTTTTACGCATATTGCACCTCCGAAAATTATGAAACCGTTCCCAAATATCCGACGCTAAGCCGATTAGATGGATAATTCTTTAGATAATTGATACATATCTTTATCGATTGTATGCTTTTGAGCTAACGCTTCGATAATATCATGATCAACAAGTTTATTATCTTGAATACCTACACAACGTCCACCTCTACCAGCAATTAATAATTCAACTGCTCTTGCGCCAAGACGACTTGCTAATACACGATCTTGTGCACTTGGTGATCCACCACGTTGTACGTGACCTAATACAGTTACACGAGTATCAAAGTTTGTTGCTTCTTCAATGTGCTTACCGATGTCAATTGCACTTCCAACACCTTCAGCCACAATGATAATACTGTGTTTTTTACCACGTTCACTACCACGCTTCAGACGAGCAATAACATCTTCCATGTCATACTCTTCTTCTGGAATTAAGATTGTTTCGGCACCATCAGCTAAACCAGCCCATAATGCGATATCTCCAGCATGACGTCCCATTACTTCGATAACATATGTACGTTCATGAGATGTAGCTGTGTCACGAATTTTATCAATTGCATCAATAACAGTATTCAAAGCTGTATCGAAACCAATTGTGAAGTCTGTTCCAGGAATATCATTGTCGATTGTACCTGGTACACCAACACATGGGAATCCTTGTTCAGTTAATTTTTTAGCACCTTGGTAAGAGCCATCTCCACCAATAACAACAAGTCCTTCGATACCGTGTTTCTTTAATTGCTCGATACCTTTTAGTCGTACTTCTGGATCTTTAAACTCAGGACATCTTGCTGTATATAATTTCGTACCACCACGGTGGATAATATCGCCAACAGAACCAAGTTCTAATTTTTCAATATGACCAGAAATTAAACCCGCGTATCCATGGTAAATACCATATACTTCAATATCATGGAAAATCGCTTTACGAACAACTGCACGAATGGCAGCATTCATACCAGGTGAATCTCCACCACTTGTTAATACACCAATACGTTTCATTTGTACTCACCTCATAAAGATTATTTGCCTTATAATAAAATAACACGAAAAAATATAAAAACACAATGGAGAAGATGTGTCTTTTCATAATAAAAACGTGCATTCGCGAAGAGGAACGCACGCTTTTATTATTTTATCCCAATGGAAGCGTTTGAAAACGAAACTTGCCCAATTTTCATATATTTTTCATAACGTTTTTCGATTAATTCATCTTTCGAAATTCCGCTTAATTGTTCAAAAGTTTTCTTAAGCATTAAATCTATATTTTCTGATTGTTTTAAAATATTACGATGCGCTCCACCTTTTGCCTCTGGAATAATTTCGTCAATTACACCTAATTCTTTCAAATCTAATGCTGTAATTTTCATCGCTTCTGCAGCTTCTTTTGCTTTACCAGCGTCTTTCCAAAGAATTGCCGCCGCACCCTCTGGTGTAATAACAGAATACGTGGAATTTTCCAGCATATGAATGTAATCTCCTACTCCAAGACCTAACGCACCACCACTACCACCTTCACCGATAACAATACAAATAACAGGTACCGTTAAACCCGCCATTTCAAATAAATTACGGGCAATCGCCTCACTTTGTCCACGTTCTTCAGCTGCTTTACCAGGATAGGCTCCCTTCGTATCGATGAAACAAATAATAGGACGATTAAACTTTTCCGCTTGTTTCATTAGACGCAGTGCTTTTCGATATCCTTCTGGATGAGGCATCCCAAAATTACGACGAATATTTTCTTTCGTATCTTTTCCGCGTTGGTGCCCAATTACAGTTACAGGCATCCCCTTATATTTCGCAATGCCGCCGACAATCGCTGCATCGTCGCCAAATAGGCGATCTCCATGACATTCAAAAAAATTAGTAAATAAGTGCTCAATATAATCGAGCGTTGTCGGTCGTTCTGCATGACGAGCAATTTGAACACGGTCCCATACTTTCATATTGCCGTATATATCTTCCTCTAATTTTTCTAGCTTGTCTTCCAAAATACGAATCTCCTCACTGAAGTCCATCTGGCTGTTTTTCGTATAGTCTTTCAGTTCACGAATCTTATTTCTTAGCTCAACAACTGGTTTCTCAAATTCTAGCTCTGCCATACAGCCATTTCCCCTCCTTGATGAACTTCTAAAATCTTACGGAGCGATTCTCTCATATCATCACGATGCACAACCGCATCTAATTGACCGTGCTCTAATAAAAATTCTGCCGTTTGGAAATCTTCCGGTAGTTTTTCACGCACTGTTTGTTCAATTACACGTCTACCAGCAAATCCGATAAGTGCACCTGGCTCTGCAAGATTGTAATCACCAAGTGAAGCGAAACTCGCTGAAACCCCGCCCGTCGTTGGGTGAGTCATAACAGAAATAAATAACCCTCCTGCATTACTATGCTTTTTCAAAGCTACGCTTGTTTTTGCCATTTGCATTAAACTTAATATCCCTTCTTGCATACGGGCACCACCCGACGCAGTAAAGATAATAAATGGAACTTGTAAGTCGTATGCTTTTTCAACTGCACGGGCAATTTTCTCTCCTACAACAGAGCCCATGCTGCCCATTCGAAAACGAGAATCCATTACTGCAACAACAACAAGCATGTCATCAATTGTTCCTTCACCAGTTACAACCGCTTCGTTCAATTTAGTCTTCTTACGATCGCTCTCTAGTTTCTCTTCGTATCCTGGAAACTCGAGTGGATTTAATGAAACCATTTCTTTGTCATACTCACGGAATGACCCTTCGTCCAATATACTATCAAGACGTTCCCATGCATTCATAGGATGATGATATCCACAATTCACACATACTTTTAAATTTTTTAGAAGCTCTTTCGTATACATGATTTTTTTACATTTCGGACATTTTGTCATAACGCCATCTGGTACATCTTTTCGTACTTGTTCTGAAGGTATTGCAGCGTACTTTTTCTTTTTCACGAATAAATCTCTTAGCACAATTTGACCCCCTTCATTGAGAGCTAAGGTTAGCGCAAGAAGAAAATTGGGCTAACACCAAAGTTTGATGTTAGCCTTATCTTCTCAATCTGTCTAATAACCTCACTCTTTACGTTTAACTTTAACCGCTACGCGATAGAATGTTTGTCATAACGTGTCATGGTCATTTCGACAAATTTTATACATTACGAGTGAAACTGTATATTCTCTACTAATTCATCGTAAATTTTTAGTGCATCATTTTCTTGTTTTTCTTCCAAAGTAGCATAAAGCTTTCTATACATATCGATAGAATCTCCTGAAACTTCACAAGAAAGAGTTGATACGTAATCATTTACGATCATCCAAATGCGATATAGTAAATAATTATCGACTTGTTCAATGAGTGTTTTAAAGAACGTTTGATGAAGCATCGGAATTGAGTTTTCATTTTCTTCAAGCACTTGATTTAATTTTCTTAGCACTTTAGAAAACGTTTCTTTCGGCAAATTACATACAATTCGAATCATATCTTTCTCAAGCAATCGTTTTGTTTGTAATAAATCACGAATTGTTTTCTCATCTTGCAGCAAGAACGGCGCAATCAATTGTACAAGACCGTTATCGTAAAAGTTTCGAATAAACGTCCCTTCACCACGTCTCGTTTCAATCAATCCTACCAGTTCTAAAGCACGCAATGCTTCTCTTACAGAGGAACGCCCTACGTTTAAACGTGAACTTAACTCACGCTCAGACGGCAAACGATCCCCCGCCACCAATCCATCCTCTTCCATAATGGAACGGATTTTTTTTACAATTTCGAGATATACTTTTGTATTTGATGATGTCAATGGAAATTCCTCGCTTATTCTTTACCAATCAGCGCTAATTGTTTTGTTTTCTCAGCAATCTCATTTGGATCTACTTGACGGCGAGCTACTCCTGTCTCCATTGCAGCTTTCGCAACGTAAGCTGCCACTTGAGGCGCTACACGCACGTCAAACGGTGCCGGAATGATATAGTCTGCATTCAACTCATCTTCTGCTACAAGCTCAGCAATAGCCTGTACAGCTGCCATCTTCATTTCTTCGTTAATTTGTGTCGCATGTACGTCAAGTGCACCACGGAAAATACCAGGGAACGCTAGTACATTATTTACTTGGTTCGCGAAGTCAGAACGACCCGTTCCAACAACAGCTGCGCCCGCTGCTTTTGCCAATTCTGGCATAATTTCTGGAACTGGATTCGCCATTGCAAAAATAATTGCATCGTCATTCATTGTACGAACCATCTCTTCTGTTAATGCACCTTCTGCAGATACACCAATGAATACGTCCGCACCTTGTACAACGTCAGCTAAAGAACCTTCGATACGATTCTTATTTGTATATTTTGCAACTTCATCCTTCACCGGATTCATCCCTGTAGGACGACCATCATAGATTGCGCCTTTACGGTCACACATAATAATGTCACGTACACCATAGCGATATAAAAGTTTAATAATTGCAATACCTGCTGCACCTGCGCCATTTGCGACAACTTTAATGTCAGACATTTTCTTTCCAACTAATTTTAGCGCGTTCACAAGACCTGCTACTGTTACGATAGCTGTTCCGTGTTGATCATCATGGAAGATAGGAATATTTGTTTCTTTTTTCAAACGTTCTTCAATAATGAAGCAGTTTGGTGCTGCGATATCCTCTAAGTTAACGCCGCCAAAAGTTGGCTCCATTAATTTTACAGTTTCAACAATTTTATCTACATCGTTTGTATTTAAGGCAATTGGGAATGCATCTACACCAGCAAAGCTCTTGAATAATACAGCTTTACCTTCCATTACTGGAAGAGATGCTTCAGGTCCAATGTTACCAAGACCAAGTACAGCCGTTCCATCTGTCACAACTGCTACCATATTTCCCTTCATCGTATATTCATATACCTTACTTTTATCGTCATAAATTTCCTTACAAGGTTCTGCAACCCCTGGAGAATATGCAAGACTTAAATCTTTTGCATTTTCTACTTTTACTTTTGATACAGTTTCTAATTTTCCTTGATGCACTTTATGCATGTGAAGTGCTTCTTCACGAAGTGTTGACAAACTATCCACTCTCCTCAAATTATTCTAGCTGATATCAATTTCTCCAAGTGGTCTGACCACGAACACTACTACTATAATAATCGAAGTGTAGGGAAATTGTCCATTATATTTTCACAACTACATTTTCTTCCCCGACAATTTCACGAAGTGCTCCTAAACATTCTTCACTTGGATGAATCGATAAACTTCGAGACAATTGTACCATTTTATGTTCCTTTTCATAATAAATTAGTACTTTCGCAAAACCTGAATAGTCAAACAATATTTTAGTAACCTGATTTAAAAGCTTTTTCTCATACTGAGACGACAATTTCACATAAACAGATGCATCTTTCTTTTCTTCATACACATCCATTTCTTCTAACGGATATAGTCCATTTACAATCCATTGCAACTTATGATTTCTAAGCTCAATCATACCGTCAACTAAAACAATTGCTCCTTCTTGTAACTTATCTGAGAAATGTATATATGTTTCAGGGAAAAGAACTGCTTCCATTTCATCGTTTTGATCACAAAATGTAATAAACGCCATCTTTTGCAACTTTTTCGTACGAATCACTCTCACGCTTGTTATATACACGATAGCCCTTTGTACTTTTTTCTTATGTCGCATTGCCTGAGCAAGAGATGGAATTTCTAATTCTTTTGCTAACTTCACATACTGCGCTGTCGGATAGCTTGATAAATAAAAACCTAGTGCTTCCTTCTCTTTATTTAACTGTTCAATAAAAGAGAGCTCTTCTCCTTGCACGTATTTTGATTTTGGAACAGCATCTCCTAAATCACGTGCAAGATTTGCGTACTCTAACGCTCCTTTAAGGCTTTTCCATAAATTTGTTCTCGAAACACCAAAATCGTCAAAACACCCAGACCAGACGAATGCCTCTAAATTTCGCTCTGTTACAAACTTTGATGGCATGCGAAGACAAAATTCAAATAAATCTTCAAATACTTTTTTCTCTCGTTCTTCGAGTAATGCTGTCACTGTAGCCATTCCGATGTTTCGAATTGAAAGTAAGCTGTAACGTATCGCATTACCTTCTATTTGGAAATTGTAACCACTTCTCTGAAGAGATGGCGGCAAAACGTGAAAACCTTTCCGCTTCGTTTCTCGTATATACTGCACAATCTTATCTTCATTTCCAATTGCACTTGATAATAATGCTGTCATAAATTCCAGCGTATAATTCGCTTTTAAGTAAGCAAGCTGATATCCAATCATACTGTAGGCTACAGCGTGACTCCGGTTAAAACCGTAATTCGCAAATCTTACAATTAAATCGTAAATTTTCTCCGCGGATGTCTCGTCATAACCATTTTGTAAACAGCCTTGTACAAAATGCTTACGCTCCTGATCTAAAATATCACGATTTTTTTTACTCACTGCACGGCGTAATAAATCTGCTTCTCCGAGCGAGAATCCCGCCAACTTCGACGCAATTTGCATAATTTGTTCTTGGTATACAATTACACCGTATGTTCTTTCTAAAATCGGCTTTAAATCCGGATGTAAATATTCAATTTTTCTTTTTCCGTGCTTTGATTCAATAAAGGTTGGAATTTGTTCCATTGGTCCTGGCCTATATAACGAGTTAACAGCGACAATATCTTCAAATTCATTCGGTTTTAACCCGCGAAGTACATTTCGCATACCACCTGATTCAAGCTGGAATACACCTGTTGTATCCCCTCTACCTAACAATTGGAACGTCTTTTCATCTTGAAGTGGTAAATTTCTTAAATCAATTTGTGTCCCCGTCTTTTTCACGATAAACTTTATAATATTTTCAAGTAACGTTAAATTACGTAATCCTAAAAAATCCATCTTTAACAAACCAAGTTCTTCTAATGCATCAGCCGGGTATTGCGTAACATACACATCGTTATGCCCTTCTTGTATTGCAACACTTCCGGTTAACGGCTCTTGGCTCATAATAACGCCAGCTGCATGAATAGACGTATGACGTGGTAAGCCCTCTACACGTTTTGCAATTTCAAACACACGCTCATGTAACAGATTCCCTTGTATAAACTCACGGAGTGATTGCGATTCCTCATATGCATCTTTTAACGTTATACCAAGCTTTGATGGGATAAGTTTTGAGAATATGTCAATGTCTCTCGGTGGAAGCCCCATTACACGCGCAATATCTCTAATTGCCGCTTTCGCTGCAAGCGTCCCGAACGTTACAATTTGTGCAACACGCAGCTGACCATATTTATCTTTCACATATCGAATCATCTCATCACGTCTTATATCTGGAAAATCGATATCAATATCTGGAAGTGTCACACGTTCAGGGTTTAAAAATCTTTCAAATAATAGATCGTATTCAATCGGATCAATATCTGTAATTTCTAATACGTAAGAAACGAGTGAGCCGGCTGCCGATCCACGTCCTGGTCCTGTTAAAATATGATTTTCATGCGCATACTTCATAAAATCCCACACGATGAGGAAATAATCACTAAACCCCATACTAGAAATAACGTTTAATTCATGATTCAGACGCTTTATATGTACTTCTTTCGGCGTACCATATCGTTTCTGCAAGCCTTCTTCACAAACGCGGCGTAAATACATATCATTCGTCTCGTTAGCTGGAACAGGAAATTTCGGTAATTGATTTATATGAAACGGTATTTCTACTCTGCAACGTTCTGCAATTTCTACTGTGTTATAAATCGCTTCTTCTACGTGAGAAAATAGTGCTTCCATTTCATCTGATGATTTTAAATAATATTGATCCGTTTTCAACCTTGGTCTATCTGGATCAGTCATTTTCGTTCCACTTTCAACAGATAATAAGCACTCATGAACAAGTGCGTCACTTTGATTGATGTAGCGTACATCGTTTGTTGCAACGACTGGAACATTTATCCTACTCATAAATGCAGGTAATTTCTCTTGCAGGAGCAGTTCATCTTGAATCGCATGATGCTGCAAACTCATATAAAAATTGTCGAACATACTTTGATACATGCGAGCTACTTCTTCAGCTTGACTCTCTTTGTCTTCTAATAATAATTGTTCAATTTCCCCATCTTTACCTGGTGAAATAGCAATTAATCCTTTCGCATAATGGGCAAGCCACTTTTTCGGAATACCTTCTTTTGACTTCGTCATAATGCTACTAGAAATCTTTAATAAATTTTGATAGCCCATTTCATTTTCAGCAAGTAAAACAAGCGGATAAGATTTTTCCTCTTCTTCACTAAAAATAGAAGCTGTTAAGCCAATAATAGGTTGTATACCATGTTTCTTACATGCTTTATAAAACGGAATAACGCCATACATAACATTTTCGTCCGTAATAGCGAGTGACGAGAAACCAAGTTCTTTCGCCCTGACTACAAGCTCATCAATTTTACAAGCACTTTTTAATAAACTAAAAACGGTTTGACATTGTAAATGCACAAACTTCACTGTTGTACCCTCTCTTTACCAATCTGACTACTTTTATTATAGGTGATGAGGAAAGCGGAAATCAAAACATACTTCTTATACTTTGTCCATATATATGAAGAAGAAAGGGGAATGACGATGGATGTAAGAGAACATACTTTTTTCTCTCTGCTTATTATTAGTTATTTTATTGCCTTTGGGGTTATACTTGGTGGTTCATTAATTGGTGGATTTGGTGCATTTCTTATCGGAAAACCAACTCTAACTTACATTAATCAATTCGCCCAAAATTTAAGAATTTGGGCACTCGTTGCAGCAATTGGCGGAACATTTGATACTTTTTATAGCTTTGAAAGAAGTTTCTTTGGCGGGGATATGAAAGATATCGTAAAACAAATTCTCCTTATTTTTTTCGCAACGGGTGGTATGCAAACAGGCCTTACTATTATTAAATGGCTAACGCAGGAACATGTATGAGAGTACCAAGTGCCAATACAGCAAAAAAATGGTATTTAGTTTTAGCTGGTGCTGCTGTTGGAGGCGTGTTGAGCTGGTTTATTTTTTTGTTCATATACGGTGTTTTTCAAGAAGAACAAGCTAGTAAAATAGCAGAACAAAGAGAAATTATAGAAAAACAAGAAGCAAAGCTCCACGTCCTTCTCGAAGATCAAGAAAAATTGAATACAGAAAATAAACGACTCTTAACTATTCAAGAGATTAAAATAAAACTTATAAATCGAGAAAAATACGATTTAGACAACCTTACACTTGAAAACATGACTACCTCTATCCATAATGACCTCCAGCATCTTTTAACGAAAAACATACAAAGTATCGCAAAAAATAAAGACCTACTCAAAAAGGTAATAGAAAACAAGACGTACAAACATTACGATCGGCTATACCGTTTCAAAGTCGATACGATATCTTTTGATACAGTGCTTGAAATTAGCATTACGATAGAGAAAGAAAAATAAAGAAGGAGGGCTTTAGCGCCACTCCTTCTTTTCGTTTTCATATATAATCTCTTATCTACACAACTCACGTAAATCAGCAAAAAGACGATCCGCTTCTTCCCAAGAAGATGCTTTTGCACCAGAAGCCATCGGATGCCCTCCGCCATTATATTGCATTGCTAATTTATTTATCACTGGTCCTTTTGAACGAAGACGAACACGAATCACATCGTCTTCCTCTAAAAATAGAACCCACGACTTTAATCCATCAATATTACCAAGTGCTCCAACAACACCGGATGCCTCAGAAGGAAGTACATCAAACTTTTCTAATACTTCTTTCGTTAATTTAATGTAAGCTGCTCCTTCTTCTACCATCGTAAAGTTTTGTAAAATATAGCCGTTTAAACGAGCAATCTTTTCTTTCGTCTTATACATTTCATTGTATAAATCTGTGAATTTCACATCCATATCAACAAGCTCACTCACGTAACGAAGTGTTTTCGCTGTTGTATTCGGGAATAAGAAACGACCTGTATCCCCAACAATACCCGCTAAAATAAGACGAGCTGCTTCTTTCGTTATCTGTAATCCTTTATCTTTTCCATAACTGTAAAATTCATAAATCATTTCACTTGTAGAACTTGATGTCGTATCTACCCACGTAATATCTCCGTACGGATCTTCATTCGGATGATGATCAATTTTAATTAACATCTTCCCTTTTGCATAGCGTTGATCGTCAACACGTTCTTGGTTCGCAGTATCACATACGATAACAAGTGCATTTTCATATACACTATCTTCAATATCATCCATTACTCGTAAATATTCTAGTGACGGTTCATTGTACCCAACCGTATAAATATTTTTCTCTGGAAACGATTCTTGTAGAATTGTACCAAGACCTCCCTGTGAACCTAATGCATCTGGATCTGGACGCACATGACGATGAATAATAATTGTATCAAACTCTTTAATTGCTCTTAAAATTTGCTCATGCATATGTATAATCTCCTTTTTACTCAACTTCTTCACTTTAACGTGCAGTAAAAGCCCAATTGGTGCGGGCAAATCATTAGCGCAGAAACATCCTCACACTAATTAAAGTTTCACTTTATCCTCCATTATAACGGAAAGTATTTCATACATGCGAACAATTGCTTTATAATAGAAATTAGAAAGTTTAGATATTTCTTTTTTCTCCACTATTATTTTTCACAAAGCGATGGGAGTGTGCATGATGCCAGTATTAGTCTTCTGTATTATCGTCTCATTTATGTTGTACCTCTTCTACAAAACAAAATACTTTCGTACAAACCGCCCAATGGAGAAAGGTTGGCTCTCAGGAAAATCCGCAATGGCACTTGGTTCATTCGTCTTATTCTTTGGGATAAACCAATTCTTTTTAGAACTTTCAACCGCTCGAATTATCGTTGGTGTTTTATTTGTTCTATTTGGTAGTGCAAGTGCATTTAATGGATTTCGCCAATACAAACATTTCTTACCATTAGCAGTTGAAGAAGCTGAATCTGTCTGAAGCAGTGCAAAAAAAGCATCAACATTGTGATGCTTTTTTACGTCCCTTAACTTTTAAAATCATATATGCGACAAACGCAGATGGTATATTAAATGGGTTGCCCTGCACATGAAGATGTAATTGTTCTTCCCCAAAAGACATTCTTTCATATAACTCTCGCTGAGATAATCCTGTTTTTTTCTTTTTTTCATGTAAACCTTGTAAGTATAAATATTGAATCGGTATCATTATAAGAAAGTAAAAGAGTGCGATACTACCAAAAAAGAGTACTGTTGATGACATAATGCATACCACCTTTCGTAAATCCATTTTCTTACAATTTAATTATAACATAGTCTAGCATCTAATTAAATTAATATTCTGTTTTTTAATCAGACAATTGTCTCACCACATAATTCTTCTTCGACATACTGAATATATCGCCGAATAAAAGCATCAGGTTTTTTTCTAATAGGTTCAATATCAAGTCTTAATAGTATTTTTCCTGCCATATAAAAGATTCTTGAAGCGGTCCCAAGTCGAATGGCTGATTCTGAAATATTTTCCCCATATCCCATCATAAAATTCCCCCATGCATCTTCTAACTGTCCCGAAGCAATTAAATGCAATCTTGGAACACCAATATCAAACTCTTTATAGCCAAATCCACATTCATCAAAATCGAGTAAATACCAATCCTCTTTGTCTACAAGAATATTTCCAAAATGCATATCTCCGTGAACAAATTGTTTTTCTCCCAATTGAATTGAGTTTGTAAGTTCTTGTATTCTTTCTGCAATTTTCAAGCATTTATTTTTATCCTCATAAGATAAAAAAGAAGTATTTAATAAACATTGTAAAGACTCATGAATCATCTTTTGCTCGCTATATATAGGTCTTTCATAACCTCTCCAAGTTTGCGACACTCTTTTAAGCACTCCATTTGTTTTTTCATGAAACATTCGCATTAATGCTCCAAGTTTTTCATAATCTTTATCCTTTGGTTCTATAATTTCACTTCCATTTATAAACCTAAAGACAACAAAATACTGGATACTTCCCTCATCTTTCATAACAGGTGTGACCCAGTCACCATCTTTATTTACAACTACTTCTGGTACTAACATTTGTTTTTGCAACGCTATTAACCAATGTATTTCAGCTTCTATTTGCTCGGCTGTATAACGTCCTTCTCTATACTGCCTAACCACAAATTTATTTTTATCCGATTCGAATATATATGTTTGATTTTCTCCCCCATGCAACAATGACACTTTCGTAAGACTATTTAAATTATATTGCTTACATAACTGCTCTTTAATGTAAAAATCCATTCTTCTCCCCCTAGTTCATATAGTGAAGCATCGTTTCCCCTATCCAATTACACTATTCTTATCTTTTAATGATTAGTAGCGTAATCGACTAACAGCCAATTTTCTATCCACATTGATACATATCCTTCTATTTTTTCACTTCTCTACTAAAACGCCCACTGAACTTAAGTAATAGCTTCAAAATCCAATAAAACAATATAAAGTTAAAGAAAAAGCCTAATGGATTAAACGAAATTTCCCATCCACCATAATAAATGAAATTTTCTGCTGGTATACCAAAGTAAAGAAAATCGCTATTATTTTCTCCAGTTGTAGGGGCAAAGGAACAAATAATAGCGAAAATCAAACTTACTACATACAATTTCTTTTTATTTGAATCCATTCTTCTATGTGTTAACACATAAAAAGTTATTGCAAATACTACACCTAAAAAGAGAACTATTACTCCCATTCGACACCTCCACAATTATTGTTCAAGCATCTTCAAATGATTACATGTTCCTATTTATAAATATGAAACAGAACGTGATTTATTTTTCTCTTTCGCAATTCAAAGCATGCTAGATTCAGTTGCTAACTACATTTTAAAACTCCCTCATGTAGCGTTCTAAAAAAAAATGGAACAAACCAAAGCGGTCTGCTCCATCTTTTTATTTATCGATCAACTGCACCATAAGTAATGCTTTCCCGACGACATTACCTTCATGATGCACTTCTACATCAACCTTACCAAATTTACGTCCAATTTCTAATACTTTCGGATGAACCGATACAACATTGTCAATTTGAACTGGTTTTACGAAATAAATTGTTAAGTTCTCAACAATTAAATCACTCTTCTTTTGCGCACGAATAACGCGATTCGTTGCTTCTGTCACAATTGTTGCGAATACACCATAAGATAACGTTCCGATTGAATTCGTCATTTGCGGCGTCACTGAAAATTGATATAAATGTTCATTTTTCGCTTCTTTCGGCGTCATAAATTGATTCGTTACAATATCATCGATTGTTTCGCCGACTTGTGGTTGGCGCTGAATCATTTGCAACGCCTGAAGTACATCTTGACGACTAATAATACCTTGCAACTTATTTCCTTCATCAACAACAGGAAGTAACTCAATACCTTCCCACACCATCATACGTGCCGCAGCTGCGACAGACATTTTTCCATTTACCGTAATTGGATGCTTTGTCATTACTTTATCAATTGGTGTTTCTTTTACAACACCAATCATATCCTTAGAAGTCACAATACCTAATACCTTTTTATTTTCATCAACAATCGGATATCTTCCGTGCATCGTCTCTTCGTTATACGCATGCCATTGCTGCACTGTATCATTTGGTTTTAAATATAACGTTTCTTCAATTGGCGTTAAAATATCTTCAACGAGTACAATTTCTTTCTTAATCAGCTGATCGTAAATCGCACGGTTAATTAACGTTGCAACTGTAAATGTATCGTAACTACTTGAAATAATCGGCAGTTTTAATTCATCTGCTAATTTCTTCACATGATCTTCCGTATCAAATCCGCCCGTAATTAATACAGCGGCTCCAGTTTCTAACGCTAATTGATGCGCGTTCGTACGGTTACCGACAATAAGTAAGTTTCCAGCTTCTGTATAGCGCATCATAGCTTCTAATTTCATTGCCCCGATTACGAATTTATTTAACGTTTTATGTAGTCCTTCTCTGCCTCCAAGTACTTGGCCATCAACAATGTTAACAACTTCTGCATATGTCAACTTTTCAATATTTTCTTTCTTCTTTTGTTCAATTCGAATGGTTCCGACACGTTCAATCGTACTAACATACCCTTTATTTTCTGCATCTTTAATTGCACGGTAAGCTGTCCCTTCACTTACACTCAAATCTTTTGCAATTTGCCTTACAGAAATTTTATGCCCTACTGGCAGGCTATTAATATGTTCTAAAATTTGGTTATGCTTGGTAGCCAAATGGTTTCACCATACTTTCTTTTCCCTAAATTCTTCATGTGTTGTATTTTCAGTATACTATATTTTCAAAACTGTTACACTCTCTCTTTATATATCTGTACTATTTTTTTTATAACAAAATACGCCTTACATGACACTACTTCTTCTATTACAACAATGTAATGGTATTGTCATCTCGTTCGATAGTTTGTCCAGCCGCTTCCATATACAATGAAGACAAGAAATGAAACAAAGGAGCGGATACATGATGAAAAAATTATTAGAGGTTGTAGGTGCTGTATTTTTAGCTTTCGTAGACGGAAAAAAAGTTGCAATGGAATTGAATGAAACACCTGAACAGCCACTTCCAAAAAGAAAAGAATCGTCAAAACAAGTACAACCTTTAAAAGCTGTCCTACACACGTAAAAAACCCTTCACTTGTCTTTTCAAATGAAGGGTTTCTTTTCTATAGTGTAATACTTTCTCCAGCTTCTAATACTTTTCCTGTACAATTTTGTAGCTTTTCTACAAATTGATATGGATCTTGTTCAATAACCGGGAACGTATTGTAATGCATCGGTACAACAGTTTTCGCCTGAACCCATTTTGCTGCTAAAACAGCATCTTCTGGTCCCATTGTGAAATTATCACCAATTGGTAAAAATGCTACATCAATGTTATTTAGCTCCCCAATTAATTTCATATCAGAGAATAGAGCAGTATCCCCTGCATGATACACAGTTTTTTCTTCTGCTGTAAATAAAATACCTGCTGGCATACCTGTATATGTAATCGTCTTATTTTCTTCATTAATATAACTAGAACCGTGGAATGCTTGTGTAAACTTCACTTTTCCGAAGTCAAATTCATGCGAACCACCAATATGCATCGGATGTGTATTTACACCTTGCCAACTTAAAAATGTCGCTAGTTCAAATGGTGCCACAACAACTGCATTATTTTTCTTCGCAAGCTCTACTGTATCTCCAACATGATCACCATGTCCATGCGATAAAAGAATTGCATCTACTTTGACATCTTCAGCCTTTAAATCCGCTGTCGGATTTCCAGTTAAAAATGGGTCAATTAAAATCACTTTTCCATTCGTTTCAATCTTTACAACTGAATGCCCGTGATAAGATACTTTCATTACTACATTCCTCCCCTATTCACATTCTCATTTTTTATTCTACATGATTTTTCAATTCCCTGTCTTTTCTAACATCTATTTACTTGTCATAACGCTTTCTTCCGATGTAAAGTTATATTTGTAATTAAATATCTCGGGGGTGCCAATCGATGAATGCTAGATTAGAAAATTTAATGCAATGGCTAAAAGAAAAAAACGTAGAAGCTGCGTTCTTAACTTCTACACCAAACGTTTTCTACATGACAAACTTCCACTGCGAACCACACGAAAGACTTCTTGGTATGTTTGTATTCCAAGAAAAAGAACCTATTTTAATTTGCCCTAAAATGGAAGAAGGTCAAGCGCGTAACGCTGGCTGGGCACATGAAATTATCGGATTTACTGATACTGACAGACCATGGGATATGATTGCAAAAGCAATTAAAGACCGCGGCATCAATGCAAATGCAGTTGCAATTGAAAAAGAACATTTAAACGTAGAGCGCTACGAAGAATTAACAAAGTTATTCCCAAATGCAGCTTTCAAATCAGCTGAGGAAAAAGTTCGTGAACTTCGCTTAATTAAAGATGAAAAAGAACTTTCTATTTTACGCGAAGCAGCTAAAATGGCAGATTACGCTGTTGAAGTGGGTGTAAATGCAATTAAAGAAAATCGTAGCGAGCTAGAAGTATTAGCAATTATTGAACACGAATTAAAAACAAAAGGCATACATAAAATGTCATTTGATACGATGGTATTAGCAGGTGCAAACTCTGCTCTTCCACACGGTATTCCAGGTGCAAACAAAATGAAACGCGGCGATTTCGTACTATTTGATTTAGGCGTAATCATTGAAGGTTATTGCTCTGACATTACACGTACAGTGGCATTCGGTGAAATTTCTGAAGAACAAACTCGCATTTATAACACTGTACTTGCTGGACAACTACAAGCAGTTGAAGCATGTAAACCAGGTGTTACACTTGGCGCAATCGACAACGCTGCTCGTTCTGTTATCGCAGATGCAGGTTACGGGGACTTCTTCCCACACCGCCTTGGTCACGGACTTGGAATTAGCGTACACGAATATCCAGATGTAAAAGCTGGTAACGAGTCTCCATTAAAAGAAGGTATGGTCTTCACAATCGAGCCAGGTATTTATGTACCAAACGTAGGTGGCGTTCGTATTGAAGATGATATTTACATCACAAAAGACGGGTCAGAAATTTTAACGAAATTCCCGAAAGAATTACAATTTGTGAAATAAGAAAAAGGCAGCTTAATTGCTGCCTTTTTCTATTTTTCTACTATTTCACATTTCTCTACAATCATTTTTGCTGGATAACTTTCAAGTATTTGAGAAAACCATACTTTTATTTTATCCCCTGTTTTTAACTGTTTATATGTGCCTTTATCTTTAAAGCTCAAAACTATATGTGATGGATGCTCTTTATTTATTTGTTGTTCCATATAATGTTGCAATTCTACTTTTGTATTAAACGTTTTATCATCTACAAAAAACACCGTGTCATTTCTTACTATGACATACCCCTCTTCAGGTACTTTTTTTACTGCTACTTGCTCTACTTGTTTTGTAGTACACGCTGATAATATGACTAGAAATACACTTAAAAACATAAAGTTTTTCATACGCCTATTCATTTTTAACTCCTTACTCTAAGCTATTTCAAATTTAACACCATCTTCTCCTCATACTTATCATCCCATTTAATCACAACCTCTATCGGTTCATCTTTAGATAGAGGTGCACAACTTACACAAGAAGACTTCATTTCAATCCTTGCTCCTTTATGAACTTCTGAAGTTTGCGTCATTTCACTAAAGGTTTCATTAATAGCAATCTCTAAATTTTTAAATTCTGTATTTCCATCTCCGCCCTTATACTGAAACGTAAACATTCCATCTTCACTGTCATCCTTAATATATCCTTTATATTGCCCCGTCCAACTTTTGCTCTCACTAGAAAAAGTAACATACGAAATCGAACAACTTCCTAAAAAGAAAATACTAATAAAAAAGAATAATGCTCTCTTCATAATGCCCCTCCATTCAAAAGCACTTATTTATTGTCTATTTCTTCCTCTTATTATATTATAAAAATACAGAATTTTCTAAAACAGGAGGTTTATATGTTACAACAACAGTTAGAAGAAATTCGTAATAATAATTACATACCGAATAAAACACTTAACATTGATTCTTTAAGTTCCAATATGCTTGAGCATATCGGTGTTACCGATAGCTATTTAAGAGACAAGCTCATCTACTCTACTTTTTATCATCTCATCAAAAAGGACTACATTTCACACACACAATTACAGAAACTATTATTAGAAAGCATGAGTGAAAAATATTTATTGTATAAAATTCATTCGGATGACGAAGATGCTGTATTTACCCGCGCATTTACGACATTATTACTTGCGCTCATTATTGATGCTGATACAAAATATAATTTCTTATCACAGAATGAGATTTTAACTGTAAAAGATCAATTGATTCTATATATGAACAATGAACATGATTTCCGTGGATATGTTAAAGACCACGGCTGGGCACACAGTATCGCTCATGCTTCTGATACATTTGAAGCGCTTGTTCGTAGTCCTAAACTGGAAACTTTATATTACGAAGAAATATTACAAACTTTATTAAACAAAGTTTGTGTCCATTCTATTTACTACAAATATGAAGAAGACGAGCGTCTCGTTTATCCGATTGTCGCAATGCTACAAAATGGTCTAAAGGAAGAAAAACTCATATTAGCCCTTCATGATTTAGTAGCTCAATTACCCGTCAAAAAACAAACATTACATATTGAATCGTACGAGTACCTATACGGAAATATAAAATCTTTCTTACGTAGTTTGTTTTTCCGACTACGCACACTGTCTATATGTGAAGAAACCGAATGCAAAATTGAAAAATTGCTACGAGAACTTCCAAAATATTATTAAAAAAAGAAGGCCACTTAGAAAGTGCCTTCTTCTATTTCACTAATATTTAATTGAAATTTCACGATCCAAACTGAGAAAAGGTGGACAAGAATCGCAAACGCCATACATGCTCCGCTTAAAAAAGTTAGTATAGGATGCGAATACACGTGCCCTAATCCATAGGATATCGCCACGAAAAACATTGTTATGTAAATATAAATTGCTCCATGTATTTGCCTCATATAAACCTCCTTTTCCCATATTATAACATAAATTTTCTGATTATTCACATTAATAGCTTGTAATCAATATTTCTCAACTGTTACACCTCTAACAGCAGCCTTAATATATGGTGCTCCTTGTAAACTTTGTAAATCCTCTGTTTTTCCTGTTACGACTACACCGTATATTGGTAGGTCTTTTTGTTTCGTGTTTTTTATTTCATTATAGTTTATCCTAAAATACTCTTGAAATACCCCTTTATTTTCACTTAAAGATATCTTAATACAGCTTTTCTTTTAAATTTTTTTCAACATAAAAAGCACACCTACCTTAATGTGCTTCTCTCCAACATACTATTCTATTATTTCATCGCTTCCTTCACAACATCTTGAATCATAACGACTTCTGTTTTCATATCAACAGACGGTGCTTCTTCATCAATACATTCATACCAAAACGCTACATGCTTTTTATCAATTTCATGATGAGAATTTTCGACAAGAGCCCCGCCTTCTCCTTGCACAGAATACCAATATAAGTACTCTTCTCCATCTCTTATTTCCCGGAAAATTGTCTCAACGTACATCTTCTCGTCGTTTAGTGTCAAAAGCACTTCTTTCATATTGTCATTAAGAAGCTGCATCCATTCATCTACACGATGACTTTTACCTTGTTTCACTTTAAATCTCGTTAACTCCACATTCATTTTTATTCCCCCGTTTTCTTACGTACAAACAATCTATATTCTATTGGATTATAAAAACGTAATTTACTAGCTAATTTCCGCGAAGGAATATTGTCTACATAACAATCCCAGCACGGTGTAATATCATTTTGCATGCAATGTTCAATGAACCGTGTTGCAACAGCTTGGGCTAATCCTTTCCCTTGATATGCTTTATGCGTCGCAATATCAATTTCAGCAAATCCATTCCCATTAAATATCGAAACACATTCAGCTACAATTATCCCATCTTGTTCTATACAAAATCCGAAACCACCGTTCAAAAATAGCTCTTTTGATCCCCAATATTCTTTATAATACTCCTCTGTAAATTCATTGCTTCGTTCTATATCACTTTTATTAATACGCTTCACTTCATATGTATTTTTGTTTGAATCTCGTTTTCTCTCTTCAAAAATTTCTCGTTGAAATTTCATTCGCGGGATGTTCCGAAGTGTATTACTAAAACGCTCTTCTAACATCATTTCCCACTCGTCACTCGAAGTGAACAACGTAAATCTCTTCTCTGTTTTTTCAATAGCCATTTTTAAATGCGCAAATAAATATTCGTTATAATTTTGATCATCCGTATCACCAAATAAATAATAGATACCGTTAGCTGTACGAATTAGTCCTGCTGTTAACTTCTCGTTTGCAAAAACTTCACCATCTATCATTTGATCACATACCGCATGAGCAAAGGTTGTTGTCCTTGTATGACCTTCTAAAGTCGGAAGGATTTTTCTATACTCGGCTACAGATAATTTGTTCATAATTGCTCCACTTTAATCGTATCAGCCTCTATATTTTCAAAACAAAGATTTACCGTTCTCTTGAATGCTCTCGTTCTATGAATCGTGCATGCTGGAATTAAGATAGAATCATTTGGCTTTAAAACCGCCGTTTCTCCATCTTCAAAATCGATCAGTAGTTCTCCCTCTAGCACAATAAATAATTCATCCGAATTAGAATGATAGTGCCAATCATATTCACCAGTAAATACAGCGATTCGTAAGCAATGACTATTTACATTTGAAACGACAAAATTTTTATGTTGATCTTGAATGTCCTTCGATAATTCTATTAAATTCACAGTTTCCATCTTTCGTCCCACCCTTTCATTAGTCGTTCTTCTGAAAAACTAATTTAGTCTCCACCACCTCCGCAATCTCCTCCACTATCACTTGAGCTGCTACAATCATTGCTACTGTAGTCACCGAATCCACTTGATGAGCTTGAAGCGTATGAAGATTTTTTTCTTCTTTTTCTATCTTTTTTACTTTCATGACTAGGCCACACTTTATCAAATAATATAAAGAATAAGAATCCTTCTACCATAACAAGTATAACGCCAAAAATACCTTCAATAACATTAGGGGTTATCCCCAAATTGTTAACCATCCCACATAAAAACACGCAAAAAATCACATACAAGAACATACAAATATACCGAAATGTTTTTTCTATCATAATAACTACTTTTTTTGAAAGAGGTATGTTCTGTTCCTGTTTTTTCTTTATATACTTTTGTCTTTTAGCTTGCTTTTTCTTCCTATTTTTACTCCCCATTGAATCCCCTCTATCGACTTTCGTTTTTTTCATTCAATTCCAAATTATCACAAAAAACAACATCATAACAAGCTATATTTCACGTAAAGTTTTATTTACTTTTTGTAAAGTTTTATTTACTTATTTCCTAAAAATGGATATAATGAATGTAACAAATTTACAAAAAGGAGACCTTGTATATTTGATTAAAAATAAGGTGAAACAATTCCGCGTCGTTAGAGACATCACTCAAGAGCAATTAGCTTCCTCTGTTCAAATCACCAGACAATCCCTCATCGCTATCGAGAAGAATAAATACAACCCAAGTTTAGAATTAGCATTGAAATTATGTGAGTTTTTCAACTGTAAAGTAGAAGATTTATTTCAATTAGATAAAACTGGGGAGGAAAAAGAATGAAAAATGCTTTTACTCAAAAGTTCATTTCACATCTTACTTTTTTAGTGTTAGGATCATCTTTTCTTTATTTCAATAGTACTGACGAAGAAAAGATTAGTTCTGTCCTTCTATTCGCTGGCGTATACATACTCTTATCCTTAATACTATTCGTAGTGAAACGAATATTCTTTAAGAAAAAAAAGAGCGTTTCCGAGAAATATCCATTACCTGAGATGGATGAAAGAATCGAGAAAATGAGTTTAAAACTTATGGCACAAATTTTCGGTCTCTCTCATTTAGTTGGCTCTACGATACTATTTATTTTATATCTCACTGACAAAAACTCGATGATACGAGTTGAGTATGCCTTATATTACTTGTTCGGCATTCTTTTCTTTACAATGATGTTCGGATTGAAAATTGTAAAGAAACTAGACAATTAATCAAAATAAAAAGACCCTCCTTACAGAAGGAGGGTCTTACATATATCTTTATTATGATAAAGCAGGAGCTTTTTCAAGAAGCTCTTTCGCATCAGCATATTGTAAACCGTGTGCTTCTGCAACTGCTTCGAATGTTACATAGCCATCTAATGTGTTAATACCTTTTAATAATGCAGTGTTGCCTAAGCAAGCATCTTTGTAGCCTTTGTTCGCAATTTGTACTGCATATGGTACTGTTACGTTTGTTAATGCAAGAGTTGATGTACGTGGAACTGCTCCTGGCATATTAGCAACTGCATAATGAACAACGCCATGTTTTTCGTAAGTTGGGTTGTCGTGAGTTGTAATACGGTCAGTTGTTTCGAAAATACCACCTTGGTCAATCGCGATATCTACAACGACAGAACCTCGTTCCATTGATTGAATCATTTCTTCTGTTACCAGTTTTGGCGCTTTTGCACCTGGGATTAATACTGCACCGATTACAAGATCAGACTCTTTTACAGCTTCTGCAATGTTGTATGGATTAGACATTAAAGTTTTTACTTGGTTTCCGAAAATGTCATCTAGTTGACGAAGACGTTCTGCACTTAAATCGATGATTGTTACATCTGCACCTAAACCTACTGCAATCTTCGCTGCGTTTGTACCAGCTTGACCACCGCCGATAATTGTTACTTTGCCGCGTTTTACCCCTGGAACGCCTGCAAGTAAAATACCTTTACCGCCTTTGTTTTTCTCAAGGAATTGTGCACCGATTTGTGCAGACATACGACCAGCTACTTCACTCATAGGTGCAAGTAATGGTAAAGAACGATTGTCTAACTGTACTGTTTCGTATGCAATTGATACAACTTTGTTATCAATTAATGCTTTCGTTAATTCTGGTTCTGGAGCTAAGTGTAAGTATGTGAATAAAATTAAACCTTCGCGGAAATAACCGTACTCACTTGCAACTGGCTCTTTTACCTTCATAACCATATCTTGATTCCATGCTTCTTCAGCAGTTTCAACAAGTTTTGCACCAGCTTGTACGTATTCTTCATCTGTAAAGCCAGATCCTAAACCTGCTCCTTTTTGAACAAAAACTTCATGACCATTTTGTACTAAGTGTACTGCTCCCGCTGGCGTCATTGCCACGCGGTTTTCATTGTTTTTAATTTCTGTTGGAATACCGATACGCATTATTAGTTCCCCCTTGAGTTATGAAATGACCCCTGAATCATTTTTTAAAGCGCTTTCTACGCTCTTATATTTTAACATAATATCTCAATATTTGACAAAAAATAATACAAGTTTTCCGATGGATTTAATCTTACATGAAAGGACAGTATTATCCACACCTCTCAGCATACAGGATAAACTGTCCAATTATACGAAACTTCAATTTATTTCGCTCTATCGATGTCTATGAATAACATCTACTGCACCAGTTACTTCAATAATTGTACCGGTAATCATATCGGAATCTTCCTCACATAAAAACGAAATCGTTCTTGCGATATCTTCACCTGTTCCAGATCTACCAATTGGTGTGTTACGTTCTTTCAACTGACGTGCTTCTTGAATTGTCGCTTCTTTCATTTCACCAATAATATCACCAGGACATACCATGTTCGCAGTAATACCATATTCTGCTTCTTCATAAGCAACTGTTTTAGTCAATGAAACAAGTCCTACTTTCGCTGCTGCAAAAGCTGAACGATAAATCCATCCTGGTGCGCTATCTGCCCCTTGGAATCCGTAATTAATAATACGGCCAAAGTTCTGTTTTCTCATAATCGGAACGACAAGTTTCAACAAATGAAACACCGCTGTTAAATTACCCTGAATCATTTCATTCCATTCGTCTTCTTCATAATCGACTAACTTTTTTCGTTCAAACACATATGGACCAGCATTATTAATTAAAAAATCAATTTTGCCAAAACGACTTATCGCTTCTTCTACTATTTTATGTAAATCTTCCTTTTTCGTGACATCCGCTTGCACGAATTGTAGACGCTCTTCCATATTTTTATATGTTTCTTTCATCGTTTCCATAGCAGTTATATCGCTATGATATGTTACTGTTACTGAATACCCTTTAGCCAATAACTTTTCTGTTACTTGCTTTCCTAAACCTTTCGTACCGGCTGTAATGAGCGCGTGTCTCACAAACATGCCTCCTTTTAAATTGCTATACTTCATATGTAACAAGTTCTCGCCCCAATTACAACTAAAATGAATTAAAGCAAAGTTTTCAAAATTCTGTAACGTTTCCGACAAGCACATTACCAAAATTTGTTTTATAATAAAGTTGTAAACGGTAATAAAAATGATTGGGAGGAATTTACTATGAATAATACATATACAAATATTTTAATCGCGGTGGATGGTTCTAAAGAAGCAGAAAGAGCTTTTAAAAAAGCAATTCAAGTCGCAAAACGCAACAATGCAACATTAACAATTGCTCATATCGTTGATGTAAAAGCATACTCAGCAGTAGAAGCTTATAGCCGCGCAATTGCTGAACGTGCAAATCTATTTGCAGAAGACTTATTAGAAGACTACAAAAAAACTGCGCTTGAAGCTGGCCTTGAAAAAATTGAAACTGTATTAGAATTTGGTAATCCTAAATCTAAAATTTCAAAAGAAATCGCTCCAAACCATAAAGTAGATTTAATTATGTGTGGTGCAACTGGTTTAAATGCTGTTGAGCGTTTCCTAATTGGTAGCGTCTCTGAACATATTATTCGCTATGCGAAATGCGATGTCCTTGTTGTTCGTGGTGATGAGGAGCAAGGTGAGCTTTAATTCATAAAAATAAATAGGGTAGATAAGAGGCTTTCTCTTATCTACCCTATTTTCATTTATACTTTAGGAATTCTGTAATCCGGATTATGTTGTTCCCAGCCACCTTGTGTATCTACACTCGTATCACCATCACCATCTACCCATATTGTTCTCCCGTCAGGTAAAACTCTTTCATGGGGTGTTACATGATGAGCATTTGGATTTTCCTCCGTCGTATATTCTACGTCAGTTGCATCTGGATGTACTGCTTGTGCTATGCTATCACTTCCTACTCCCTCAGCAATTCCATCTACACCATCAACTATATCTATAACTCCAACCGAGAAAACACCTACAGCCGCAACCTTTGCTAATTCTTTTCCTGCCTCTATCGCTTTATCAGTATCTCCCTCTCGTATCGCTTGCACCGTTTCAACTCCCTTTTCTGAAACATGTACAATACCTTTTCCAATTGTCGTTGCCGTATCTTGAACCGTTCCAAGTATTTCTTCGTACCCTCGCTTCGCTTGCTGTTTATCGTCTGTAATAAGCCCACCTATAGCATCATATGTACCATCAGCAAGATTCCCAACAATTTCCCCAGTTTTCACAGTAGCTTTATTAACGCCTTTTCCAACATCTTTTATGAAATTACTATTCGTAACTTCTCCTACCGCTTCTATCGTACCACCCACTACTTCAGCTGTAACTTTGGCCACTGCTCCAGTTATTGATTTTATTAAACCCATACCGCATCCCCTTTTTCTCTATAAATCATTATATAATATTATTACAATTATAATTATATAGTTGTAGCCTATATAACTACAACTTATTTCACATACTTCACTATAAATACAAGACAAACCACCACAACAATGACGATTGCCAACACATAAGATGGTAAGAACTTCATAGACCACAGTGCCATCATAATCGTCGCAATCGTTAAATACGTTTGCTTTGCATCTTCTGTCATTTTTTTACGAAGCAAGAACACATACAAATAACCGATTGGCGGCGTAATGAAGCACAGAACATATATGACTTTAGATTTTAAATACCATTTTTGTTCTCCGAGTTTCTTTATATCCTCTTCTATTCTCTTATGCTCTTGTTCTCTCGCTTCTTCTACAAACGGATCTTCCTCTTCTCCTCGCTTTTCTTTCATATAAGGAAGAAAGTGCACGAAAAAATAGTATGCAAATACGAACGCTCCAAATCCAATATTTAATCTTTCTAATGGAATATGCTCACTAAAGAAAACAGCAGTAAGTACTAAAGACAAACAGTACGTCATCATCCAAAATGAACGTTTTCTCTTTTTCCGTTCGATTTCTTTTTTATCTTGTACATGTTTTCTTTTCGAAAGCCATATTGAAATACAGCAATCTACTACAAATAGAATAAAGATAAATATCCCAACGTGTACTGTTTCTACATCCTTAAATGAAAAGATATTTGGGAATGCAACGTGTAATACAATTAGCGTGTACAAAATTAACCCTATAAAATAAATACGCCTCATTTTCCATTCCTTTCTTATTTTCTAACTTTAGGTTAACATACATTTTTTAGAAATAGATGGACAAAATATATGTGTTTAAAAAAGGAGGATGCTGCATGGATGATTCCGAACGCATTATTTTAGATGTGAATGGGAAAGAAATTGAAATGCTAGATACGATTCGTACTCATTTTAAAGATAAGCATGGCGTGGAACTAAGTAATGGTGCATTACTTAGAGATTTGATGGATATTGAGTATATTCGAATTACGGAAGATCGACATAAGTATGATTAATCGATGAAACTTTAAGCCTAGAGCAAAATGCTCTAGGCTTACTTACCTCCTCACGAAAAATGTTATAATTAGGAAAAAACAAGTATGGAGGATGCTCTACTATGAAATCTGAAAATATCTCAAAACATTTTCACACATTACATGTACAAAGGAACGAGTTCCTTCCTCATCTCCATTCATTATCACAAGAACAACTATGGTATAGGAAAGAGGACAAAAAATGGTCTACTGGTGAACACTTTTATCACTTATATTTAATTACAAGGATGCTCAAAGTAGCGATTAAATTCTCTCTCACTCTTATCCCTTATGCAAAGCTAAGAAAAAATACCCCATTTGAAACTGAAATACACGACATTTATGCCGAATATAAAGAAAAGCATGGTAAAGGAATGAAAGCACCTTGGATTTTAATCCCCTCAAAAAAAATCTATCACTCTATGAATGTAACTGAATTAGAAGAATTACTTTCCCGTGAAACAGATGAAATAAAAAAACTTGTTCAAAATATAGAAGAAAATATCGCCGGACATATCGTATTTTTAGATCCAATCGCTCACTATCCTAACCTGATTCAATCTATCCAACTATTAGCGATACATGAGAAACATCATTTTATGATTATGAAAAATGATTATGAAATGATAGATCCCCCCCTAAAAATCTAAACACAAAAAAAGTAAGGTGCTTTCTAAAAAAGCACCTTACCTTCTCTCTCATACATCATTTAATTCCTACAAACTCTCCAACTAACGCTTTCGCCTTCTCCAAAGCTTTTTCAATTTGCTCAAACCCTGTCCCGCCAGCACTATTACGACGCTTTACAGCTGCATATGATGAAAGAACTTCATATAAATCTTCTTCAAATAATGAGCTCATTTCTTTGTATGTTTCAAGTGGTACATCTAATAAATAAATTCCTTTTTGCGTACAATGAAGAACTAGTTTCCCGACAATTTCATGAGCTTGACGGAATGGCAGTCCCTTGCTTGCTAAATAGTCGGCAATTTCTGTTGCGTTTGAGAAATCTTGCGTTACAGCTTGCCCCATCTTTTCTTTGTTGACAGTCATCGTTTCTAGCATGCCTGCCATAATATGAAGGCATCCTTCTACTGTTTTTACTGTATCAAACATTCCTTCTTTATCTTCTTGTAAGTCTTTATTGTAAGCGAGCGGTAATCCTTTCATTACTGTAAGTAAACTAAATAAATTACCGTACACTCTGCCTGTTTTACCACGAATTAATTCCGCCATATCCGGATTTTTCTTTTGCGGCATAATGCTGCTTCCCGTTGCGTATTGATCGCTCATTTCAATAAATTGAAACTCTTGGCTACTCCATAAAATAAGTTCTTCGCAAAAGCGTGATAAGTGCATCATGAGCATAGATGAGTTACTTAGGAACTCCAGTATGAAATCACGATCGCTTACTGCATCTAAACTATTTTCATAGATTCCATTAAATCCAAGAAGCTCCGCACTATATTCTCGATCAATCGGGAATGTTGTCCCAGCTAATGCTCCTGCTCCTAATGGTGAAATGTTAATGCGCTTTAATGAATCTTCATAACGATTCACATCACGCTCTAACATCCAAAAGTAAGCGAGAATATGATGAGCAAATGAAATTGGCTGCGCACGCTGCAAATGCGTATAACCAGGCATAATGGTTTCAATATTATTTTCTGCTTGATGAACAAGAACCGTTTGCAATTGTTTTGTAGCTTTTATAATATGTTCTACTTTTTCTTTCAAATATAAATGCATATCAGTCGCTACTTGATCGTTACGGCTTCGTCCTGTATGAAGTTTCCCTCCTACTTCACCGATTTGTTCAATTAACATTTTTTCAATGTTTAAATGAATATCTTCTGCTTCTACTGAGAATTGAAGCTTACTCTCTTTTGCTTCTTTTAATAAATACTGAAGCCCTACCTTTATTTTCTCTGCTTCTTCTTTCGTAACGATACCTTGCTTTGCTAGCATCGTTACGTGTGCAATACTTCCCTTTATATCTTGATTTACTAATTGTTGATCGAAGGAGATGGATGCTCCAAACTCTTCAACCCACGCTTCCGCTTCTTCTGTAAAACGTCCGCCCCAAAGTTTGCTCACGCTTCCACCTTCTTTTGATTCACTTGGCTGTATACTTTCGTCGGTAAACCGAATAATGAAATGAATCCAACTGCTGCATCATGATTAAATTCGTCCTGAGCAGTATATGTTGCTAATTTTTCGTCATATAAAGAGTACTCAGATTTACGTCCTTCTACAATCGCATGGCCTTTAAATAATTTCACACGCACTGTACCTGTTACATTCTTTTGCGTTTCTTGTAAGAAAGCATGAAGCGCTTGTTTTAAAGGAGAGAACCATAAACCGTTATAAATAAGTTCTGTTATTTTCTGCTCAATCACCGGTTTAAAATGTGCCACTTCTTTTACGTGCGTTAGATCTTCCAGCTCTTTATGTGCTGTGATTAACGTCATTGCCGCTGGACATTCGTATACTTCACGCGATTTAATACCAACAAGACGATTTTCTACGTGATCGATACGTCCAACGCCATGTTTTCCAGCAAGGGCATTTAACGTTTTAATTAATTCTGAAAGTGAATATGCAGTGCCATTTAAAGTAGTCGGTACGCCTGCTTCAAAGCCGATTTCTACAAACTCTGGCTTATTCGGTGTATCTTCTAATGCCAATGTCATCTCATATGCATCTTCTGGCGGCGCTGCCCATGGATCCTCTAAAATTCCACATTCGTTGCTGCGTCCCCATAAATTTTGATCGATTGAAAATGGGCTATCTAAATTAATAGGAATTGGAACATCGTTTTCTTTTGCATATGCAATTTCTTCTTCACGTGACCATTTCCATTCACGTACAGGCGCAATCACTTCTAAGTAAGGATTTAACGCTTGAATAGAAACTTCAAAACGAACTTGATCATTCCCTTTCCCTGTACATCCGTGTGCAATTGCAGTCGCCCCTTCTTGTTCTGCAATTTCTACTAATTTCTTAGCGATAAGTGGACGAGATAATGCAGAAACGAGAGGGTATTTCCCTTCGTATAACGTGTGTGCTTGCATAGCCATCAATGCATATTCATTTGCAAATTCTTCTTGAACATCGATCATATATGATTTAATTGCACCTACTGAAAGTGCCTTTTCTTTTACGAATGCTAAGTCTTTACCTTCCCCTAAGTCTAAACAAAGCGCGATAATATCATAATTCTTCTCTTGTAACCATTTAATTGCAACGGAAGTATCAAGACCTCCGGAATATGCTAATACCACTTTTTTCTTCTCCATTTTGCATCCCCCTAAAGAATAAATATTCATTTTCTTTTATAATAATACACACTTTAACACCTTTCACAAAATGTATCAAGAGTCATTTTCAAATTTTTTCAAACAATTTCGTCGAGCTTCTTTCTGTTTTCATGTACAATATAAGCAGGAAAACGGGGGTGAACCTATGGAAAAGTATTTCTTATACGACGATCATCTAGGAATTGAAATTCCGTATTTACAAGAAGATTGGGAAAATATCCCCGAAAAAATACAGCATGCTATTTTATTAAAATGGGAACAAGTTCGCGGAAAGATTCCTGATCGTATAAAAGAACTCGAGCACTCTATTAATGCAAAACAGCATCATTTAAATAACGAAGAAAACTTCGAAATTTCTTGCAAACTTAATTCAGAAATTGCCGATCTCGCTTCCATCATTAATGACCTTTGGCTTTGGTATCGACTCACTCAAAATGTATCTGAGGGGAAAGCACACCAATGAAAAAAGCATGCCCCTCAATTACTTTGGGTCATGCTTTTTTGTCGTAACACGATTTACAATATATTTCTTGTGCTGTTTTTGCCAAACACACATCAAACGGACCAACTAATATACTTCTTTCTTTCGGCAACTTTACAAAAGCAACTAGCTCTTCTTCATATTGAATCTTTTTCTGACATGAAACACATATTAATTCTTTTCTTTTGAACATATCTTTTAGCATATCTTCACTCTCCCTCTCATCTATCTATATTAATATACTCTCATAATAGTTAAGACTTGTAAAAAAATGACACATTCCAAAGTGAACGATTCATATACTATGTACAAAAGGAGGTCTAAAATTTATGCGCGCTTTCGTTATTATTGCTTTAACTTTTTTAAGTGTGATTAGCTGGGATGCGTTTTTTAAAGATAAAGGTGACCAGAAAGATACAACTGAATAAACACCATCTCTTTCTTACTAATTGGACAAACCGTTAAAAACTGTCCAATTCTGCAAAATAACTTAGGCTTTTCTACAAAAATATTTAAACATAACAATTTTTGTAGATTCCCTCCGTTTATTGTCGGTTTCCATCCGCATACATTTTTTGAAAGTATGATATAATAATATAAATCTTGAAGGAAGGGATTTTGATATCATGATCGCTCGAAGGAGCATGTGGCATCGTATTGACGAATCATACACGTAGCGTATTTTTCAGCTTAGATACTTTAGTCTAGCGAAAAAAATACGAGAGTGGGGAAATTATGATTGCCCGAAGGATAATTTGGCAAAAAAAAGACTCTTCTTACACATAGCGTTTTGTTTAGGACTTAATTGTTACTAGCTAAACAAAACAAAGAAGAGCAGGATTGCTAAATGAAGAATCCTACTTCACGTTTTGTTTAGTCGTTTTAAGACTTAAACTAAAACGAAGGTAGGGAGAATTGATGGACGAGAGGATTATTCGTTATTTCTTCAGCGACATATAGCGTAGTTAGTTTTTTTAGTAAACTAACTGAAGCTACATGTGAGCTCGTAGTTAGTTTACAACACAAAAAGGACTACTAACTACGGAAAGAAGGAATAACGATGAGGAACATCCAAAGTCGACAAATTATTAAAGAAGTTTTTATGGTTTTAATCGGTTCATTTATTTTAGCAGCAGCGCTATATCACATTCACTTCCAAAACCACTTAACAGAAGGTGGCTTTGTAGGTATTGCACTATTCATCCAAAATTTTTATGATATTTCACCATCTATTTCAACTGTAATTATGGATATCCCAATTATTTTACTGTGTGCTTCATTTTTAGGTAGAAAAATGGTTGGTTATTCATTCCTAGGTTCGATTTCATTCGGAGTATTTTATTCTCTTATGGAAAATTATTCTCCATTTACGGTAGATTTATCAAATAATTTATTTGTAGCTGCAATAGTTGGCGGTGCGTTAGCTGGTATTGGACTCGGTTTTATATTGCGATTTGGCGGTGCAACCGGTGGAGACGATATTTTAACAATTGTATTAAGTAAACGAACTCGCTTTACAATTGGGCAAATTTTCTTCGTCTTTGACGCGATTGTTCTTGCGCTTTCATTATATTATTTAAATTGGACAGAAATTGCTTTCACTATTCTTTCGATTGCCGTACAAGCAAAAACATTGGATTTAATTTATTATCCAAAAGCAGAAAAAAAAGCGGAAAAGCAACCAGTATCTGTTCCAATGCCAAAAAAACATGCAACAAATTAAAAAAGCGAAAGGCTTCGGCCTCTCGCTTTTTTTACGCTCTCTTTTCTTTTTCAACTATGTGGCGCACTTGATAAAATCTATTTGCAAATTCAGTAACGTTTCTTGTTAAACGATAGTTCACTGTAGACCCGATTGCCATTCCAATTACCGGAATACCTTGGAATAATTTACGACGAAGAGCATAAATCGAAAATGTTTTCAAAATTTGTTTTAACACAACTTCAGTAGAAGCTGGTTGTAACACCGCTTCGTCTCCTTCGTAGAAGAACGAATCTGCTTGCTCTAGCTCTTGCAATAAATTGTACCATGCGTATTGCTGAAGTCTTCCTGGTAGTAATGACGCATGAAATACCTTTAATGCAAGCATCATTTCATAAGGCTTGTTCACATCATGCCCAAATGATGTTGCAATAAGTTGGACAGCCTTCACATTTAACGCAATCATAACCGGAAAATCAGCCGTTAATAATAATAAACCTCCGACACCCGTTGCTCCGCCTTGTACGAATGAATATAGGCGATGACGTGCTGTTTGCTGCTCTGCTATGTATGTTAACTGATCAATAGATAATGCTTTCAAATCTTCTAGTTGCTCAATCGATTCATCAAACAATCTCGACGTTCCTAAAATACGATTACGCGCATCTAGCTGTGATTGTGAACTTTGAATCAATGCATGCAAATGAAAGAGCCATCCATCTGCTTTCGTAAAGAAATCTTTTCGTTTTTTCTCAGGCAATTTCGCAATTGTCGTATGTACCCATTTATCAAAGATTTTTTGAAAATCGGTCGCTTCTTGCTCCACTAATTGCGATTCCCATTCTTTTATATTGTCTAAAATGGCTTGTTCTCGCTTCGATCGCATCGTAACAACCACCTCGTTCGATTTTTTTCTATTGTAACATATTTCTGCTTCTTCTTTGCAAATATGCTTGTCTATATTCATTCACATACCATTTTTTTATGGCATAAAATATTAACAAAAAGGATGAGATGAATCACATGAATCTATCCAATATAAAAAAAGAATATAATGTCGTATTCAGCTTAGGACAAAACTGTTGGCCTGCTTGGGCCTTATATCAATTCGGATTATCACCCTTTTTTGGTGTTATCGATTTTATGCTAAGCCCTTCATTAGAAAAAGTGAATGTATTATTACAAAATCGATTTGACCGTTTTTTACATTTCGAAAACTTATCCTTTATCTCATTTTGGGATGATGATGCGAAATTAAGACTAAGGGACAACCTATATGAAATCGACTCCTGTCACGACTTTAAAACAGATGTAAACACACCAACTTCTTGGCCTTCTTATTCAGAAATCAAGCTAAATTATGAGCATCGAATTACTCGTTTTCTAACTACAATTGAAATGGAAAAATCCATATTGTTTATTCGAACTGGAGGAACATACGAAGAAGCACGATCTCTGGAACAAATTTTATCTCAAATAGTTAAACATAAATTCTCTGTCCTATTACTACTTCCTGCAGATGTACCAACTGTTGCCCAAGAAGATTGGGGATTACAAAATATTTGCGTTATAAAATGCCCTATTATGGATGTATACCAGTACAATGAAGCATTTTGGCATGACTTATTTGATGGGATTACGATTAGACCGCAGGCTTAAATACACGATACTTTTTATTACACACTGCCTTATAATCATCCTTATACAAAAGAAATAAGGAGTGATTATATATGTATCCACGTGCAAAGGCTTTTGGTCTTGCTACACATCAAGGTCGCCTTCTCGTACAAGAATATCATACAGGCGATGAAACGTATTACCGACCTCTTGGCGGCTCAATTGAACTTGGTGAAAAATCAGCACATACCGTTATTCGTGAATTTAAAGAAGAGCTTCATACAGAAGTGGAAATCACCAATTATTTAGGCTGCTTAGAAAACATCTTTCAGCTAGATGAGGGAATTGGTCATGAAATCATTCAGCTATATTCTTTACGCTTATTAGACACATCACTATATGAAATGGAAAAAATGAATATACAAGATGAGCAAACAGTATCGTATGCGAAATGGATTCCCGTTACAGTATTCATTCAGAAGAAGAAAGTACTATATCCAGATGGAATTTTAAATTATATACAAAAGAAAAAAGACGAAATCCTATAGGATCTCGTCTTTCTTTTCATATAGTATATTAACCAATATCTCCAAGACGTAGTACGTCACGAGCAATCATAACTTCTTCGTCAGTTGGAATTACGATAATTTTTACTGGAGAGTGTGGGAAGCTGATGAATGCTTCTTCACCAAATACGTTATTACGTTTTACGTCGAAGTATACGCCCATGTACTCAAGGCCTTCTAATACGCGCTCACGAATAATTGCACTGTTTTCACCTACACCAGCTGTGAAGATGATTGCGTCTACACCTTTCATACGAGCAGTGTAAGAACCGATGTATTTGTGTATACGGCTTACGAATACATCAAGTGCTACTTTCGCACGGTGGTCGCCTTCTTCTTCTTTCGCAATGATGTCACGTAGGTCACTAGAGTAACCAGTAAGACCTAACATACCACTCTTCTTGTTTAATACGTTAACTACTTCTTCTACTGTTTGGCCTGTTTTTTCCATGATGTATGGAATTAACGCAGGGTCAAGGTTACCAGAACGTGTACCCATTGTTACACCAGCAAGTGGAGTGAAGCCCATAGAAGTATCGATAGATTTACCGCCTTCTACTGCTGCGATACTTGCACCGTTACCTAAGTGACAAGAAAGTAAGCTTAAGCTTTCAAGTGGACGACCTAATAATTCAGCCGCACGCTCAGTTACGTATTTATGAGAAGTTCCGTGGAAACCGTATTTACGGATACCGAATTTTTCATAGTACTCATATGGTAGGCTGTATAAGAATGCAGATTCCGGCATTGTTTGGTGGAATGCTGTATCGAATACTGCTACTGCTGGTACGTTTGGTAATACTTCTTGGAATGCTTTAATACCAACAAGGTTTGCTGGGTTATGAAGTGGTGCTAAATCGCTTAACTCTTCGATATCAGCTAATACTTCATCAGTAATTAAAACAGAGTCAGCAAATTTTTCGCCGCCGTGAACAACACGGTGACCGATACCGCCAATCTCATCTAGAGACTTAACGATTCCGTTTTCAGTTAATTTTTTAAGAAGCATATTTACTGCTACTGCATGATCTGGAATATTTGTAATTTCTTTTTGTTTTTCGCCATCTACAGTAATAGTGAAGATACTATCTTCTAAACCGATACGTTCTACTAAACCTTTTGTTAATACTGTTTCACTTGGCATTTCAAATAATTGGAATTTTAAGGAAGAGCTTCCTGCGTTAATCGCGATGATTTTTGACATCTAGTCTTTCGCCCCTTTTTCTCTTGGTAGTTGTGTGGATATGTCCACAAACCGCTCGATTTTATCTGATCAAATTCACTAAATATGAAAACGTTTCATCATTATTGAATTTTATACTCACGATTTTAATTTAAACATCGTCCGACATATATTTCAAGTGAAAAAATTGTAACACCAAGAAAAAATATATATTACAGATTTCAAAAAAATTCAGTTTAATCTAGTATATATTTAAAAATATGACATATCATATAAAACTGTACTACATGAATTACTAACCCTGTTACATATACCTTGCCTTATTTGTGGGTTGCAAACCAAGTATTTAATTGATCCATAATGTTCTCCATCGCCTTCATGTTGGAGAATTTAGGTAACTCCACTAATAACGCCTGTTTTGGCATTGTTACACTAGGACCTTTCTTTTGGAGAACAAATATACTTT
Organism: Bacillus cereus group sp. N14; assembly: GCF_016483555.1. Taxonomy (NCBI): domain Bacteria; kingdom Bacillati; phylum Bacillota; class Bacilli; order Caryophanales; family Bacillaceae; genus Bacillus; species Bacillus cereus group sp. N14. Next base: position 53,831 of record NZ_JAEHBQ010000004.1, read on the forward strand.
TTGCATTTTTCTCGTTTTTAAACATGGAAACAGGTAGCTGTAATAGCCCTTGAATAAAACATGTTTCTTTAATAAATGCATGTAATTTGGGTGCTTGATCACTTTCAAAAATGAAGTTTGGTACTAGGAAGAATAAGTACCCGCCTTCTTTCGTATGTTTCACACTTTGTTCAATAAATAGGTGATGGGCATACGACATTCCTTCATCTGCTTTTAACTTATATTCACTTGCACCAATTTCATTTGGATAGTAACCAATCGGTAAGTCTGAAACGACTGCATCAACCGGATCGATATAAAGTGGCGCTAGTCCATCTTGATGGAAGAATTCGATTGCATGCTTTTGTAAATTTGCATTTACTAAAGCAAGTTTAATTAGCACTTCATCCACTTCTACACCAAATCCACTCATTGCTAGTCCTTCTTTGGCGCTATTAAATACTGTAGTCATTAAGTTACCTGTTCCAATTGCAGGATCTAAAACAGTAATTTCGTTTTGCCCTTGCATAAATTTATGGAATAAGTAGCTCATGAACATTCCAACTGCATCAGGCGTCATTTCGTGATTCGCTTGTACGCCTTCTTTCATTCCTTTTAAAATGGCTAACTGAAATGCTTTACGAATTTCTTCCCCTTTATATGTTTCTTCATTAAACGTACTATATTCACGATTCAGCCTTTCAATTGCTGATTCGGATAATTCCTCTTGTAAAATTGCTCCTTCAAACAAGTTATCACCTGTTTCTACAAGCGCCTCTAAATATGTTACATCTAATTCTTTACGTAAAACTACCGCAGAAGAATCAAAAATAGAAAATAATGTTTCTACTGTCTGACTCACGTACATTCCTCCTTCTCTCTTTTACACATAACTTATATCATACCACAAAGTGTTTTTTTCCAAAAAGAAAAAGCGACCTCCTGCAAAGAGCTCCCCTTTAAGTTATATATGATATAACGTTTTTTCTCATATATTGGTACCATTACGCAGCAATACATGAGAAAAAACGACCTCTTTATAAGAGGTCATTTCTTTCTCATTATTTTGCCGCTTTAGCTGCTTCTAATGCTGCTTCATAGTTTGGATGGCTTGTACCTTCGCTTACGTATTCTGCGTAAACTACTTTGTCGTTGCTATCTACTACGAATACTGCACGAGCAAGTAAACGAAGCTCTTTCATTACTAAGCCGTAAGCTTCACCGAATGAAAGGTCACGGTGGTCAGAAAGTGTTACAACATTTTCTAAACCGTTTGCTGCACACCAGCGCTTTTGAGCGAATGGTAAGTCAGCGCTAATTGTTAATACTTTCGCGTTTTCAATACCTGCTGCATCTTGGTTAAAACGACGTGTTTGTGCATCACACACACCTGTGTCGATTGAAGGTACAACACTAATTAATTTTACTTCACCTTTGTATGTTTCTAAACTTACTGGAGATAAGTCATTTGCTAATACTTGAAAGTTTGGCGCTTGATCGCCAACTTTAACTTCTGTTCCAACTAAAGTCATTGGGTTACCTTTAAAAGTTACGTTTGCCACTTGAAAATCCTCCCTTATTTAAACAAAATATGTACACTGTAAATGATAGTTTGTCCCTATCGATAATGCAAATAAAATCGCTTTATTTACAAAAAAATTAAAGAAGCTAATCCATTGATTAGCTTCTTTATTTGTTAAATTTGAAATTCAGGATCGTCTTCTTTTCGTTTATCCATCATTTCTTTCACTTTATCAACAGCTTGTGGCGCTAATTCAATTATTTTATCGATGACGTGTGTTTGCTTATCTAAATGCAACACTTTTACACCTTCTCCATTTATAACAAGAAAAGCAACAGGATTAATAGAAACTCCTCCACCACTTCCCCCGCCAAATGGATGACGGCCTGAATGTTCTACTTTGCCAAATTCACTTCCACCAGCGGCAAATCCGAAACTAACTTTCGAAACGGTAAGAATTACACTTCCATCTGCCGCTTTAATTGGGTCACCAACAATTGTATTTACATCAGTCATTTGTTTTAAATGCTGCATTGCGGTTGTCATTAAACCTTGAATTGGATGGTCCATTCTATATCCCCCCTATGCTTGAACAGATTTTTCAGTCGTACCAGATCTTTGTCTTCTCATAAATACGAGTAATTTGATCCCTGTTCTTATAGCACGAAATATGCGAAAAGATGCCGTTAACTCACATCTTGATGCAAATCCTTTCCCTTGAAAAACAGGAGTAATTTCAAATTCTGGTACGTCTACAATATGCATATATTGTCCTACAACTCCAGCAGCCATTCCTTTTGTCCCCCATGCATATCCAGTGACAATTCCAGTGCTAGCTGCGTCGCCTGCTCCAATTTGCGTATGCCATTTCCACCCATTGATTTTCACTCGTTTGAGAAAATCTTTAACAATAGTATGAACTTCTTGTAGCTTTTTTATCAGCTCCCCCATACTATCAAGTTGCGCCATAATTTTATTATCTAATCCACCGTCTTTTTCAGCTTTTTCGATTTTCTGCCCTGTCTTTTTCTGTTGTTTTTCAATTCTTTCCAATACATCAAACGTATATCGAATCATCCATATTTTCACTTGAAACAAACATTGCTTTTCCATTTCTGAATATAAAAATGTCACTTTAAGCTTTATTTTCGACAATAGTATAAGCAAAATAAAAAGGAGAAGAATTATTATTCCAATCACGAGCCACTTCATACGTATCATCCTTTCACTCCGTACCCATTATCGACAAGTTTATTCATCATTAAACAGAACTCTTTAAGATTGAATATAAAAATTTTTCTAAAAACAAAAAAGGATTTTGACATTTTATATCGAAATATATTATTTGAACATATCGTCGGGGAACGTATTTGGATGATATGTAGCACGAAGAACAGAAAATTTAACTGCAGTGGAGGGATACATAATGGCAGATCGTCGCAATTTATTTTTCTTTTATGGTGATGACAAAGCAACGCTCGTTGAAAAAATGAAACCAATCTATCGTATTTTAGAAGAGAATGGATTCACCATATTAGATCATCCAAAAAATGCAAACGCTATCGTCAGTGTTGGAGATGATGCAACTTTCTTACAAGCCGTTCGTAAAACTGGTTTTAGAGAAGATTGCTTATACGCAGGGATTTCTACGAAAGATGAAATTTCGTTCTACTGCGATTTCCATATTGATCACGTTGATACAGCCCTTCAAGAAATTACAAAAAATGAAATTGAAGTGCGAAAATACCCAACAATTCAGGTAGATGTAGATCACGGTACATCTTTCCATTGTTTAAATGAGTTCTCATTACGTTCTAGCATTATTAAAACATTCGTAGTAGATGTTCACGTTGATGATCTATATTTCGAAACATTTAGAGGGGACGGTTTAGTTGTTTCTACCCCAACAGGAAGTACAGCTTACAATAAATCGTTACATGGTGCGGTTGTTGATCCGCTCATCCCATGCTTCCAAGTAAGCGAACTAGCATCATTAAATAACAACACATACCGTACGCTCGGTTCACCGTTCATTTTAAATCACAAGCGTACATTAACTTTAAAACTAAAACCAAACGGTAACGATTATCCTGTTATCGGTTTGGATAATGAAGCGCTTAGCATTAAACAAGTGGAAAAAGCTGTTGTACGCTTAAGCGATAAACAAATTAAAACAGTTAAATTAAAAAACAATTCCTTCTGGGAAAAAGTACAGAGAACGTTTTTATAGTAATCAAATAACCCTCGAATTATGGGATTTCCATAATTCGAGGGTTATTTATTTATCACATGCAACTTAACGCTGTTTCACAAAATATTTTGGAACAGGACAACAGTATATGAAATTATATCAACGATTTTTCAAATATATCTATCGTAACTCAAAATATATCAACGATTTTTCGAATATATCTATCACAAGTCAAAATATATCAACGATTTTAACCAAAATATCAATTTACCGACAAAAATTAACAATATCATCAACCTATCTAAAAAGAGGAAGCAACACCAAAATGTATTTTCAGGCCGTTTCCTCAAACTTTTAGACATCTTTCCTATAAACAATCTCCCCATCAATTACAGTCATTTCTGCTTGTAATTCTTTTATTTCTTCTGCTTCTATTTCAAAAATATTGCGGGCTAATATCGTAAAGTCCGCTTCATATCCTTTTGTAATTTGTCCTCTCTTCGCTTCTTTTCCAATTGCATAGGCACTTCCTGTCGTAAATAAAGAGACAGCCTCATATACCGTTAATCTTTCCTCTGGCATATAGCATAAACCGTCAATAAAACTTCTACGTGTAACAGCGCTATATATGCCTAAAAACGGATTCACTTGTTCAATTGGTGCGTCAGACCCACCGTTGCAGTGTAATCCTGCTTCCAGTAACGTCTTCCAAGCGTATGCATAACGAAGACGATGCTCGCCTAGTTTTTCAATGACCGATGGGAAGTCCGATGACACAAAGACGGGCTGAATATCGATAATAGCCGTCAAGTGTTGCATTCTCTCAATCAACTCTTCACGAGCTAACTGACAATGAATAATGCGGTCGCGTAATCCTTCTACTGGTGGATATAATTCAAGTGCATCAATGACATATTCAAGCGATAAATCACCGATTGTATGAATCGCAACTGGCATATGGAAATCACGTGCTTTTTTCACTAACTCCGCAAGCTCTTCACGTGAGAAGATTGCAACTCCATTTGTTTCCTGCGCATCTTCATACGGTTCACTTAATAAAGCTGTTCTTCCGCCAAAAGAGCCATCAGAAAAAATTTTCATCGCACCAAATTCAATATAATGCTCATTTTCATATTCTTTTCGCTCATGTGCCACTTCATGGTGAACGAGCAAGTGCGCTTTAAATGGCATTTCTTTTATAACATGAGAAAACGCATTATGCGTTTTTCTAAAACCACCGTAATAATTTAAATCTTCCGTATGCCCACCAACGAGTCCATATTGCCAACAGTCTTTTATCGCTGTTTGCAGAGCTCTTTGTAAGTAGGCTTCATCAATTTCAGGCTGAACATGTTTTATTAGTTCTTGTCCTTGTTCATATAAAAGCCCTGTTACATTATTCAATGCGTCCCGGCCGACTTTTCCTCCTTTCGGGTCTTGCGTCGTTTCTGTTATGTTCGCTTCTTGCAATATGTATGAATTCACCCATGTAACGTGGCGACAAACCCGCTTTAATAAAATTGGATGTTCTGTAGAAATTTCATCTAAATCACGTACATGAACTTGTTTTGTATCTGTAAAGTTATTTTCATTCCAGCCTTCTCCAATAATCCAAGAGCCCTTTGGAGCTTCTTCCACTCGCTCCCGCACAAGAGTCAGCACTTCGCTATAAGATGTACAGTTTGATAAATCTAAACGAAGTAATCTCTCTCCATGACCAATAAGATGCATATGACTATCAACGAGACCTGGAATCATCGTTTTCCCTTTTAAGTCGCACAACTTCACGTCTGAATATTTGCTTTCTAGTTCTTCCTTACTCCCGGCATCAACGATCATACCCTTTTCAACATAAATAGCTTCTACTTTTTCATTCTCTTCTCGCATCGTGTAAATGGTGCCGCCATACCAAATCTCTCCCATATACTCATCCCCTTTTCCTTAAGTCTACGAAATTAATCCGTATAAAAAAAGCACCATTCCGATTAAAAATGGTGCTTTTCCAAAAATTAATTTTGTTCAGTAGGATTCGTTGTAATTTGCCATTCAATGCTAAATTTATCTTTTAGTTGTCCGTATGCTGGGCTCCAGAACGTTTCTTGAAGTGGCATAATAACTTCTCCACCCTCTTGTAACTTTTCGAATACTTCTTTCGCTTTTTCTCCATTACTAATTTGAATTGCAATTGTTACTTGAGATCCGATTGCATGCCCTTGACCTGGGAATGTATCAGAAATCATAAGGTCCGTATTACCAACTTTTAAAGTAGCATGTAAAACGCGCTCTTTTGCTTCAGCTGGAATCGGGTATTCTGGATTTTCAGGCATGTCACCAAAAGTTTGCATGACTTCTACTTTTGCGTCTAACGCCTCTTTATAAAACTGTACAGCCTCTTGCCCACTACCATCTAAAACTAAGTACGGATTAATACCTAAAATCATACGGACACCTCTTTTTTTAGTTTATAAAATCGAACTTATGTTCGTTTTTATATTATCATTGTTTGGCATTTCATTCAACTATTTCCTTCACTGTTTTCAAAATTATTTTGACGGAATCTCCATCTCTTGTTTTCTAAGTTCAATACGGCGAATTTTTCCAGAAATCGTTTTTGGTAGTTCATCTACAAATTCAATTTTGCGAGGGTATTTATATGGTGCAGTGAGTTCTTTGACGTGTTGTTGGAGTACTGGAATTAATGTTTCTTCGTTCTTGTCTATATTCTCTCTTAATACGATAAATGCCTTCACGACACTTCCGCGAATTTCATCAGGGCTTGCGACAACCGCACACTCTCTTACGTAAGGATGTTTTACGAGCGCATCTTCTACTTCAAACGGCCCAATTGTATAACCAGAGCTAATAATAATATCATCACCGCGCCCTTCAAACCAGAAATAGCCTTCTTCATCTTTCTTCGCTTTATCACCGGTAATATAATAATCACCGCGGAATTGCATCGCTGTGCGCTCATCGTCTTTATAATATTGTTTAAAGAGGGCTGGTGTTTCAATGTGAACTGCGATATCACCAACTTCTCCTACCTTTACCGGAATACCTTCCTCATCTACAATATCAACGTGGTTGCCTGGCGTTGGTTTTCCCATTGATCCTGGTCTAATATCCATTCCTTTCATTACACCAACAAGTAATGTGTTTTCCGTTTGCCCATAGCCGTCTCTTACTGTAATATTAAAGTGCTTTTGGAACGTTTCAATGACTTCTCTATTTAACGGCTCACCTGCGGATACAGCGCTATGTAACGCTTCTAAATTGTACTGGCTTAAGTCTTCTACCTTTGCCATTAATCTATACTCAGTTGGCGTACAACAAAGCACATTCACCTTATTATCACCTAATAAGTTTAAATACGTTTTTGGCTCAAACTTACCGTGGTATACAAATCCTGTTGCACCTGAACCGAGAGTTGCTACAAACGGGCTCCAAATCCACTTTTGCCAACCTGGACTAGCCGTCGCCCATACAACATCATTCTCTTCAATCCCGAGCCAATTTGGAGCGCTCGTACGTAAATGAGCGTATGCCCATGCATGCGTATGAACAACACCTTTTGGATTTCCTGTCGTCCCTGACGTGTAAGATAAAAAGACCATATCTTCTTTATCTGTCTTCGCCATTTCTAACAGGTCACTTTCTGTTTCTAACGCTGTTTTTAAATTAATCCATCCATCTACTGACTGCTCGCTCAGAACGAATTTTTGAAGAGATTCCATCGCTTCTATATCATCAAACTGCCCAATGTACGGCTCATAACTTACGATTGCTTTTACTTCCCCGTGCCCAATGCGATATTCGATATCCTTCTTGCGTAACATTTCCGAACTCGGAATTACGACAAATCCTGCTTTAATCGCAGCGATATACGTCATGTACGCTTCAATTAAACGTGGCATCATAATGAGGAGCTTGTCCCCTTTTTGCAAACCACTCTTTATAAAAGCGTTTCCAATTTTATTCGCGCCTTTCATTAACTCAGCGTATGTAACTTCTCGTCTATACCCTTTATCATCTTGCCAAATTAAAGCAAGCTTCTCTTTATCACTTGTATATTTCTCTATTTCAGAAACTAAATTATAAGACGCTGGCGCCAACAATTCTTCTCTCTTCATACAATATCCTCCTCCATTTCTATGCCTCCCTTATATAATAAAGAATTTTCAGTCAATTTTGAACCCTCTTCTTTTGACAAATTTTTTATATCTATGTCGAAATGAATGTATAACTGTGCAAACAACAAAAAGAAAGAGCGGGAGAACCCGCTCTTTCTAAGCCATCATATATGGGATTATTTTTGGAAACCGCCTAATTGTTGCTCAGCTAGTGAAACTAGACGTTTAGTGATTTCACCACCAACAGAACCGTTAGCGCGAGCTGTTGCATCTGCTCCAAGTTGAACACCAAACTCTTGAGCGATTTCGTATTTCATTTGGTCTAATGCTGATTCAGCACCAGGAACCGCTAATTTATTTGTGCTACGTGACATGTTATATCACCTCCTTGTGAGTATAGAGTGTGATAAATAACATGACTTCATACACGTTTTATATTTGGTAATTTATGGTTTTAGAAAAGTTCTTCGAATTTTTCTTCTTCCGCCACTACTTCTACCGTTTGTAATACCATTGTTTCTTTGTTCGCTACAGCTTCATCGATTAATGGTGTGAAATCGTATTTCGCTTCAAAACGATTCGCTTTTTCACGCTTCGGCTTCGTCGCTGGGCTTGCTGGTGTGAATACTGTACAGCAATCTTCGTACGGACGAATTGAAATATCATATGTGCCGATTTCTTCAGCAATTTTAATAATTTCTAATTTATCCATCGTAATAAGTGGACGAATAACCGGATAGTTTGTTACTTCGTTAATTGTATGCATACTATCTAACGTTTGGCTTGCTACTTGTCCAAGACTTTCACCAGTCGTGATTGCAAGTGCATTACGTTCCTCTGCAATACGCTCTGTAATACGCATCATCATACGGCGCATAACTGTCATTGAATAGCTAGATGGAATTTCTTTATTAATCGTTTTTTGCACTTCTGTAAATGGAACAAGGTGAAGCGTTACACGTTTACAGTACTTCGTTAACTCTTGTGCTAAATCGATTACTTTTTGTTTTGCACGCTCGCTTGTGAAAGGTGGGCTATGGAAATGAACTGCTTCCACAGACACGCCGCGTTTCATCGTTAAGTACGTTGCTACTGGGCTATCGATACCACCAGAAAGAAGTACCATTACTTTTCCGCCAACGCCAACTGGTAAACCGCCAGCTCCCATATGCTCACCACACATAATATAGCTGTAACCACTGCGAATTTCTATACGTACATTCACATCTGGATTATGAACATCTACTGTGATATCCTCTGTATTTTCTAAAATGTGTCCACCGATTTCTGGAAGTAACTCCATCGTCTTCATTGGGAAGCGCTTATCAGAACGGTGCACTGTAATTTTAAATGTTTTCACATCATCTTTTACTTGTAAGAAAGCTGCTAATGCACCCTTTTTAATATCTTCTAATTCTGATGGTACTTTCATCGCTAAGTTAAACTTATGAATACCGAATACATCTTTCAATCTTTCAGAAATTGCTTCATGGTCTTCGCCATTTAATTGAATGTACATACGGTCATGCGTTGCATCGATTTTAATATTTGGGAACTTTTTCAGTTTGAACTTTACGTTATCTTTCAATGTGCTTACAAATTTAGAGCGGTTTTTACCTTTAGTCGTCATCTCTCCATAACGAACTAAAATATATTCATATGTCATCATATTCCTTTACCTCATCACTTCATATAATTTTGGCATCGTCTCTTTCACAATACCTTCAAATTGTTTTACTTCTTCCATCGTGTTTTCTGGTGCCAAACTAATACGAATAGCACTTGCAGCAGCGGCATGGGGTACTCCCATTGACACTAACACTCTGCTCACTTCATTTGCTTTTGAAGAACAAGCAGACTTCGTCGATACATATACACCGTGCTCTTCTAAAGCATGAACGACCACTTCTGGTTTTAAACCAACAAATGACACATTTAAAATGTGCGGTGCTGCATATGCAAGCGACGTATTGATTGTTACATCTTCCATCTCTTTCAAAAAACGGACAAGCTCTGTTTGTAAATTGTGCAAATGAGCTATCTTTTCTTTCACTTGTTCCATTGTCATGCGAAGTGCTTTCACCATCGCTACAATGCCAGGTAAGTTTTCTGTACCAGAGCGATACTTAAGCTCTTGTTGACCACCTGATAAAATTGGATCTAACCTTACGCCATCACGTACATAAAGAAGACCCGTTCCTTTTACACTGTGGAATTTATGTCCAGATATTGAGCAAAGATCAATATGAGAAGCATATAAATCAAGCGGTACTTTTCCTATCCCTTGTACATGGTCCACATGGAATCTTATTTTCGGATAGTTCGATAATAACGTTCCAATTTCAGCAACAGGCTGAATTGCTCCAGTCTCGTTGTTCACGTGAATAATTGAAACAAGAATCGTATCTTCACGAAGTGCTCGTTTTACATCCTCTACCGATACAACACCATGCTCATTAACCGGTAAATATGTTACATCAAAACCGAGATCTTCTAATTGTTTATATGCTTCAAACACAGACGCGTGTTCAATATTTGTTGTAATGATATGTTTACCGCGCGAACGATTCCTCATCGCTATTCCTTTAATCGCAAGGTTATTCCCTTCCGTTCCACCTGATGTGAAAATAACCTCAGAAGGTTTAACATGAAGAAGCTGCGCTGCAATCGTTCTTGATTGTGTTAATAGACGCTCTGCCTCTCCCCCAAGCGAATGAATAGAAGAAGGGTTTCCAAAATATTTCCCAGCAACCGTTACGTACGATTGAAGGGCCTCTGGATATGGCTTCGTCGTCGCACTATTATCAAAATAGATCATCGTTCTTCCCCTTTCAGCGCTATCACATCATATAATCATATCACAAATACGTGTAATTACGCTAAGACTACTCAAAGGTTCCATTTTATCCCGATTGTGAAGGCCGATAATTCATCAGGATGCCCTACTGACTACAGTTTCACTATATTTTAAAACGAATAACCTTACTGTATTCCGCTATTCATTATAGCAACATCGTCCCCAAAATTACACAAAAAAACAAACCCTTATGAAAGGGTTTGTTCATTGTCTACATATTCAGCTATTTTTTGAACAACGCCAGGTTCAAGTTGCTCTAGTACAGAAGCCGCTTGTTCTAAAGCTGCATCGTATTGATATTCACGGAATAATTTCTCCGCATAATTTAAGCTCTCTGCAAGGTTCTCATCATGACTGCGGTAACGATTACCGTATTGAATTAATTTTTCAACTAAATACGCTTGTCCAATTAACTCTTCTGTCATTTCAGCTACACCATTAACAGTTGTGTACGCTTCTTCTAAACTGCTATTTACAGCGTTCATATTTAACGGTTTCACTTCTAACTGTTCATATACAGCTTGCATTGCCATTTGTCCTCTTTGTAAATCTTCCATAATGCTTTCTGGAAGACCTGGCAAATTCGACTTTTGCATAAAACGTTTCGTTTCAAAAATGATATTTCGCATTTCTTGTAACTTCTCACGCGCTTCAAATTCCTCTTTACGCATCGTTTGCAGCATTTCTTTATACTCTGCATGAAGTACTTTTAACGTTTCACATTGCTCATAAACCTCTTCTAGTTCCTCACGAATAATAGAGAAGGCAATATCTTGTTCCGCAACGCGTAATTGCAGCATTTCAAAACGTTTCATTAAAATGTGCATTTGCTTTTCAATTACTTTTTGAGACTCAATGTCCTTATCTTGTAACTGATAACTTTGTTTCACAAGTTGTGTTTCCGCTTTTGTTTCAATCGTTTCAATGCGAATTTCTTCTAAGTCTTCATAAACAGAAAGTGTTTTTTGCTCCACATAATGTCTCGCATGTACTTCTTGTTCCAATTGATCATAGAAGCCATCTAAACGCGTTTTTAAGTTTTCTACTTTTTCAGCTGCTTCCGTTATATGAAGCTCCTGTATATCCATTAAACATGTGTGTAGTTGTGTCGTCATATCACGAACTTCTTTAGGGACTTCCAAATACTCTAATACATAACCTTGTCTTACCATATCATTATGTCCGTGTAATAAATCTTCCAGCTGAACTGGTAACGTCGCTTGACACTCTACCAATAAATCTGGAATTTGGTGAATAATGATTTCTAAGTTTGCCAAACCTTCTTCCAAACTAATAACAATTTCTCTCGCTTTTAAGTAGTCGCCATTATCTGTTGCCTCTTCAAAGCTTTTAAACTTATTAGATTCAGCGTCTAGCATCTCTTCGATTTTCTGCTCTGCTGCTCCATACATATGCCTATGAGCAAGAACACTCTTCTTCATACTACGATATGTATCACGTAACCCTTCAATTTCCGAGCTATTTTTTTCATGGCTTTCTAACAATTGCTGTAATTCATTTAAAATGTCTGTAATACGATTATCAGCGTCATCTAAACCACTTATGGATTCATTCATCGCATGCTTTGCTTTTCGGAAGGAGAATTGCGAGGCGAATTTTCGCGCTTGCGCTAAATCTTTGTCTGCTTTCGGAAGGGTTGTTGATACAATCTCATCCCATTCTTCACGCCATTTACCAAACAGTTCTTCTGTTTGACCTGTCATATTTAAGTCTTTCACCCGTTTTAGTTCATCTGCCACAGGCTTATCTTTTATCTCTTGTTTCCACTGCTCCAGTGCTTCAATATCTTTATATGAACGATTTCTTATCACAAGCTCTATCATGAGCAGCACTAGAATAGAGCTTACTACAATGATAACGATCGTCAGGATAGAATCCATGCAAAAAAGCCTCCTAGTTATATCTCTTTTTTTGTCCGTTCCGTTTATGAAATGGAAGGCATTATGTATAAAAAGGGAATTCCCCTATATTTAACAACTAACAATGTACTAATCATACCATGTAATGGCTTGTTTTTGACCTAGTTTTTTTTAAAATTTCATGTTTCTTTCAATGCAATTGTAATCTTTCTCAATCTTCTGTTTGGATTATCTCCCATCATCAAATGATTGTAATAACAGGTTCTCTTTCATATGAGATACGAAATAAATTTTGCGCACAAGTGGTGGTTCAATAGAAATTGCATGTACATTCCCTTGCTTTACCGCTTGCTCTACTACCATTTCTGGAAGTAACGTAATACCAAGTCCAGCTCCGACCATTGCAAGCATCGGTTCTGCATAAGAAGTTTCAAATGCAATGATTGGTTTCGCACCTATCCCCTGAAACATATTCGTAATCATTTTCCTTACATCACAGATTTCTGGGTATACGATTAACTTTTCATTTTGCAAATCTTCCATTCGGATCACTGTTTTCTCTTTATAAAGATGATCATTTGAAACGACACAAACAATTTTTTCTTCTCGCATTTCTTTTATACACGTAGCGCCTTCTACTATTGAATCGACGAACATCGCTTCAATCTTCCGTTCTTTAAAGAGTCCCATTAGTACTTTCGTATGCTCAATTTTCCATTCTACTTCGAATCCTTCACCTAATACATCTTTACATTTTGATATGTAATGAGCTGCTAAACTTGGCAATATGCCTATAGAAATTTTCCGCTTCTCCTGAAAAGTCTTCATTTCAGCTTTCACTTCATATATGTGTTCCAAAATCGGTAACATCCTTGTTATAAATAACTCTCCAGCTTCTGTTAATTCCACTCCTTGCGCGGAACGCTTGAGTAAAGTAACCTCTAAATCCGCTTCTAACCTTTGAATTTGCTTACTAAGCGCCGGTTGAGAAATATGTAAAAGCTTACTCGCCTTTGATAAACTGCGCGTATTCTTCACTTCAATAAACGATCGTACTGCCTCCAAATCCATCGTACACACCTCTAACAAAAAGTTATAACTGTCATAAAAAATCGATATTTCCTTCTATAAACAATTACTCTTTATACTTATTTCATCAACTTACTATAACGAAATGAAAAGGGGAAAGATACTCTTGGACAAAAAACAAATGCTACTCGGATCCCTCCTATGCTTACTTGCCGTAACGGCTTGGGGATTTATGTTTCCTGTCATGGCAAATGCTCTGCAGTTTATCGATCCGTTCTTCTTCACAACTATCCGATACGGATCAGCAGCTATTATTTTTCTTATTTTGCTATTCATTACTGAAGGAAAAACTTCACTCCACTTAGAAAAAAGAACACTTTCGTTATTCTTTTACGGAACAGTCGGTTTCGCTGGATATGGTTTTCTCATTTTTTACGGCCAACAACTTGCCGGGCCTTCTGGGGCCATCCATGCTGCGATGATTCAATCTCTTATGCCGCTCATCGCTTTATTATTGCAGTGGATAACAAAAAACAAACGCCCACAAAACTACACATTCCTTTGTATGTTCGTTGCATTGCTCGGTGTTATGCTTGTCATTTCAAAAGGAAATATTCACTTATTATTTGGAGCTGCCAGTCACCTCTCAACAAATATACTTATGCTATGCGGCGTTACTTGCTGGGTCATTTATACGAACGGTGGTGCTCGTTTTCAATCTTGGTCACCACTCAGGTATACGACGTTAACTTGTTTATTCGGCTCAGTTTCACTCATCGTTATCGTCACTTTCTTCACTTACACAAACATCGTTCCTATGCCGTCACTTCGTACCATTATGAGCGTTCGTTTTGAACTCTTGTATATGTCGATTGTTGCAGGTGTTATCGCTGTATTTTGCTGGAACACAGGAAATCGCTATATTTCATCTATTAACGGCATATTATTTATGAATTTAGTTCCTGTACTTGCACTTATCGGTTCCATCTTTCGAGGTTATACAGTCGACAAAATTGAAATTGCCGGAGCCTCACTAACAATTATCGCGCTCTTATGCAACAATGTATGGCAAAGGAAAGAAAGCACAAAAATCCCCACCTCATTTCGTTAGGTGGGGATTTTTCACATATGAACAGCTCTTGGCAATTCATAGTACATATTCGTTATACATAATGTTTGCTCCATCCATTGCTCAATTTCTTTCGTGTACATTTCTATGAAAAATGTCTCAGACGGAAAAGAATGCAGCACTTCTGATATATATTGCGGATATAAAAACGGCATATTCATCATGCCTTTTAATTGCGTCATAAACATTGTAAAAGATACCTTTTTAAATTCCTGCTTTATTTGTCCCTGTCTAATCATTTGCTCTATATAATATCTTTCTTTAGAAAAGTAAATGGTCATCACTTCGCGAATTAATGTCGTATCAAGTGAAAGCTCTCGGTAGAAGAAACGTGTCAGCTCCCTATTTTCAAATTGATATCGTAAAATTCCGCGCACCATTTGTACCATCACATCT
This sequence comes from Bacillus cereus group sp. N14, assembly GCF_016483555.1. Lineage (NCBI taxonomy): Bacteria > Bacillati > Bacillota > Bacilli > Caryophanales > Bacillaceae > Bacillus > Bacillus cereus group sp. N14. Next base: position 68,944 of record NZ_JAEHBQ010000004.1, read on the forward strand.
TTAGCCGACAAATATTCCCTCTGTTCGAACGACATTTCAATCACATGAATATATCCTTCTAAAAAGTCAGTAATAAGCTGTTCTAATAAACCTTGCTTTCCAGCAAAATAATATGAAATATTCGCTACATTCACATCCGCTCGCTTTGCAATTTCTCGCACCGACGTTCCATCATAACCTTTCGTGTTAAACAACGATATTGCCGCATCAATTACTTTTTGTTTCGTCTGTTTCATGCGCTCACTTCCTCTCACTGAACAGCTATAGTTTAAATTTCTTGACTTTTAAGACAAATTCCTTTAATTTTCTATCGACAAAGTCATGTGAAATACATCGTATTTTGCTAATATTTTACACATCTCGATAAAAAGGGAGTTGTTTCCATGTTTACAAAAGAAAGTTATGCAGGTTCTCGTGAAGAACAATACGAGACAGTAATTAAACAACTGGATGCATTATTAACTGGCGAACCGAACGTAGTCGCAAACTTATCAAATGCGTCCGCATTATTAAATCAATTTTTAGATCGTGTGAATTGGGTTGGCTTTTATGTAACAGAAGGAAATCAGCTTGTTCTTGGACCTTTCCAAGGAATGCCTGCTTGCGTGCGCATTCCATTTGGACGAGGCGTTTGCGGCGTTGCAGCTGAAACAAAAACAACGCAGCTTGTAGCAGACGTTCACCAATTCCCAGGACATATCGCTTGCGACAGTGCTTCGAATTCAGAAATCGTTGTACCGATCGTGAAAGAAGGAACTGTCGTTGGAGTACTTGATATTGATAGCCCTGAAAAAAATCGTTTTGATGAAGTAGATCAGCGCTATTTAGAAAAGTTTGTGGAAACACTCCTAAAACATATTTAAAAAAGAAAAGAGCGAGTTATCGATTGCGTACATCACGTACGAAACCGATAGCTCACTCTTTTTTATTGATTACTAACAGTAGATATTTTCTTTAGTGCCTGTTCTAAATCAAAAACGATATCCTCCCATGATTCTAAACCGACAGATAAACGTATTAAATTATCGTAAATACCCATTTCTTGTCTTAGCTCAGCTGGAATCGCAGCGTGCGTCATCGTTGCCGGATGCTGAATTAACGTTTCTGTATCCCCTAAACTTACGGCAATTGTAATAAAGTGAAGGTCATTGATAAACGCTTGCGTCTCTTCTTTTCCGCCTTTTACTGAAAAAGAAATCACACCGCCGCCCCGTTTCATTTGGCGAGATGCTAACTCCCCTTCTGGATACCAAACACCTTCTACCGCATCATGATTTTTGAGGAACGATACAATTTTTTCTGCATTATCACAATGGCGGTCCATTCTTACCGCTAACGTCTTTAATCCGCGTAACAATAACCATGCATCAAACGGCGCCATAATACCGCCGATATCTTTTCGCATCGGGCGAATTTGTTCTGCTAACGCTTTCGTTTTACAAATCGTTACACCTGCCACAACATCACCGTGACCACCGATATATTTTGTCGCACTATGAACAACCGCGTCACAGCCCAGCTCAAGTGGTCTTTGTAAATAAGGTGAACAAAACGTATTATCAACAATAACAAGTAAGCCATTTCGCTTCGCAACCCGAATCACTTGTTTTAAATCAATTAATTTCATTGTCGGATTAATCGGTGTTTCAACGAAAATAAGCTTTGTATTTGGGCGGATTTTATTTTCAATATCATCCTCTGTCTCCATATCACAAAACGAATGCGTAATCATAAATTTTTCTTCTAACACTTCTAAAAAACCGTACGTGCATCCGTATAATCCATTTGAACAAATAATATGATCTCCAGCCTTTAGAAAACCAATTAAAGTTGCTGAAATAGCTGCCATACCGGATCCGAAAGCAAGTGCTTCTTCTCCTCCTTCTAACACCGCCATACGTTCTTCAAATAATTTTACAGTTGGATTTCCAAGTCTTGAGTAAATATAAGACGGATCTACTCCCGCAAAACTCGCCTCTCCTTGCTGCGCAGTCTCAAATGTAAATGTAGACGTTTGAAATAACGGTGGTGTTAAACTTCCTTTATGTTCCTCAGATGTATACCCGTGATGAATTAACACTGTCTCCATATGTTTCTTTTTCATAAAAACATCCCCTTTATGTTTTTATTGCCGCATATTCACCAGTAAAAATTGATGAACGTTTTTACTACATTTTATGTAAGCGTTTTATTTGTGTTTCTATCTCTTCTTTTATATTGTTTTAAATTCCTTCTTATATTAATTTCCAAAATTTATATGCATAAAACAAAAACGTACTCGCTTGACGAAACTCTGGGTAAAAGATATAATAGCGTTTGTGTAAAATAAAAAGGCAGCCTTGTAATGTGAGTTTATCGTTTGTATTTTGTTCCTCTACGGAGGTGTATCTCGTAACTCCCTGCTGCTGGAGCGAAGGTACATGAAAACAAAATGCCCGTAAATATCGATTACGTCTGTTTTTATTTTACGTAAATAAAAACATTTTTAAAGGAGGAGTCAACTATGGCTCGTTATACAGGTCCAGCTTGGAAACTGTCTCGTCGTCTTGGAATCTCTCTAAGCGGCACAGGAAAAGAATTAGAAAAACGCCCTTACGCACCAGGTCCTCACGGTCCTAACCAACGTAAGAAACTTTCAGAATACGGTTTACAATTACAAGAGAAACAAAAACTTCGTCACATGTACGGCATGACTGAGCGTCAATTCCGTCGCACATTTGACCAAGCAGGTAAAATGCCTGGTAAGCACGGCGAAAACTTCATGATCCTTCTTGAAGCTCGTCTTGACAACCTAGTTTACCGTATGGGCTTAGCTCGCACTCGTCGTGCAGCTCGCCAATTAGTAAACCACGGCCACATCACAGTTGATGGATCTCGCGTAGATATCCCATCTTACCGTGTAAAACCTGGTCAAACAATCAGCGTTCGCGAAAAATCTAACAGCCTTGTTGTTGTTAAAGAAGCGATCGAAGTTAACAACTTCGTACCAGAATACTTAACTTTCGATGCTGATAAATTAGAAGCTACTTACACTCGTCACGCTGAGCGTTCTGAGTTAGCAGCTGAAATCAACGAAGCATTAATCGTAGAGTTCTACTCTCGTTAATCTCGGTACTCTGAAAAGAGTCGTATTAAAAGCCTTAGAAACCTTGTTTATCAAGGGGCCTGGGCTTTTTTTATTGAATATAGCCGATTATATGTATAGAAACAGACCCATTTAACAAAATAAAAAAGAACTGCAAGTCTATAGTTAATAAAGCTTAACCCTCTCCCTAGAATTTCATCCATTTTTTATCCACATTAATAAAAACCTCCCCCTTCTTCTAACACTTAAAAATACTATATTCTCCCCCATAACTCATTTTTCTTTGCTATACTCTCCTTTCGTTAACATGATTTTTACAACGTATTTATTTGTATATAATCTATACCTTCCCTTTTTCTATTTACATTCAACCTTAAAAACCTCCTCATAACCAGAAGCAACTGAATAAGTAAAAAACTTAATAAACAAGTACCTCTTTGGTCATGGAATTATTAGAATTTTCCATTTACAGACACTCCCTAAAATTGGTATTATTTTCTTGTAAGGAGAGGGAAAGTTCATGTCTTTAAATATGTATCTCGGTGAAGTACAAGCTCAAACAGAAAGTATGAACGCTTTCTGTAACGCTACTATTCAAGGAATGGAACAAATCATTCATTCGATTGACGCTTTTGCGCTTTACATGATATAAGAACACGTTTATTAGATGGCAGCTTAAAATTAAATAGCCCGAAATAATTTATGAATAGATTAAATATTAAAGGAGAAGGAAAATGAAAATTTGGGAATTGAAGAGTTCATCCGATAACTATGAGTCTTTCCAACTATTAAATTATAAAAATGATAAAAAATATTTTGAAGGAAAATTTAACTCCACTACAATTTTACTAGATTCATGGGGAGAAATATTTATTGAATGTCTAGAAGAAGGAAATCATAGTGATTTTCCTCATTTTTGGGGAGAAACTGGTGCACCAATGGTTAGCGCACAAGCAAAAAAATTATTAGAACCTTTAATAGGTGCTAATGTTGAGTTTCTTCCACTTATTCATAATACAACAGACGAAGTATACTATGTAGTTCATGTTTTAAATGTATTAGATGCGATTGATAGTGATAAAGCAATTTTCAAAAAACTAATTACAGGTTTAATAATAGGATGTGAAAAATTTGCATTTACTCCTAATGTTATTCAAAATGAAATGATTTTTAAAGTATATGTAAATAAAAGAATTCATCCTACTGCTGTTTTCGTATCAGATGAATTGAGAAATACAATTTTAGAAAGTGATTTAAAAGGTTTTGAATTTGTAGAAGCATGGGATTCAGAAGTAACCTTGTAAAAGAAACTCCTAAAATTGAGGAATAATAAAAAGGGAAAATGTTTAGTGTAAGAGCTAATGTCCCTTCTTTTTTCAGCTGGAAAATTTACTGATACAATAAATACTAACAAAAAAGCTTACTGATTATATGCCTCAGTAAGTTTTTTATTGAATATGGATAAGTTTGCTTTGAGGCATGTTAATCCCTTTTTAATACCTAAAGGTTAATAAAAAAGCCCACTCCACATAAAATGGTGAAGTGACCCCTAAAAGTTAGACACGGTTATTTCATTAGGCAGCTTGGTAAAAATGAGTCCGGTATTGCACCGGACTCATTTTTAAGTTTGAAGCTGAATTGAAGACTAGCTTAGAAAGTACTGGCAAGTTTGAAACAGTAGTTAAGCAATTAACACTGGAAACGCCTAGCGGAATAAAAACTAGAGTTGATTTAGTCGCACTCGGTAAAGAAAACAGTAAAATTAATCTATACGAAGCAAAAGCTTCTTTAAGCGCACCTTTAACAAAAAATCAGAAGTTGGCTTTTCCTGAAATTGAAGAGTTTGGAGCTATCGTAAAAGGTAAAGGAAAACCACCGTTTGATGGTGGTACGGAAATACCGCCTACTAAAGTAGAAGTCATACGTAAACAATAAAAAGGAGGCTACCATATGTCTTTAAAAGAATTAGAACAAATAGACTTATTAGCTATCGAAAAAGAAACAGGATATGTCCATCTTATTATTGCTGACGAAGAGGATTGGTCAGACGAAGAAGAACACGTCTCGTTATTGATAGAAAAGATTTATGCTTACTTGGGATTTATTGAAAGTGGGACGATTTATGAAATATATCCTGATGCTAAGGGACGACAATTTGTTATTAGTATACACGGAAAATATCGTTGCACTGAGTATGGTGAAGAGTTTTTTGAAAAAACTGAGGAAATAGTTATGAAAGCTGGATATGGTTTCCAATATATACATAACCCCCACAAAGAAGGGGAAATGTAGCAGAATAAAAGAAACAAGAAGAACGCCTTGTAGTGAGGGTAAACGTTCTTCTTTTTTTATCGGTCTATGTAATTAGACATCAAAAATGTAATATTTACATTGCTTGCACATAAGTTGTAATTGCTGAACTTACATTAGGAGTTTTAATCACTTACGCTTCGAAGCTGAATAAAAAGAGATAATGAGTATTTGATAAAAGGTGAGATACCAAAAGACTATTTCAAAATCCATGAATAAGAAGGCGCAAATATGAAATTATACTTTAAAGATACTGAAATAGGTGAAAACAGAGACGTTTTTGTAGAAACACCCTGGATGTATGGAACAATACATTTAAATGATAATAGTAAACCATTTCAGGAATATTTTCGTAAAATGGTAGATGAAGACAGTACTTTTGACTTTGAAAGTACTGATCCTGAATTTCTAGACGATGAAAATTGGTCCGTTTTCGATGAGAACGAAGGGAAATATTTAGAAATCGACATTCCAGCAATCCACATTAATCCCCCCCTCCTTCTAACACTTAAAAACACTACATTCTATCCCATAACTCATTTTTCTTTGCTGTACTCTCCTTTTGTTAACATTATTTTTACAACGTATTTATCTATATCTTCCCTTTTTCTATTTTCATTCAACCTTAAAAACCTCTTCATCACCAGAGCATCTGAATGAGATTAACAAACTTAATGAACAAGTACCTCTTTAATCGTGAAATTATTAGAATATTTATTTTAAAACAACTTCCTTAAATTGGTATTATTTTCTTGTAAGAGGAGGGAAAGTTCATGTCTTTAAATATGTATCTCGGTGAAGTACAAGCTCAAACAGAAAGTATGAACTCTTTCTGTACCGCTACTATTCAAGGTATGGAACAAATCATTCATTCGATTGACGCTTTTGCATTGGATACTGTTCTACAAGGACAAACATATAGCAGTGCAAAAGCATATTTCTTACAAACCTTTCGTCCGTTAGCACAAGGAATCATTTACTTATGCGAAGAATTAATCCGTCAAAATGATGCTTTTCCAAGAGACTTTCAATCACAGGTAGCTTCTACAGATGTTATCGAACAGGAGATATTAGAACAAATTCGAGAAATCGATCGAATGATAGCAAGTACGGAAACAATCAATCAAGCTATGCCAAGCTCGGCCATGGATGCTATAGTAAATCTATTTGCTGAAATGAGGCGTAAACTTCAAGAAAAGCTAGAGCACCTATATGAATTTAATCAAACATCTAGTGATAACTATAATACAGCGATTCAATTAGCTGCTAGTATTGCGACAGGTTTAGCTGAAGTACAAAGCGGAAAAAGTTTTAGTCCCGCCAGTGGTACATTTAGTACGCAAGGGTTGAATATGGAATGGATAGCCTCTATTCAAAAAATTGCAGAGGAAAGAGTTCAAGAAGCCGAAATAAAAAAAGAAATTGAAGAAAAAATGGCTTTGCAGGAACAAGAAGCTAATAGACCGTGGTACCAAAAAACAGCTATTGGCGCTTGGGAATTCTTCCAAGGAATTTGTAATTCAGCTGCTGAAAACTTTACAGGCGTAGAATTACCAATGGGCAATGAATTAGAAAACAAAACAACCTTTCAAGCCGGAAATCTTGTGGGGAATTTTGTATCAGGGGTAGGATCTATTTTTGAAATTTTGGGCGGTATAGCTATTGTAACAGGATCAAATGTTGGAACCGTATTGTTAGAAGGAGTAACTTTCGGGGCAGCATCACCAATTGTTATCCCAGCTGATTTAGCTCTTACAACCGCTGGAGCAGGTGTTGCTACACATGGTACATTTGTATGGTATAATACGATTCAAAATAGTATTGATACTCTTCAAAAATTCCAATCTTCTAGTAGAATTACAGCTGATTTTGAAAAAGAAATTAGCAAGTTACCTAAGGAAGAACGTATTCCAAAAGTAAATAAGAAAGCGGAAGAAATCGCAAAAAACAATGGATGGGAAAGAAATAAATCATTAGAAAAAAAGAATAAAGGACGAACTATTTATACTGACCCTAAAACTAAAAAACATTACTCAGTAGATACTCAACATGGAAGATTTGAAGAACTCAATAAAAGAGGTAAACATTTAGGTGAAATTGATTTTGATTTGAAAGGAACTAAAGGACCAGATAAGTCAGGAGGGCATGACATAAATGTTAAATAAAAAAATTGAAGAAGTAAAAAGAAAATACTACGTAAAAAAAAATATAGAAGAATATTTACAAAAGTCTTCTATCAAACTAACTCTCCCTAAACAAATAATTGATTTTTGTAATAAAAATAATATTAAAATTAAAGGAGATAGCGACATAGTATTTCCTTCAAATGATTGGTATATTACTTTACCAAGTTATGTAAAAGGCGAGTTTGAAGTTGAATATACTACATATCTTATCATTTCTAAACTAGCTAATGTATATTCTATCCTTAATTCCTTTGAAATTGTAAATAAAGATGTCAATGGCATGATGCCTACTTTAACTGGAGATTCAGAGCAAGAATATACTAGATTACAATCTCAATTAATATCAGTTATTGAAACAACTCTAAAAGCAAGCGGATATGAAAGAATTGGTTACACAGAGAGTAGCCGAAAAATAGAAGGAATAAAATTTGCAGACGATGTCGCACTATTTGGTCCCGATGTAACTGTTGATGACATTCTATTTAGGGATGTACTCGATGTAACACCTGATTGATATTTAAACTAACGTTTACGTTAGCTTTTCCTTTGTTTCAAATCAAATATCATAGAAAAGGCATATTTGCTTTTACTGGTGAAAATATCATAACTAAGATACTTCAAAATGAACTGTATCAAGCGAATTATACATTTGCAAAGACTTCAATTTTACGTACGAAAAAAGAACAAATTCAGGAAAAATTTTGAGACGTATTTGAAAGAAATGAAAGGTAAATATGCTATTGAGATTAGGTTTAGGGAGGAATAATTGATGGCATATGATTTAGAACTTGAAATAAAAGAGGTACTTGAGAAAATTGATTTTGTAGAAAGATATAAATCCTTATCAGAAAAATTTCCCGATAGAACAAATACATTTGAAAACTATGAAAACGAAAAAGTAATTGCAGTATTTGAGTCTCTTGGCTATAAAGCTCGTTTTATGAAAAAAGAAAACTTTTTTATTGTTGGAGAGGTCAAGAATAAAAACATCTATACTTTTAGATTTAATATTAGTTTAAAACATGGCCTTGTTGAGTTTATTTGGTCTGCACGACATAATGGTGCAATAAGAGCTGGAGATCCATGGGCTATGTTTGTAGCAATATTATCAAATGATACAGAAAAAATACTTCGTCCATGCTTCCACAGTTACGATGAACTCAAAGAAATCATGAAAATTTCCTTTGAAATGTACGAAGATTTCAAGCGAGAATTAATTCCTATTTATTCATGATTTTATATTTAAGAAAGGTAATTTTGTCTTAAATGTAAAAAGAGCAAATCCGACTTATAAGAGTCGGATTTCTTCATTTATCTAAAACTTTATACTGTTTTATTCAATCTAATGTTAGTATTTTTCCAATGTTGACACAACATTAGAGTTATCATTTCAAGGATAATAAGATTATAAGAGAGCATTCAGGCGGTCATACTTATCCAGATGATCCATCCCAAAATAGAGGATCACATTTCAATGATGTACATGGGAATCATTATGACTATTAAAATTGAGGTGGTAAAATGAAGTGTTGGAATGAAGTAGAAAAAGATGCATTCTCATACTACGAATGGTTTAGTAAAGATGAAGCAATTAAAAGAGTCGGTAATTTACCAAATTTAAGTTTATTCAGCGTTAATGGCTCCATGTTATTTAGCCCAGATGAGAAAAAGAAATTCAAAGAAGTATGTGGAACTAAAATCAAGCAAGTATTTATGAAACATGATTTAACTAATGTCTACAAATTCTACTTGCTTGCAGCTATTGAAATCAAAGACAAAAACTCTAAAATTGAAAAATATCGAAAGGTATGGAAAGCTCTTCGAACCAAATGGAAACTTGAGGGATTTAATAAGGGTCCAGAAGTTGAAATGGAAGTTGGAGGAACAACTTTCTACTCAAGTATTGCAGAGTTTTGTCTCGAGAAACTTCCAGCTGCCATTGAAATAATTTCTAGTAATCCTAAAAGATTTACAATCATTGCAAGTAAAAATAGTGATATAATTATGGAAGAAAATGTTAGAAAAATCTTCAGAAAAGCATTTAATGAATATAACAAATGGAAAGATGAAATAGATTATTTTAACCTTTCCATTCATCTCTGCCCAAAAGATGATATAGTTTTTAGATGGGGAGATTCATTAGAGGAAGCGGAAATAGCTGCTATATTTAAAGGAGATATACTTACACTTTTAAATAGCTAACTGCAAAACCTTTCTAAAAATAACTACATTTCAATTAACAATTATAATATTTTCATAGAATTAAACTAAGAAAAATCCGACTCACAAAAGCCGGATTTCTTCATGTATCTAACATGTATACTGTTTTATTTGATCTAATATTAAAAATTAGGGAGGAGTAATTATTGGCGTATTCATTACAACCTGAAATACAAGCCTGCCTTACAAAAATTGATTTTATTAAGAGATATAAAGCATTATCAGAAAAATTTTCTGATAGAGAAAATACATTTAAAAACTATGAAAATGAAAAAGCTATTGAAGTATTCGAGTCTCTTGGCTATAAAGCTCGTTACAATAAAAAAGAAGACTTTTTTATTGTAGGAGAAGTAAAAAACAAAGATGTCTACACCTTTAGATTCAACATCAGCTTAAAATATGGTGTTGCTGAATTGATTTGGGAGGCATGTCATAACGGTGAAGTTAGAGCTGGAGACCCATGGGACATATTTATACGATTGTTATCAAATGACACGGAAAAAGTACCCGTGCTATATTTCCACAGTTACGAAGAACTCAAAGAAATCATGAAAATTGCCTTTGAAATGTACGAAGATTTCAAGCGAGAATTAATTCCTATTTATTCATAATGTAAAAAGCTACCGAAGACAACTAAAACAGTTACTCCGAGTAGCTTTTATTTATATATATTAAAGTTATTTATTTTCCTCTCTCTGAACATATACATAAGCATCTTTCTGCTCTTTATGTACATCCACCTTCGAATTCTCTGCAAGCTGACCCGCATTTAGCAAAGAAAAAATAATGAGCGCTTCTAGTGACATTTTGTTTTACCACTCCTTTCTAGTTGTTATACATTTATCATACCGCTTACATGTGATTTCCGTATGAACTCGAAAAGGAGATTACAACAAAAGGGTTACAGGAATACGAATGCACGCTATAATAACCGTAAAATAGGAGGTCGATTCATTTTGACAATAAACCAAATGGTTCAATTGGGTAGTGCATGTATGCTGTTTATTACTTCCGCACTTATTAATTGGTATCAGGGGAGTAATTTGATAGATTATCCTGATGAATGGAAATATAGCGCTAAGTTTACAAATTACTTTAAAGGCACCGTTTCAAATTACGAAGATATTTATCAAATCGACTTCTTTATATATGCAGCAAAATTTTATCCAACAGCATTTGTTCTTATGCTCATTAGCTTACTTTATATGCTCATATTAATTCTTCATATTTTATTTACAAGAAAAGATCAGGCAATCTAAATTCATACATAAAAACCCCGAATCATAGACTTTTCAGCCTACAATTCGGGGTACTATTTGTTTTATATTCGTTTCTGATTAGTAACGAATTAAGAAATATTTCTTCTTACCGCGGCGAATGATTGTGAATTTACCTTCGATGCGGTCGTTTTCTGTTACAACGTAGTCTAATGCTTGTGTACGCTCACCGTTTACGTAGATTGCGCCGTTCGTTACATCTTCACGTGCTTGACGTTTTGATGGAGAGATTTTGCTTTCTACAAGTAAGTCGATTAATACTGTATCTTCTGCAGTACGTTCTACAGATGGTACGTCTTTGAATCCTTGTTCGATTTCGCTTGCAGTCAGTTCTGCTACAGAACCGCTGAATAATGCAGCTGAAATTTTAATCGCTTGCTCTAATGCTTCTTCGCCATGAACAAGTTTTGTCATTTCAGAACCTAATGCTTTTTGTGCTGCACGTTTTTCTGGTGCTTCAGCTACTTGCTTTTCAAGCTCAAGAATTTCTTCATGAGATAAGAATGTGAAGTATTTTAAGTATTTAACAACATCGCGGTCATCTGTGTTGATCCAGAATTGGTAGAACTCGTAAGGAGTTGTTTTTTCTGGGTCTAACCAAATTGCGCCGCCTTCTGTTTTACCAAACTTCGTACCGTCAGATTTTGTAACTAGTGGAATTGTTAAACCGAATGCTTTCGCATCTTCTTCTGATTTACGGATTAATTCAAGACCAGCTGTAATGTTACCCCATTGGTCACTACCACCGATTTGCAGGCGGCAATTATGGTGTTGGTATAAGTTTAAGAAGTCGTATGATTGTAAAATCATGTAACTGAACTCAGTGAATGAAATACCAGTCTCTAAACGAGACGCTACTGTATCTTTTGCTAACATATAGTTTAAACCGAAGTTTTTACCGATATCGCGTAAGAATGAAATTACATCTAAGTTACCAAGCCAGTCATAGTTATTAGCCATTGTTGCTGGGTTGTCCACGTTTTCGAACTCTAAGAAGTTTGAAAGTTGGTTTTTAATGCTTTCTGTGTAGTAAGCAACTGTATCTTTCGTATTTAATGTACGCTCTGCTTTTTTACCACTTGGGTCACCGATCATACCAGTACCTCCGCCAACTAGTGCGATTGGTTGATGACCAGCTAATTGGAAACGACGTAACATTAATACTGGTAACATATGACCAATGTGTAAGCTATCCGCTGTCGGGTCGAAACCACAGTATAATTTAACGCTTTCTTTTTCTAATAATTGCTCAAGCCCCTCAGCATCTGTTTGCTGATTAATTAGACCGCGAAATTCAAGATCTTGTAAAATACCCATATCCTACATACTCTCCTTTAAGTTCATTACTGGCGTGAAGGTTGAAAACATAAAAAAATCGCCCCTTTAAATAAGGGACGATTTTGATTATCGCGTTACCACCCTAGTTGCAGGCAAAAAAAGCCTACCACCTTATTTACATAACGGCTTAGCACCGTCTTTTCCCTTTTGAATACAATTCAATCGAAAAAAGATGCTCTAGGGGCGTAATTCGCGATCATCTATGTGCTGATTTTCACCGGCCATCAGCTCTCTAAAACAGGGAAATGATCACTACTTCTCCCTTTCCACGCTCAATTATTCATATACTTTTCTTTATACCATCATTTATATAGACGTGTCAAATAGAGGTCGAATTTCTATCCTTTACAATGTCACAAAGAGTATCGTAATAAGAGACAGAATTGGAACCCCAACTAATAACGATACATGAAACACAACCGATAAATCATTCCCAATGGTCGCCTCCACAGGATCTTTTGCCGGAGAACCAAGAAATCCGATTAATCGATCGAAGCGACTTACCGTTTTTGGAAAGTCTGGTATTTCTACATGGTCACTATCTAAATGCTGTTTTAACTTATATTCACTCTTAAAGGGATTTTCGCTCAATTTCATCCACCTCCAGCAATTGTTTCAATTTCTTTATCCCGTTATGAAGTCTCGATTTCACTGTTCCAATTGGAATGTTTAATATCTCTGCAATTTCTTTTTGCTGCATGTCATGATAATAAGAAAGGATTAGGACCGCTCTTTGCTCTTCTGGAACTTTCAAAATTGCTTCTCTTACTGTGAGCCGATCTTCGTGAGAAAATTCTTTTTCCTGAATCGGCACTAAAAATGGCAAAAGTGTACGCCACTTTTTTCTCCTATTTAATTTATTAATCATAAGACGATAACCGATTTGAAATAAATACGTTTTTATTTTTCCTTTTTCAAGTTCATACATATGTTTCTTACGCTCTAGCGTCAAAAACGTATCTTGCACAAGATCGATACTTAATTGCTCATCTCGGTTAAATCGATACAAAAATGTGTATAGCGCTGGTTTGATTAAAACGTATAGTTTTTCCCCAGCCTGCTTATCTCCACTTTGATACGCAAGCATGAGCTCCTCCTCAATCCCAATCTGCGCCATGATTTTTGATCTCCTTTATTCCTTTTAACGTTAATGAAATACGGGAAATTAAATAGCAACTTGCGACAATAATCCATACTTGCGATTGATTCGTAAAAAATTGAACATACGGGTTTTGAATTGTCTGTCCGGTTGAAACTAAAATATTTAATGCTTGCACACAAATACATGCATACACTGCAAGACAAGCCGAAATCGTATCAAATACATTCCAGCGAAAATACACTTTTGTTTTTGTAAAATCAATTTTATATCCATTTTTCCGTACTATATGTTTTCTATCAAATGGAATGATGATTGAAAACATAACAATCATCATGACCCCAGCTGTAATCATTGAAACTTTAAATCCGATTGGCATCGGTAATAACAAACCACAAGAAAATACGACTATAATTCCAATTACAGCAAAACCAAGAAGTAATTTATTAGACATAAAAAAGCCTCCCTCATCTATTCTTTCACAAATGCATACAGACGAGGAAGGCACTTCGTTCAAATATTATTTTATTTTTTTAATAATCTTTGCAGGATTCCCGCCAACTACTACGTTATCTGGCACATCTTTCGTTACAACAGCGCCAGATGCGATCACCGCATTGTCTCCAATTGTGACACCAGGATTAATAATCGCTCTTCCGCCAATCCATACGTTATCGCCAATTGTAACTGGTTTTCCGTATTCTGATCCGCTTATGCGCTCTACTGGATCAAGCGGGTGTGTCGCTGTATAAATGTGAACACCTGGAGCTAACATACAGTTCACTCCGATTGTCACCGGGCATACATCTAAAATTGTACAATCAAAGTTCGCGTAAAAATTTTCGCCAACGTGAATGTTATAGCCGTAATCACATCTAAAAGAAGATTCAAGATGAATGTTATCCCCAGTCGTTCCGAATAATTCTTTTACGATTTCGCTACGCTCTTTTAATTGTACTTCTGGCGTATCATTTAATTTTCTCGTTAATATACGAGCTTGCTCCCTCTCTTGTACTAAAACTGGATCAGCCGGTATGTACATTTCTCCTAGTATCATCTTTTTCTTTTCTGTTTTCATCATACTATCCCCTTTCAACTTATATATATAAGTTGATGATATCATAAAAAAGAAAGGTCTGAACGTTGTTTCGTTCAGACCTTTCTCTCTTAATCTTCCATCGTTGATAAGTCACCTGTTGGTAAGTTTAACTCCCACGCTTTTAATACGCGGCGCATAATTTTACCACTTCTCGTTTTCGGTAATTTATCTCTAAATTCAATTTGTCTTGGCGCTGCATGAGCTGCTAGGCCTTTCTTTACAAATTGACGAATTTCTTCTTTTAATTCATCAGATGGTTCGTATCCTGCTCGAAGCGCGATAAATGCTTTAATGATTTCTCCGCGCACTGGATCAGGAATACCAATTACACCAGCCTCTGCAACAGCAGCATGCTCGATTAATTTGCTTTCTACTTCAAACGGACCAACGCGCTCACCTGACGTCATAATAACATCGTCAATACGTCCTTGGAACCAGAAGTATCCATCCTCGTCCATATAGGCAGAGTCACCTGATACGTACCAATCTCCCGGCATAAAGTAAGACTCATATTTTTGCTTGTTATTCCAAATCCCGCGCATCATAGCTGGCCAACCTTTACCAATTGCTAAGTTGCCCATTGTGTATGGAGGCACTTCATTTCCTTCATTATCAACAATCGCTGCTTTCACACCTGGAATTGGTTTACCCATTGAACCTGGACGGATTTCCATACAAGGATAGTTACAAATAACTTGTCCACCTGTTTCTGTCATCCACCACGTATCATGAATACGAAGTCCAAATGCATTCATACCCCAGCGAATTACTTCTGGATTTAACGGTTCACCAACGCTTAATACGTGACGAACTTGTGATAAATCATATTTTTTAATTGCGTCTTGTCCAGCTCCCATTAACATACGGAATGCTGTTGGCGCGCTGTACCAAACTGTTACACCGTAATCTTGCAGTGCTTCATACCACGCTTCTGGACTAAAGCGGCCACCTAAAACAACATTTGATGCCCCAACTAACCACGGTGCGAAAATACCGTAAGCCGTTCCAGTTACCCAGCCTGGGTCAGCTGTACACCAATATACATCGTCTTCTTTTAAATCTAATACCCATTTCGCCGTTTGATAGTGCTGCACCATTGCGTTCTGCGCATGAAGAACACCTTTTGGTTTACCAGTAGAACCAGATGTGTAATGTAGAATTAAACCGTCTTCACGGCCTAGCCATTCGATATGTAATTCTTTTGAAGCTTGTTCAAATAAAGGATTGAACGCTACCGTTTTACCGCCTTCTTCTACATTATCTCCAACAAGGAAGACTGTTTTTAAAGCAGGTAAATCATTTAATGGTACGCGCTCTAACAATTCAGGAGTTGTAATTAACACTTTTGCTTCGCTATCTTCTAAACGATCGCGAACTGCGCCTTCCATAAATGCTTCAAATAGCGGACCAACGATTGCTCCTAATTTCACTGCACCAAGAAGGGCAAAATATAATTCTGGAGAACGCGGCATAAAAATAAAAACGCGATCGCCTTTTTCTACATCGCCATAATTTTTCAGGACGTTTCCTGCTTTATTAGAAAAATCCTTCATTTCCTTAAATGTATATTTCTCTTTTCGCGATCCATCTTGATAATAAAGGGCTACTTTATTTTTACGATCGGATTTCGCATGCTTATCAATTGCCTCATACGCCATATTTACTCGGCCTGTTTCATTCCAAGTAAAGTTTTTATTAACCTCTTCCCAGTTAAAATTCGCGTATGCCTCATCATAATTCGGCAAATTATTTTCTCCTTTAATGACAGGAAGCGTTTCTACTTTCATACTTTACATCCCCCTCCTATGTATTCTATTATCTATTATAATGATATTATTTAAAATTTTCAGTATATTTGTTGATTTTTAGACAAATTTTTAATGACAAAATTCGATTCACATCGCATATATTATAAAGTACGATATTAATAGATTCACAAACCCTCAAGGTGGTGAGCAATACATTGATCCATAAAAAAATATACAATGCCAGAAACTTAAAAACAGCGAAAGGCACTTTAATTATTGAAGGTCCTGTCTCTACACATAACTTAGAAATGTATGAATTTCATCCAGACTTAATTGCGTTTCGTCCTGCCGAGCAGCAATATAAAGCAATTGTCGAAATTTCTAAATTACCAGAAGCTCGTCTCATTATTGCTAGACATGACCGAACGATCGTTGGATATGTTACATACTTGTATCCTGATCCACTCGAACGATGGTCAGAAGGAAAGATTGAAAACTTAATTGAACTCGGGGCAATTGAAGTTGTCCCCACCTTCCGCGGTTGCTCTGTCGGAAAGAACTTATTAGAAGTTTCAATGATGGACGATCATATGGAAGATTACATTATATTGACGACTGAATATTATTGGCACTGGGATTTAAAACAAACAGGCTTAAATGTTTGGGAATATCGAAAAGTAATGGAAAAGATGATGAATGCTGGTGGCTTACAATGGATGGCTACAGATGACCCTGAAATTTGCTCGCATCCCGCTAACTGTTTAATGGTCCGCATCGGTAAACGCGTTGATACGGAGTCTATTCAAGCATTTGATCGTCTACGTTTTCACAATCGTTTTATGTACTAAATAAAGGGGGCAACTGGAATGATTGTAGAAGAAATTATGAATCAAGATGTGGTGACACTACACCCAAACGATACAATCGAAACAGCAATCCGAACGATACGCACGAAAGGCATTCGGCACATTCCAATTGTCGATCAAAATAATCATGTGGTAGGCATTATTTCTGATCGGGATGTAAGAGATGCAAGTCCATCAATTCTTGATGAACAAGTTCCACTCGCTATGCTGAAACAACCGCTCGACCTTATTATGAAACAACCTGTTATGACTTGCCATCCTCTTGATTTCGTTGAGGAAATTGCTACCTTATTTTTTGAAAATAAAATAGGGTGCCTTCCTGTGACAAAGGCTGGAAAGTTAGTTGGCATCATTTCTGAATCCACTGTACTGCACACGTTAGTGAAATTAACAGGAGCACATCAACCAAGTTCACAAATTGAAATTCAAGTAAAAAATGAACCTGGTATTCTTGGAAAAGTCGTTGCTATTTTTAGTGATTTGCAAATAAATATCGTGAGCGTTCTCGTCTACCCAGCAAAAGATGAGAATGATAAAGTACTCGTTTTCCGCATTCAAACGATGAATCCGCTAAAAGTGATTGATGCACTTGAAGCAGAGGGCTACCGCGTATTATGGCCGAACATTATGGGGATGCAAGCATGAGTAGCGCGTTTATTTATTCGGATGATTTTCGGGGCTATTCGTTTAGCCCTGATCATCCTTTTAACCAACTTCGCGTCACACTTACGTATGACTTATTACAAAAGGGTGGTTTCATCTCTCCTTCCCAAATCATCTCACCAAGGATGGCTACTGATGAAGAGATCGCCTACGTTCATACAGAGGAGTACATAAATGCGGTAAAACGTGCTGGAGAAGGTAAGTTAGAAAAATCAATTGCGATGACATATGGACTCGGTACAGAAGATACACCGATGTTTCCAAATATGCACGAGGCAAGTGCATTACTTGTTGGCGGAACATTAACAGCTGTCGATGCTGTTCTTTCTGGGAAAGTAAAACACGCGCTTAATTTAGGCGGCGGCTTACATCACGGCTTCCGCGGCAAGGCATCTGGATTTTGCATTTATAACGATAGTTCCATCGCAATGAAATATATTCAGAAGAAATACGGTTTACGCGTCCTATATATTGATACAGATGCTCATCATGGTGATGGTGTACAATGGTCTTTTTACGACGACCCTAACATATGCACCATTTCATTACATGAAACTGGGCGTTATTTATTCCCTGGAACTGGCGCTGTAAATGAACGTGGACAAGGTAATGGCTATAGTTATTCTTTTAACGTTCCACTTGATGCATTTACAGAAGACGAATCGTTCTTAGATTCCTATCGAACTGTCGTAAAAGAAGTTGCCGCATACTTTAAACCGGATATTATTTTAACGCAAAATGGCGCTGACGCACATTATTACGATCCACTTACACACCTTTGCGCAACGATAAATATTTACCGTGAAATACCGAAGCTCGCTCGCGAAATCGCTAACGAATATTGCGAAGGTCGCTGGATCGCTGTCGGCGGCGGTGGCTATGACCACTGGCGCGTCGTCCCAAGAGCTTGGGCACTCATTTGGCTCGAAATGAACAACATCCAAAACATCTCAGGTTATCTCCCTCCAGAATGGATTGACGCTTGGAAAGGACAAGCTGAAACAGAACTTCCCCTCACATGGGAAGATCCAGACAACATGTATAAACCGATCCCCCGTAAACCAGAAATTGAAGAAAAAAACGCATTAACTGTAGCGAAATCCCTTGAAATTATTCGGAATAATATGACAAAATCTTTGTACTAAACGAAAAGGAGGCTCGTTTTTTTAATGGCCTCCTTTTATTTATTGACGACTTTTGTCGGTAAGTCGATATATTTTTAGATTCGCTGATATATTCTAATAATCGCCGATATATTTTATTTAAGAATTAGCCGGTCCAATTTTTATAAGAAAAGGTAGTGATATTATGTGGACACAACAAATAATCAACACGAAACGTGGCACATTTGAACTTTTTACAAAAGGAAATGGCGAACCGCTTTGCATTACACATCACTATTCACAATTTAATGAAACTGGTGATTACTTTGCAGATGTTTTTACTTCTACGCATCGTGTATTCCTCATTAATTTAAGAGATGCTGGTAACTCAGCAAAAGCCAATTCAGAAAAAGAATTAAGTATGATTGAAACAGTTCACGACTTAGAAGCAATACGAGAAGCTTTACAACTCCCAACATGGCATTTCGCCGGTCATTCAACAGGTGGTATGCTTGGACTTTTATATGCAATTACATATCCAAATTCCTTACAATCATTAGTCGTGGCCGGAGCTGCAGCAAGTAATTATACCGAAACACCATTTTGCATTTATCACCCAGCACATCCTCAGTTTCATTATATGCAACAGCTCGTCGAAAACTTAAAAAGCCCTCACCTTACAAGTGAAGAACGGAAAGAACTATCTACTAAGAGGACAAAATTATCATTGTATAAACCTGAAAACTACAACTCTTATTTTTGTAAACCAATCAAAAAAACAATGTCTGCTAGCCGGATGAACGCTTTCTCTCACGAATATCCTTCATTTGATTTAAGAAAGTACTTACCTTCTATCAACATAAAAACGCTAATTATTTGCGGAAGACACGATGTACAGTGCCCGATCCAATATTCTATCGAGATGCATGAGGGTATACGTAATTCTATCTTTGTGACATTTGAGGAGAGTAACCATTATCCTTTTTTAGAAGAATCTGCTCAGTTTACTTCTACTACTCAAACATTTTATAAATCGTTACACTAGTACCGCTATTATTAAGGAAAGCTCACAGTCTCTATAAGACTATGAGCTTTTTTAAAAGAAATATTTCACACTAGAAACAACAAGAAGAACAAAAAAATCATTAAACCTACATCAAGTAATACTGCCTTTTGATCTCCTTCTTTTAAACTTATCATAAAACTAGAAATTATTTTAATTCCAAAAAAGAACATCATAAATAACCCACCGAAATGATCATTCGTAGAATCTTCATCATAAAACATTTGTATTGCACCAATAATTAATAAAATAAGTACGATATTCGTTCCAATCTTTAAAGCCTTGTTATGTAGCACGCCCTCTCATGCTCTCCTATGTTTTATCTCTCTTTATATTTTAACATAAATTACCTATTATTCCCTTTTCGTTCAAATAACATAAAAAACCTGCCCATTACTCGGCAGGTACATTACACGTTAAAGCGATAACCAGCTCCCCATACTGTTTCAATATATTGCGGGTGGGCGGGATCTCTTTCAATTTTTTCACGTAGCTTTCTAATGTGAACAACGACAGTGGCTAAATCGCCAGCTGAGTCTAGTCCCCAAATACGTTCAAATAACTGTTCTTTATTTAATACTTGGTTTGGATGCGTTACAAAGAATGTTAATAAATCAAATTCCTTCGTTGTAAACGCGATTTCTTCATTGTTTATAAAAACTTTTCTCGCTCGCTGGTCAATAGAAATTCCGTGAATGTATAGCGTATCGCGTTGCTTACTCACATTTCCTGATAATCTTTCATAACGAGAAATATGAGCTTTTACCCTTGCGACTAATTCACTCGGGCTAAACGGTTTCGTTATATAATCATCTGCTCCTAAACCGAGTCCGCGAATTTTATCTATATCTTCCTTCTTTGCTGAAACAAGTAAAATCGGAATATCTTTTATAGCTCGAATTTGCTTACAAATTTCAAATCCATTCATTTTTGGAAGCATAATATCTAAAATAATTAAATCGTAGTCTTCCTGAAGAGCCATTTGTAGACCTATTTCTCCTGAATGCTCTACATCGACTTGAAAATCACTAATTTCTAAATAATCTCGCTGTAATTCTGCAATACTTATTTCATCTTCTACTAGTAAAATTCTCTTCATTCTACTCACCACATTCCTGTACTTTTTTCAATGAGAAGAAAATACTTGTACTTTCCCCAAGCTTACTTTCCGCCCAAATTTCTCCGCCATGTTCTTCAACAATTTGCTTCGCTATCGCTAAGCCAAGTCCACTTCCACCTGTGCTAGAATTTCGCGATTGCTCTGCACGATAAAACCGCTCAAATATATACGGCAGCGTATCAGCTTCTATACCTGATCCATTGTCCACCACTTTTACAATGACTGTATTGTTATCACTTAATACTGTTACAGTAATTTTCTTCGCTTCTTTATCCATGTATTTCACACTATTATGAATTAAATTTGATATCACTCTATTTATCTTTTCGCAATCGGCCGTTACATATAGTGGTGATGAATGTAATTGTAAATAAACTTCTATACCTTCCTCACTTAAATCCATCTGCATCTCTTCTAATAATTCTTGCATAAACATGTTTAATTCTATCGTTTCAAACTGAAAAGGAACTCGATTCAAATCAAGCTTCGAAAACAAAAAGAGCTCATCAATGAGTGTATCCATATGCTTCGCCTTCGTATGAATGGTCGTTAAATACTTATCCATTTTTTTTGGCGTATTTGCGACCCCGTCTTTTATGCCTTCTACATATCCGATAATAGATGTAATCGGTGTTTTTAAATCATGAGATATGTTTGAAATGAGCTCTTTTCGATTTTCTTCATACTGCGTTTGTACTTCAATCGACTCTTTTAATCTCTTCCTCATTTCCTCAAATCCTTGATTTAATTGCCCAATCTCATCATGGGATGTAACTGGAATTTGAAAATCTAAATCCCCTTCTTTAATTCTCCCAGTCGCATCTTTCAGTACAAAAATTGGTTTTATCACACTTCTTGAGACGAAATAACTTAATAGCCCTATGAGTAAAATGGCTAACAGTAAAAGCGCTCCGAACAAAATCGGAAATAACTTTTGTGTAAGATCGACAAATGAACTTTGCCTTTTTAGTACAAATATACTCCCTTCTTCATCCCCAGGAAAATAAAAATCAAATTTTACATACCGATAAAATGTATCGCCTAGTTCCGTTGTACCACGACTATTAATATTTGCTGATTCAAATTTCGGAAGGGCTTCTTTTAAAGATACACTTTCAAATATTTTTGTAGCATAAGAAATGGTTTCTCCCTTTCTTACAACTATTTTCACACCTTCTTTTTCAAGTGTTGAAACGAACGATTCATCTAATAGTTGAGATTGATTTTTCTTTGCCGCTAATTTCAATTCAATATACGTATTCTCTTCTTCTGGCGTAAGCGGCTTTTGAATATAGGAACTTTTATAGAAATTTTTCACTGATTCCAAGTCTCCTGTTATGGAAAAAACAATTAAAAATCCCGCGACTAATATGAGCGTAATGGAAACGAGAATAACAGCAATATAAGAGAATAAAAATCTTGTTTTAATAGACATATGTTACATCCTCACTTTACCAAACCTTATTACTCATAAGCATAAAAATATATGTTCAAATACTCAAGCGATTTTATAGTAATTTTAGCGTCAGTTTATAAAAATTTAATGTTCTTATTTTACAGTTGAAATGAGGAGGTTGAAATTCCATGTTCAAAAAAACATTAAGCATGATCTGTTGCGTAATTTTTTTGCAAGGTTGCTCGCAAGAACAAGGAGTTAAAAAGGAGATGACAAACATGGAGACAGCGCTACTAGCAGCTACTGAAAAACAAAAAAGGAATACCGTTATATCGTTACTCAAAAAAGGGGCTGACATAAATATAACAGACAATAAAGGACGTACCCCTCTTATGATTGCTACATACAAAAATGATGTGAAAACCGCAAAAGCGCTTATTGAAGCAGGTGCTAACGTAAATATCCAAGATGATATGAAAAACAATCCCTTTCTATACGCCGGTGCAGAAGGTTACTTCGATATTTTAAAACTAACAATTGATGCCGGTGCAGATCCATCGCTTACAAATCGTTACGGCGGAACAGCTCTTATCCCCGCCTCAGAACATGGCTATATTGATGTTATTAAAGAACTCCTTACGCGAACAACTATTGATGTTAACCATGTAAATAATCTCGGGTGGACCGCTTTAATGGAAGCCATCGTATTAAGTAACGGAAACGAAACACAGCAACAAGTCATTCAGCTTCTTATTGAACACGGTGCAGATGTAAATATTCCAGACAACGATGGTGTTACCCCGTTAGAGCACGCTCGCGCTCATAACTTTGAAGAGATAGAGAAGATTTTGTTAGAAGGACGTAAGTAAAAAGCTAATTTTTGCCTTCCTCCCCCGCCCTATGCTACATTTAACCCGTTACATTAATATTAATAGGGTGGGAATACAAATGAATAAGCCTAACATTGGGATGATTGGACTTGGAAGTATTGCACAAAAAGCCTATCTTCCAACACTTACAAAAGAAACAGATTGGAATTTTGTAGGAGCGTTTACACCTAACGCAGAGAAAAGGAAACAAGTTTGCCAGCAATACCGTATTCAAGACTTCCATTCTATTGAAACGTTAGCCTCGGAATGTGATGCAATCTTCGTTCATAGTTCAACTGCATCGCATTATGAAATCGTTTCTGAACTTCTGCAAAAAGGAATCGATGTTTATGTTGATAAGCCGCTAGCAGCTACAGTGGAACAAGCTGAGCAACTAGTCGAGTTGAGCGAAAAGCATAACCGAAAGTTAATGGTCGGATTTAATCGCCGATTCGTTCCTATGTATGTTGCTGCAAAAGAGCAAGCTCATAATATTTCATGGGTTCGAATTGAAAAGCATCGCACAAATAAAGTCGGGCCATATACATATGACTTTACTATGTTAGATGATTACTTACATATTGTAGATACTGCTCGCTGGTTAGCTAATGATGACCTTAACGTCGTTCATAATATGATGCAAATCAATGAAAAGAATGAACTTCTTTACGGACATCATACATATACAACTCCAAGTGGACTGTTACTTTCTACCGCGATGCATCGCCACGCCGGTACAAATTTAGAACAAATTGAACTTGTAACGACAGGTAAAATCATTCGCGTAAAAAATATGAACACATTTGAAGTTGAGCAGGAAAATGCAGTTTCTCAGATTGGTTCACCATCATGGGATACAACGTTAAAACAACGTGGTTTTGAAGATGCTGTTCATCATTTTATCGAATGTGTACACGGCGATACAAAGCCTGTTGTAGATGGATTAGAAGGATTAAAAACGCAGCAACTGTTGCAATCTCTACTGAACGATCTAAACAAAAATTAAAACGGATACATTTTTCAGAATTTACTTTCATTCCCATTTTCCCTTTATTTCTATCGCAAATTTCTATAGAATATGTTGATAGGAATTATAAATTTCATAATGAATCGTGGAAAGGATGGGATTAACACATGTGGAACGAGTTTAAAAAATTCGCATTCAAAGGGAATGTAATCGATTTGGCTGTCGGGGTTGTAATCGGGGCTGCATTCGGTAAAATCGTTAGTTCTTTAGTAAAAGATATTATCACACCATTACTTGGTATGGTATTAGGTGGCGTTAACTTTACAGATTTAAAAATTACATTTGGTAAATCATCCATTATGTATGGTAACTTTATCCAAACTATTTTTGATTTCTTAATTATTGCAGCTGCTATCTTTATGTTCGTTAAAGTGTTCAACAAACTAACATCTAAAAGAGAAGAAGAAAAAGTGGAAGAAATTCCAGAACCAACAAAAGAAGAAGTTCTTCTTGGCGAAATTCGCGACTTATTAAAACAACAAAATTCTTCTAAAGATAGAGCATAATTGAACGGATAAAAAGGCATGTCCCGAGGGGCATGCCTTTTCTATATGCTATAACGTTTCCGAATTCATATGAATAAATAAAATAATACCTGCAACCATAAGTACCATAATACTACCTGCAAATAGTGTAATACCCATGAACATTAAACTTGTGCTCATGTCCACTGATACACTTTCAATAAAAATAGAAATTACATACGTGATAAGGGCAATTCCTGCAAGAATACTTCCTGGAACAAATCGCTTTAAGCCATTTTGTTTTAACGTCATATATGCAAAAATAGCAGTCATACAAAGCGTAATTATCCAAAGAACGATCATCTCTTCTCCCCCCTCACAAGCCTTTTCTTTCTATTATACATGACATTGCCCTATAATAGTTAAATTTGCACTTATGTGACATATAACAAGGAATAACCCCAACTGTAGCGAAGTCACCAATAGGCCATATACTCGGGGGGATTTCAATTGAAAGATGATATTGTAGGATACTTTAAACAGGTAGAGCGATTCGATTATATTACAATCGACTTAGACAAAGATGAAACTATTATTGCTGGCAATGTAAAACAATATGATCCTTCTCGGTTAGAACAGTTAATACAAAGCTTTAAGCGCACTGCACAAACATGCCTTGAACATAATTTACGAAGTCCTGAAGAACTTTTTGCATTTTGGAAAGGAAATCGACCGCCAAAAAAAATGGATTTTATTCATATAAATTGATATAATTACCATATATAAATATTCTTTACAAGGGAGTGTTCATAATGATTTGGATTTCACTAATCGTATTAGCCTATTTCATCATTCTCGTCCCAATACAGTATAACTATATTAAGATATTAAAGACAAAACAGAAAAAAATGAATGTGTCACAAAACGAACTATATGACAACATGTCTTATAAAGAATCCCAAATACACTATCATTATCAAAGTAACGTATTTACAATACCTGCTTCGCTTGTCGCAAGTATTATTTATAAGGTGAAACATGCAGCATAATATGTACGCTGTAAAATTATTGTCTGAATCTGTTCATTCTGGTGAGCCTGATCCTACGAAAATTGATGAGCATTATGAAGAGAATCACGATACACTTTTTGAAGAAAGTATTATTCTTGTTAAAGCAAACAGTTTAGAAGAAGCTCATGAACTAGGTGAAAAAATCGCTATGCAATCTGAAGATACATACAATAACATGTATGATGAGCAAGTGACATGGACATTTCGAAAAGTGTTACATGTGTTTGAATTAGACGATACACCATTTGAAACTGGAAAAGAATTGTACGCAAGATTTTTACACGTTAAAAAAAATGAAACGGTAAATACCGTAGTAAAAACATACTATCCTGAATACGAATAAAAGCTCACAGCAATTGCTGTGAGCTTTTTTATACTTACTTCGTTGAATCTCTAAATTGGATGCGGTGAGGTAAGATAACAGTGTGATCTTCCACTTTTTCTTTGTTCATATACTTTGTTAATAGACGCATTGCTACTGCACCGATATCATACATTGGTTGTACAACTGTTGAAAGTTGCGGACGAACCATTAATGCAAGGCGTGTATTATCGAAACCAAGTACTTCTACATCAGTTGGTACGTTTAATCCAGCGTCTTGTGCTGCATGGATTACACCTAGTGCCATTTCGTCAGAAGATACGAAGATTGCTGTTGGCTTTTCATCACTGCTCCAAAGCTTTTCGAATGCTTCGATACCTGAATCATATGTGTAATCTCCATCGATGATAAGATTTTCATCATATGAAATACCTGCTTCTTCTAAAGCTTTTTTATAACCGTGTAACTTCTTCGCGCTTCCCGCTTTATTAATGAAAGGACCAGAGACGAAACCGATACGCGTATGTCCTTGCTCAATAAAGTGCTTCATTGCATCGTAAGCTGCTTGTGTATAATCAATATTTACTGATGGCGTTTCATTTTGCTCATCAAATGACGCTGCTAATACGATTGGTACTGGAGACTTTTTGAATTCTTCAATGTGAATGTCTGTAATATCTTCACCCATGAAAACAATTCCGTCCACTTGTTTTCCAAGCATCGTATTTAATAAATGGAACTCTTTCTCTTTGTTTTGGTCAGAGTTACTTAAAATGATGTTATATTTGTACATTGTTGCGATATCTTCAATTCCACGAGCAAGTTCTGCATAAAACGTATTTGAGATATCAGGAATAATAACACCTACTGTAGTTGTCTTCTTACTTGCTAGTCCACGTGCTACCGCATTTGGGCGGTATCCTAAACGATCGATTGCTTCTAATACTTTCTTTCTTGTTGTAGGCTTTACATTTGGGTTACCGTTCACAACGCGTGATACGGTAGCCATTGAAACGTTCGCTTCGCGCGCTACATCATATATTGTTACGTTCATCTCATCGCACACTCCTTCTATTTTTGTTATCTATTTTTATGTATCGGTTACTTGAATGAAAAAAAGACATCAACTCTATTTGCAGATGCCACCAATCGTCCCGAGTTCTTCCTTTTACTAATGATACGATAAAAACGCAGGCTCATACAATATTTTCCCGCAAAAGTTTCGAAAAAATTCGCTTCTTTTCTCGTATTTTCGTATTTTTTATGAAAAAAAGGGCATTTTTTGTAAAAAAATAGATATTCCATGAGTGGAAACTGTATATTAAGCCGTACGTTAGTAAATGAAATTTATATCAGCGATTTTGTAAATATATCGACTTACCAACAAAAATCGACAATGAAAGTCGCTATACAATAAGAGGCAGCAGTTCCAAATACTTTTAATTCGTTCATCAATTCATTGAACTGCGGAATATTCATTCGTTGTGCCTGGATCTGGGCTGACAATAGAAGGTCACATCGTCCTGTAGAATACGTTATATCGACAACAACAGGTAAATGTATTTCTTTCTTTAAAATCGGCACAGCGGAAACATGAAGCGTATTACGCATCGATCTTTCATTACTTCAGAAACTAATTGTAAATCACTACCTATTTATTGGTAGTTTATATATATTAGCATTTAAATCTCGATTCCTCTAATTTCAAAAATTTCCTAAATCCATTTACCAAATCTTTTTTCGTAGTGGGAACTTCTTGAGGCATATAATTAACAAAACTCACCATATCTTCTGGATAGTGATGATTTCCATAAAACTTTGCAATTTCATTTAATAACTCATTTTCTTCTGTACATCTTTCTTTTATCTCAGATAAACAAACAAATCTTAGTTTTCTCTTCTCCTCTACTAACACTGTGCTTTCTTCATCTAATTGAGGAAAATAATTAGTTTTTATTTCTAACATCACCTTACCTAAATTTTCATTAGCGACTCCCCATGACAGTTCACTAACAAACTCACTTTCATCACCAATTCCCATCAATTCTACTGCATAATCAGAAATAACGTCTTTACTAAAATAATTCCCTTGGACGCCTACAAAAATAGTTTTCCAATCATACTTAATATGTTTATTTTTTAAGTCTTTTAAGTTCATATGACTTCCCCCTTACTTTTTGGAATTTGATTTGGTTCACCCGCCATAACACCATTTTCAATAAAAAAAAGACAGTTTAAACACTGTCTTTTTTTATAAGAAGGAAACAAACGGTTTTTCGCTGTTTTTCTCTTTTATAATAATTGCCTCGATTTTACTCTCGGACTTTATCTGCAATTGTACTTTCGCATCTTTAGGTAATTTTTCTAACATACTTTGAGCAGCCATTTGAGTAAGAGCCATTAATTCTGTTTTACCGTTATATTTAATAACGATATTCATATTTAATGTATCCATCTGGTTTTTCTTGTAAGAAACTTTAGCATTGACTGGGATAAAATCTGCCGGAGAAAAATCTTTTATTGCCTTAGCAAATTCAGTTATTTTTGTATTATCTTCTCCATGCGCTTGTTTAAATTCATCAGAAGGATATGAATACGCTTGTTCATCGATCGTACTCCAATTTCCAAGGTTCATATCATTCTTTTGAACGGTAGCACTAGCAATATACGTACCATTTTTTAAAGAACTTGTACTTTCTTGCTTAAAGATAGCAAACGTAATTGGAGACTTATTATACTTGTCATTTTTATTAATCGCTTCAATAAGTTGCTTGGCAACTTCAGTACCTTTAGACATTGCTTCTTCATTCGATACACTTGAAGACATTGCTAACCCAATCACTACACCAGATAAACTTAGTTCGTTTGAATTCTGTTTTCCGAAATAGTCTTGTTCTATAATATTCGTCAAAACGGGTGCTTCTACTTTTGCGACTAGTTCATCAACTAACTTCTCCGGAATATACTGATTTAATTGTAGTACATGATTTTCTGTATCAAATTGCTCTTTTGCAATATTCATTAAACCATTTTCATACTCTGCTAAATCTAATTTAGAATTTGTTTTTATATTAGCTGTATTTATAACCTTTTGTTCCTTTAAAGGAATTACAGTTCTATAATAATCTTTAGAAACAGCCGTTCTCGGGATCATACTTTTTTCTTTCGTATCCTTCTGTATAACTTCATCCTTCTTACTAATCGTATTATTACTACAAGCTCCTAGTAATAAACTTACAACCGCGAAGGATAATGCCATTTTCTTCATTACTTAAAACCTACTTTCAACAATCTAGTTATTTAATTTGAACTATTAATAGTGTACCATTAAATATATTTCAACAAAAACAAAAAAAGAAGCAAGCACCTTTCGCTTGCTTCTTTTTACTTAATATTCTCTTCTAAAGCGTCTTTTTTAATGTTCCAATGAGACGTATTCCATACTACCATCCCATCTTTTATGTATAACACTTGCGGAGATTCATGTTTAATGCTGTACTGTTCTGCAATAAGATTCGAAACATCTCGCGCATCTTGTACGTATAAGTAATACGCTGGTACTGCTCTTTCTTCATTACAATACGCTTGAAATTCTGTATATGCACCGTGACTGATCGGGCATGTCGTACTATGTTTAAAAAGAACATACGGCTCGTTTTTTTCTACTAATACTTCAAGCTCTTCAATTGCTTCAATTTTTGTCATATTCATCACGATTCACCTCTCATACGAAGTCTAGAGCGCTTTTCTTTCTTTTCAGCTTTTTTCTCAAGTCTTTCTAATTTACGCTCTTCTTTTTCAACCTTTTTCTCTTGTCTTGTCGCACGATAATGATTGTATACTTCAATTGCTGCGCTACTCCACTGTACAACTTGCGCTACTTTATCTGCATTATTTTCAATTTCATCTGTAACAGAATCTGATACATTACGAAGTTTCGTATTTAAAGAATGGATTGTCGTTCCAATTCCATCTACACCCGATACTACTTTATTTAATGATTGTGACTTCTGTTGAATGTCATCAGCTAACGCATTTGTTTTATGTAATAATTGCTCCGTCTCTACGCTAATCCCTTGCATTTGCTTTTCTAAACCTTCTAACGTGCTTGCAACGTTTTCTAACGTCTTCTGAACCGATAACAACGTTCTGCATACATACACTACTAATACAGCGAAAGCAACCGCGATAATAGCCGCACTTACATATAAAAGAACTTGCATTTCATCACTTCCTTTATCTTTTTCATACTTTACCCTATTATACAATCATTTTCCGTTTCGTTCTAATCCCTATCTTTTCATTAGAATTTTCATACTTATTCGTTAACTTTAACATAAATGATTCAACAAATTCCACTAAGTAGGTTACAATAGGAGAGGATACATAATTAGTAGGGAGGCTTTACATATGAAAGATCCACGCATTGAAAAGTTAGCATACAATTTAATTAACTACTCTATCCGCTTACAAAAAGGCGAAAAAGTATTAATTGAAAACTTTGGCTTACAAAAAGAACTTGTAACTGCACTTGTAAAAGAAGCATATGCAGCTGGTGGTTTCCCATTCGTTTCTTTAAAAGATCATCAAGTAGATCGCTCTTTATTAATGGGTGCTACTGAAGAACATTTTGAACAAATCGCTGCATATGAAGCAAGCGTAATGAAAGATATGGACGCTTATATCGGTCTTCGCTCTGGCGATAACATTAACGAACAAGCTGATGTACCAAGTGAAAGAATGCAAATTCACGGCCAAACAGTTGGTAAGAAAGTTCATAGAGACATCCGCGTTCCGAAAACACGCTGGGTTGTTCTTCGCTACCCAAATGCTTCTATGGCGCAGCTTGCTAAAATGAGCACAGAAGCTTTCGAAGACTTCTACTTCGAAGTTTGTAACTTAGACTACGGTAAAATGGATAAGGCAATGGATAGCCTTGTTACATTAATGAATAAAACAGACAAAGTTCGTTTAACTGGTCCTGGAACTGACTTAACATTCTCTATTAAAGACATTCCAGCTATTAAATGCTCTGGTCATTTAAATATTCCAGACGGTGAAGTATATTCTGCACCAGTTCGCGATTCTGTTAACGGTACAGTTTCTTACAACACACCATCTCCTTACAACGGTTATACATTTGAAAATGTACAACTTAAATTTGAGAACGGTCAAATCGTTGAAGCAACTGCAAACGATACAGAGCGCATTAACAAAATCTTCGATACAGACGAAGGTGCACGCTTCGTTGGTGAGTTCGCAATTGGCGTAAACCCATACATCTTACATCCAATGGGAGACATCCTATTCGATGAAAAAATCGATGGCAGCTTCCACTTCACTCCTGGACAAGCTTACGACGATGCATGGAACGGCAACAACTCGAACATTCACTGGGATTTAGTATGCATCCAGCGCCCTGAATACGGCGGCGGCGAAATTTACTTCGACGACGTACTAATCCGTAAAGACGGACGCTTCGTTGTATCTGAACTAGAAGCTTTAAACCCAGAGAACTTAAAATAATAATAAAAACGCTCGGAATGTTCTCCGAGCGTTTTTATTATTATTTTAATAAATCTTTCGCCACATCCTCTGGCACTTTAAAACTCATTTTCTTATTTTTCATTTCAACTTCGACATAAGGGACATCTTTATATACTGTCATAGTACCAATTTCATGTAACTCTTTTTTATCATTACTCGACTCCGATAATTTTTTTGTATCCCCTTGGTACATTTTAAATGTTTTCCCTTGCGGAGTATCTAAAGGAGCCGACTGCATTTCCCACTTATCCATTTTCATAACTTCAAACAGCTTTTCAATTTCTTTCTTATCGGTAATTACTTTTTTATCACTTGAATCTGTAAGTGATTCAATTTCAACTTTTTGTGCCTTTTCTAAGTTCAGATCTGCCTTTTCCTTCTTCGTACTACATCCTATTAAAAGAACGGATGCGGTTAGCAGAAGTAAAAATAACATAAGGACTTTTTTCATTTCTAATCCCCCTAACTACATAGAGCTACTTTTTTCGTTTTTTGTTTGCTGAAAATGAAAATAATATAACAGCGCCACTGCGATAGTACCTATTAATATTGGTTCATATAAGGGAAGATCCCATTTCATATATACTCTAGTGCAACCAACAAGCACAAACAAAATTTCTAAACAGAATAAAGGTTTTACATATTTCATTTCTTACCTACCATTTCTATTTTCACATTTGGGTTCTCTTTCTTGATAAGCGCCAAAAATTCATTCATATGTTGCGGCATCGCAACCATATGTACTTTGTATGCATTCGTCGTAATTTCAAGATATTTCCCAACTTGACGAATGATTCTTATCTCTTTCAATACGATATCGTCATTTAAAATGCCGTACTTTAATACACCATTTTCTACTTTATGCTTTTTAATAAATACTTCCCAAACAAGTGGCACATTTACAAGGAAGCATAAACCCATTCCAATTAACGCTGACATCCACTGCTCTTTATTTGAGATAACCATGACAAGTGGGTACACAAACATAAAAACTAACGTGAGACAAACGAAAATTACTACTGACTTACTTCTTTGAATCGGAAAGTCCATACCTACACCCCCTAACCTAAATTATACCACTTTTTCCATTTTGGTTATAAAAAAAGGCCATTTCTGAATGACCTTTTCAAACAATGTACCTATAGAATTTCTTATCTACCTGTAACACTGGAAAACTTTTTGGCAACTCGTCTATACTCACACTTTGGAAATTATTCTTTTCATAAAAGCGATGCGCTGCTAAAAACTTCACTGTCGTTCCTAAGTAAATATCTTTCAGCTTTTTATTCTCAGCCCACGAAATTGCTGTTTGGAGCAACTTATGTGACGCGCCCCACCCTTTTCCACGAAATTCTTTTTTTACGAACATTTTTCTTAGCGCTACTTGCTGATTCTCAATATCTAATAAAGCTGCTGTTCCAACTACTTTATCATCATAAATTGCTACCCAAAAGTTTCCATAATCCCTTTGATAGAAGGTTTCTATTTCAAGTAAGTCTGGCTGCTCTTCTTTCGTAATGGGAACATTGTACTCTTTTTGCTGAATATGAACGATAAGATCTACTACTTCATCTTGAAACGTACTTTCATACGGAATAATGCGTATCTTCTCGTTCATCGGATCTCCTTCCACTCTGAAGCTAGTAAACTATATACAGCGATATCATGAAAATGATCATATAACCATTCTTCATCTCTTAAAATACCATCTAACTTAAAACCTAAACGCTCTGGAATAGCTCGGCTTTTCACATTATCAACACCGCACCGAATTTCCACTTTATTTAATTTTAAATCTTCAAATGCATAGTGAAGTACAGCTTTCACGCTACGCGTCATAATACCTTTC
The DNA here is from genome assembly GCF_016483555.1 of Bacillus cereus group sp. N14. Classification (NCBI taxonomy): domain Bacteria; kingdom Bacillati; phylum Bacillota; class Bacilli; order Caryophanales; family Bacillaceae; genus Bacillus; species Bacillus cereus group sp. N14. Next base: position 102,665 of record NZ_JAEHBQ010000004.1, read on the forward strand.
CCGCCAGCATCTTCTGCCAGGTAATATCCGAGACTGGCCGCTTTCTTCCCCCAACTTACCGGATGAATGCCTACCATCCCAACGAGCTTTCCTTTATAACGTATGCCACTTTCAAAACCGTCTCCCTCTGCAAACTTCTTTAACCACATCGGACAAATCTCATCATACGCACCAGCTGATTTCATCCCATCTACCCAAGGAAGCCATCTTCGTAAATGATTACGGTTTTGGTCTATTAATTGATATAGTTCCTCTTTATGATGCTTCTCTAATAACTGTAATTCGATTTCATCGTCTACTCGAAGTGTGAACATGTTTTTTAGCTCCCTTTCAGTTTTCTTATTATTCTAACACTTATAGATGTAAATTGTTAAATATTCACACTTTCTTTCGATTTTATTTGTATAAAACCTGAAGAATACACTACTCCCGTAACAACTAATATCATTCCTAGAAATTGTGCCGGTGTTATATTTACTCCTTCAATAAAAGAAATAATCATTGTAACAACAGGTACTAAATTAAAAAATAAAGATGTTCTGGCTGCTCCAAGTTGAGCGATTCCATTATTCCACCATAAGTAACCGAGTACGCTCATTCCAATTGCCATAAAAAGAATCGCTCCCCAAGCTAACAAAGGAATTTCCAAAACTGGTACTATATTTTTTTGAGTGGAAGATATGATAATAAAGGCAATGGCACCAATAGTCATTGTGTATGACGTCGTTTGTATTGGGCTACTAGTTTTAATAAACTTTCTGCCTAGTACACCGTATAACGCCCAGCAAATATTCCCTAATAAAATATAAAAATCTCCTTTTGAAAATGATAAGGTTTGCAGTATCGTAAACGAACCTTGGGTCAGTACAAAAACAACACCAAGTAATGCAAGTAACATCCCAATACCTTGGCGTTTTATAATTTTTTCTCGTAAAATAAAACTTGCTAACAGCGTCGTAACGAGCGGATTCGTCGCCATAATCAGTGCACCATTCATAGCTTCTGTATGTTTCATACCTAAAAAGAAAAAGAAGTTAAAACCGAATACACCAACAATACCTAACAAAAAGTAATAAGCCTTATTCTCCCTCCATACCTCTACCTCAAAATCTTTTCGTATTTTTAACAAACATAACATCACAAATGCAGCAATTCCAAAGCGCCATGCTGCTATATGAATTGCTTCGAAATACTGCACAGCATATTTCGAAGCATTAAATGTCCCACCAGTGAAAATCGCAAATCCAAGTAGCTGAGCGTATACTTTATTTTTCATTGTCAGCCTCCGAATTTTCCCCTTCTAGAAAACCGTAATAAATTTCTAGCTTCTCCTCCGTTAGCTGAACAACTTTTTGCAATTGTTCCTGCTGTTCTTTTAATCGCTCCAAGTGAGTTGTTAAAATTGATATTCTCTTTTTTACTTTCGCTGGTACTTCCTCTTTTCTCTGCCTAATTTCCTCTATAATACATCCATCACTTGCAAACTCAGCCATCTCTTCTAATGACATTCCAGTTTGTTTTAAAGAATATAAAAATTTTAATAGGCGTACATCACCTTCTGTATATTGGCGAATCCCGCTATTTCGCGTTGGTGGTGGTAATAATCCTAATTTCTCATAGTAACGCAAAGTATGAATGCCCATCCCAGTTAACTCTGCTACTTCACCAATTTTATACATGTTCTCTCCCCCTTGTTTTTACATTTTCATCTTACAACCTAGAGTTAGCTCTAGGTCAATACACAAATAAAAAATAACTATATATGATTGATATCTAGATATCAATCATATATAGTTAAAGTATGGAAAAAAATGATAATTTTATAATTCAATTACGTAAAGGTGTTTTTGATCTCGCTATTTTGTCTTTAATAAGTAAACAACCTATGTACGGATACGAAATTACAAGTGCCTTACAAGATATCCCTGTGTTTCATATCCCGAACGGTTCGATTTACCCTATATTAAATCGAATCACGAAAAACAATTGGGCTGTTTCCTATTGGGAAGAGTCCGGTGATGGGCCAAAAAGAAAATACTATCGAATTACAGACGAAGGGAGAGAAATTTTAAATAGTCGCTTACATGATTATGATGCAGTGTATCAAGCTCTAATGTTACTAGCTAAAGGAGAGGATAAAAAATGAACAAGGAACAATTCTTTTCAAATGAACTCATTGCTTCTTTCTTACACGATCTTCATAAAGGGTTAACGAACTTACCTACATCAGCAAGAGAACAACATGTGCTAGAAATCAAATCCGATTTATACGAAAATGCATTAAGTAAAGAAAGTGAAGGGATACCATTAGAAATCATCCCTTCACAAGTGATTGAAGAATTTCTTCCTCCAAAAGAATTAGCACAGGAAATTACAGTAGAATATACAGACGTTATTCAAAATACACAGCAATCTACAAATACATTTATTAAATACTTTACAGGGCTATCTGTTGCTCCACTCGTTGCTTTATCAGTACCTATCGCACTTGGCTTTATAAATATTTCAGCTAATTTACCATTTTTATTAGCCTTTATCGTAAGCAATATTTGGTTCATCTGTAGAGAAAACCATTGGAATACAAAGCAATTAAAATTTTTAAAAACAATGATTTTCTTTAGTACTAGCGTTTTAATTGCACTTCCATTTGCATTCTTCGCGATTCGAATTATGATAACAAAACAATTCGATATGTTTTCATTCTATTATTTAATCGGATATGTACTTTTTAGTTCACTATATATCTTTTTATTAAAACAACTATACAAAAAGAATAAACAATATCAACAGATTAACGCTTTTTAAAATATATCGAACACAACAAAAAAAGACGCACAGCCACAGCTATGCGTCTTTTCTATTACTTCTCTGCAACTTGAACTTCTTTTACGTAAGCTGCTTCGAATTTTTGTATGTCTCCTGCGCCCATGAAAATTAGAACGCCGTTTTTATGTTTCTTTAATACATCCGTTGTTGTATCTGTAATTAGTTCTGCACCGTCAATACGCTTTTGCAGATCTTCGATTGTTAATTCACCTTTGTTTTCGCGCGCTGATCCGAAAATATCACATAAGTATACTTGGTCAGCTTTGCTTAAGCTTTCAGCAAACTCATCTAAGAACTTTTCTGTACGTGAGAATGTATGCGGCTGGAATACAGCGACAACTTCACGCTCTGGATGTTTTTGACGAGCTGCTTCAATCGTTGCATTAATTTCTGTCGGATGGTGTGCGTAGTCATCGATAATAACTTGCTCTCCCATTGGCTTTTCATTAAAGCGACGTTTTACGCCTTCAAAAGTTGTTAACTGATGCTTAACTGCTTCTACATCAACGTTTTCATAATGGCAAAGCGCGATTACTGCTAATGCATTTAATACGCTATGGTTGCCGTATCCTGTAATTTTGAACGTGTCATAGTACGTATTACGAACGAATACATCGAAAATAGTACCATCTGTTCTCTTTTGAATGTTACGTGCTTGGAAATCATTATCTTCTCCAAATCCATAGAAAATAACAGGTACTTTCGCTTGAATTTTTTGAAGTTCTTCATCATCTCCACATGCAATAATACCTTTTTTCACTTGCAATGCCATCTCTTGGAATGCATTGAATACATCATTGATATCTGAGAAATAATCTGGATGATCAAAATCAATGTTTGTCATAATTGCATAGTCTGGATTGTAAGACAAGAAATGACGACGATACTCACAAGCTTCAAATACAAAATACTTACTATTTTCTACCCCATGCCCTGTTCCATCTCCAATGAGGTAAGATGTAGGGTATGCACCTTGCATTACATGGGCTAACAAACCAGTTGTTGATGTTTTTCCATGCGCACCAGTTACAGCAACACTTGTGTATTGGTTCATAAGATCACCTAAGAAGTGATGGTAACGATGTACTGGGATGTTTAATTCTTTTGCTGCTACGATTTCTTCATGCGTATCAGGAAATGCATTTCCTGCAATAATCACTTGTCCTTCTTTTACATTATTTTTATCAAAAGGAAGGATCGAGATATTACGCTTTTCCAACGCTGTTTGTGTAAAGAAACGCTTTTCATAATCAGACCCTTGAACAGTATGCTTCATGTCATGAAGAATTTGAGCTAATGAACTCATTCCTGTTCCTTTAATTCCTACAAAATGGTAAACTGTCATCTTAAAGAACCTCCAACATTTCGAACTAATACAACGGCCTATCTATAAGACAGTATATGAATCTTTTCTTATTTTGGTAATCATCATACATTTTTGATGTAGTGAAGTTATTCTTTCCCTTCACTTATCAGGATAAACTCGTACGTACTTCTTTTTTATGTCCATAACAAATCCATTATAGCAAAAAAGAAGCCGCTATACTATGATAACAGAAAAACTGATAGGGTCAATCACCTATCAGTTTTTCTCTCTTTTACATATCTTCTCTTTTTTCTAATTGAACACTCTCTAAACGTGGGTTTGGACGATATTTACGACCAGCTTTCGCTTCTGGTTTTCCATTTAATTCTACGTTATCACCAGTAAAGCCAATATTCATTTTTAATAAGCTACTTCCTACTCCGTATATATCAACAGGTACGTTTTGAGCTTCAAATTCACGAATACGCTTCTCATCAAATCCACCAGTTACAACGATGTCTACATGCTGGAATCCTTCTTCATCAAGTGCTTTACGAAGTGCGAATACAAGCGATGGGTTTACACCACGTGGATCGAATGTTCCAAGTACTTCTGGGTGGCGAATGAAGTATTGATCAATCATCGTGCGCGACGTATCTACACGTACACCTTTTAATGTTGATCCAAATTCACGCGCTACGCGAAGTGCATCTGTAATGACATCATTGTTGTAATCAATTAATACAACTAATTCATCTTCTGGGAATTTCTTATGATATGCTTTTGCCGCTTCCACAACATCACCATTAAACATTTGAATTAATGCGTGAGGCATTGTCCCCATACCACTTCTGCCCCACCATTCATTCATCGCATGCGTCGCTTGTGCGCTCATACCTCCGATGTATGCTGCATAACCGTCACCAGCTTGTTGCGTATAATGATCGTCACGATCTCCCATGAAAATAACTGGTTTTTCTTTATCTACGCTACGCGCAGCTTGGACAACGTTATATACGTTTGTCGCAACTGATGTACGACGGGCTAAAATCCCATCAATGACACCTTCTAAAAATCCGAAATTTTCATAAGGACCATGAATTGTTAACACTGTTTCAAACGGACTAATATTATCGCCATCTTTTAAAGAGTTAATCTCAAGTTCCTCAGGATTTTTGGCGAATGTTTGTAGCAACGCAATCACTTCATCTGTTCCGCAAAGAACTGCATTTTCCTTTTGGAAAAATTGCATCGTCACAACACTTTTCGGGCGAAATTCTTCAATGATTTCTCTAGTCTTTAAAAAGTAAACGGCAGAGAACCAACCTTCTCCAACACGTTCGTCAAATTTAAATGTTCTATTTGTTAGTCTATTTATTTCACCTTTTAATTTTAATTCAATTTCTTTCATGTCGCTTTACTCCCTACTTTACTATCCAACATTTTCTATTAGTATACAGCAAAACCGTTTACTATACATTTGTTTCCTGCATAGCAGCGAATTCATCCTCAGAAATAAGGACATCTCTCGGTTTCGTTCCTCTTCCTTCAGAAATAATCCCTTGCGATTCCATCTCTTCAATGAGACGTGCCGCGCGATTATAACCGATGCGGAATTTTCGCTGTACAGAAGATGTGGACGCTCCCCCTTGTTCTACAACAAATTGACATGCATCAAAGAACAATTCGTCTTCCGACTCAGCTTGTTCTGTTTTCGCTAATAAATCCTCTTGCTTAAATAAGTAATTCGGCTTCATTTGCTTTCTCACATGATCAACTGTTTTCTCAATCTCATCATCCGATACATATACACCTTGTACACGAACTGGTTTAGACGTACCGTTTCCTAAAAATAGCATATCACCACGGCCAAGTAATTTCTCCGCGCCCCCAATATCAATAATCGTACGCGAATCAACTTGAGATGATACAGTAAACGCAATACGCGTTGGAATGTTTGACTTAATTAAACCTGTAATAACATCTACAGACGGACGCTGCGTTGCTACTAATAAATGAATACCACAAGCACGTGCTTTTTGCGCAATACGACAAATCGCTTCCTCAACATCACCAGGTGCTACCATCATTAAATCGGCTAACTCGTCAATGACAATAACGATATAAGGTAATGTCTCTCCTGGAATTTCTCGCCCACTTACAATCGTATTATAACGAGTTAAATCACGAGCACCAGCGTGCGCAAACAATTCATAACGACGCTCCATTTCTTCAACCGCCCACTTTAATGCAGCTGTCGCTGCTTTTACATCCGTAATAACAGGTGCTACGAGATGTGGAACAGAATTGTATGGTGCAAGCTCAACCATCTTCGGATCGATTAACATTAACTTCACTTCATGCGGTTTCGCTTTATATAAAATGCTCGTTAAAATTGCGTTAATGCACACACTTTTACCAGAACCCGTTGCACCCGCAATAAGTCCATGTGGCATTTTTCGAATATCCGTTACAATTGGATCGCCTGAAATATCAAGTCCTAGCGCAACTGTAAGCGGTGATTCGCTCTTTGTAAACACAGGACTTCTTAAAATTTCACGAAGAAATACTGGCTTACTTTCTTTATTTGGAACTTCGATTCCAATCGCACTCTTCCCTGGAATCGGTGCTTCAATACGAATATCTTTCGCTGCTAAACTCAGTTTAATATCATCACTTAAGTTTGTAATTTTATTTACTTTCACACCTGGGTCTGGCTGTACTTCAAAACGAGTTACCGCTGGACCTTGTGATACGTTAATAACATGTGCACCAACGTGGAAATTATTAAATGTTGTATCTAATAATTCTTTCTGTTCATCCAACCATTCCGTATTATCTAACGCTGCCTGCTGCGGAATTGACAACAATGTTAATGGCGGAATTGCATATGTCGGTGGTGTTTGCAATACATTTCGCATATCGTTCTCTCTTTGATTTACAACATATGCTTTCTCTTGTACTTCCGTACTTGAATTTGGCTTTTGTACTTGCTCTACCACTACTTGCTGCATTGGTTTCTCTTCCACTTGTGGTTCTACTACCACTTGTTGCATTGGCTTTTCTTCCACTTGTGGTTCTACTACCACTTGTTGCATTGGCTTTTCTTCCACTTGTGGCAATGGTCTTTCTTCTACTTGTTGGACAGGCTTATTCTCTACTCGTTCACTCATAGAAGATTGCATTGCATTTACTCTAGCCGCATGTCTTTCCATTAATCGCGTTCTGTCTTGTTTCAACATAACAACATTAAATGGGACATGGCGCTTTTTCTCACGTTTTGGTTCTTCTTTTTGTACAATTGGTTGTTCTTCCGCAATCGGTGCTTCTTCTACAATTGACTGCTCTTCCGCAATCGGTGCTTCTTCTACAACTGGCTGCTCTTCCGCAATCGGTGCTTCTTCTACAACTGGCTGCTCTTCCGCAATCGGTGCTTCTTCTACAACTCGTTGTTCTTCTGCAATTAAAACATCCGCAAAGCTTTGAACATCTTTCTTCGCTTGTTCTTCAGCCTCTGCAACATGTATGAATTCATTCGTTTGTTCAATTGCTTCATTTAAAACCATTTCTTGCTGTGTTTCCTCAAGTGCTACAGGTTCTGCTTCTTCTGGCGCTTCCGTTTCCGTAATTACTTCCACTTTTTCTAACTCTTCTGCTTCCGCAATTACTTCCACTTCTTCTGACTCTTCTGTTTCCGCAATTACTTCCACTTCTTCTGACTCTTCTGTTTCCGCAATTACTTCCACTTCTTCTGCTTCCGCAATTACTTCCACTTCTTCTGGCGCTTCTGTTTCCGCAATTACTTCCACTTCTTCTTGTATTTCCACGACGATTGTTTCTTCAAGTTTTTCTTCTGCTTTGACAATCACTGATTCTTCTGGAGCTTGCTTTTCTACTTCAATAGTAGGTTGTTCTATTTCTGTATTGCGTTTAGTTTCTTCTGATAATATTGTATCCTCGTGCTCTACTTTAGAATCTACTAATTCTGTTTGTAGAATGTTTTTGGCCACTACATCACTTTCTTGCTTAGCATCTTCCATACGCTCAGCAATTGTTTGATGAGGTACTTCACCCGCTGGAACTGCCTGCTGTGCACTAATTTCTTGAACCACTTCTTTTTCTACTATAGGCTCTTGGCGTTCAATTTCATAACCGTTTTTCTCTAGCCATTGATCGACCACTGACTTTTCTTCCTCTTTACTTTGTTGATCTCGCTGATCAACGCCTTCATGACTGGAAGAAGTCGTTGCTTGTCCTTCTGAGAAATCAGATAATGTATATCCTTTTTTCTCTAGCCATGCATCAACGACTGATTTGCCCTCTACAGATATTTCAAGGTCTTCTCTTTCCTTTTCTTCCTCCTGCTTTTCTACCTTTTTCTCTACAGAAGGACGATTATATCCGTAAATTGGCGAAATCATTTCTGTTGGACGAAATGGTCTACGGTTACTTTCTTGCGAAGGTGCAGATGCCTTTTTTACGACAGGCTCTCGCTCCGGTTCATATTGTACTTCCGGCTCTTCATATGTAGAAACTACCTGTTCCACATACTGTCGTCTACTTCTTTCCACTTTGATTCCTCTTTGAGTAGGCTGATTTTCATATGTTACAACTTGAACAGGTTGTTCTTCAAAATGCCCTGTTGCTATAACATCCTCTTCATCGAACCCATTATCCGGTACTAATGGAAAACGGCATTTACCTGCATTCCTACTTGCCATTTGTGCTTCTCTTGCTTCAGTATAGTGGTTTACACGAGGAATTTTCGACTGACTTTCGATTTGCTTTGGTACTTCTTTATTTATCGCTGTTTGTTCTTCCTCTTTGTTAAACAGCTTTTTCATCCAATCTAACATGCTTACCACTCTTTCTACTAAATAGTAACATCCTTTATTGTATCAGCATTCCGCAAAAAGTGCAGGTAAAATTAAGCATGTCATATTTATCCATAATATTCTAATTTACGAGTGTTTTCATATGGAAAAACGCAGCCTTACATGTAAGACTGCGTTTAAGCTTTGCTCTTCCGATATTCCTCTACACTATCCGTTACACTTTGCAATAAAGAATTTACATACTGTGGGTCAGATAATTTTTTATCTTCTTCAGGATTTGACATAAATCCAAGTTCTAATAGTACGCCAGGAACCTTTGCCCAATTAAATCCAGAAAGGTCATCCCTGAATTTAATTCCATTTACTTTCACTTGATGATTCTCTCTCATTTTATTTACAATCGTTTGAGAGATTTGAAGACTTTCAGCATAAATCTCTTTCGTGTACGGACTTCCTTCTGCCGGCGTTAATACAGCAAATCCACTTTGATTCGGATTTTCAGAACCATCTGCATGAAGACGTAAAAACAAATCCGCCTTATGATCATTCGCAAATGTCGCGCGTTCTTTATTACTTATATCCACATCTTGTGACGTTCTCGTCATTAATACTTGTATTCCCTTTGCTTCTAACTTTTCTTTTAATACGGAAGCCATTTCTAATACAAGAACAGCCTCTCTTTTTTTCGTCACAACACCAGTTGTACCATCTGTCACTTTATATTTTTGCGTCGTTGCTCCTGGCCCAAACGGCTCTAAATTTAAATTTGCTTTTTGTTGATGCCCCGGATCAATAACAACAAGAAACTTTCCTTGTTTTTCATTACTCTCTACTTTTTGTTCATTATTTTGCAGCGGTTGCTCAGCTGGCTGCACTGGCGTAGCTTCCTCTTTCTTTTCTTCAGCCAGCACTTCCTCCTGCTTCTGCTCCACTTGCTCATTCGTTTGAACTGCTTGCGGTTCTTCTTTCTTTTCTTGTTCTTCTTGCTGCTTTTCTACCGGTGCGTCTTCCTTGTTATCTTTGTTTGTTTCCTGCATAGAAGATGTTACTTCTTTTTTCGGCTCTTCTTGCGAACAACCTCCCATATATATTCCAATGAATGCAATCATACTCATTATCTTTATATACTTCATACTTTTCTCCCATCACTTTGCACCGGTCTCAAAGTTTTTCTTATAATTGTTTTATAATCTCATCCATATTTCCAATATGAACGGGTTGCCACTTTTCTGTACCACGCTCTGCGGTATAGACTAGATAAGCATCATCAACTACATTTACGAAAACAGGATCCCCCATATCTGTTTCATATCCGATAACAATCCATTCCTCTTTCCATTTTCCACTTTCTTCACTTAATAATGAATTTTTATGTTTATCATATCGATAACCGATTTGTCCTTTTTCTAATTCATTTTCGCTAAACAAATATATTTCATAGGAACCTAGTTCGATATCTTGCTGTTTTGAAGTTTCAATTCGTTTCAGAAGTTCTGCGATTTTTAGTTGTTTTTTCATACGTCTATCCCCTTCTATTTTTCTAAATTTTAACTAGTTTGTTTATAAAATACAATATAGTTTTTGAGAAAAAAGGTGACATCCTTATATTATCAACGATTTTTCAAATATATCTATCACAACTCGCGATATATCAACGATTTTTCAAATATATCTATCACAACTCGCAATATATCAACGATTTGACACAGAATATCGACTTACCAGCAAAAAATGATAAAACAAAAAGAGAGGCTGTCCAAAAGGACAACCTCTCTTTTCTTACATCAATTAAAATTTGAACTCTTGTCCAACTTCAAAGCTATCTTCTAATACAAGAATACCTTTTTCTTGTGGAGCATCTGGAAGCTCTAATTCACGTGCCGAGCAAATCATTCCAGAAGAAGGAACACCGCGAAGTTCAGCTGGTTTAATTAGCATACCGCTTGGCATTACAGCGCCAATTTTTGCAACGACAACTTTTTGTCCTGCATCAACGTTCGGTGCGCCACATACGATTTGTAATGTTTCTGTACCGATTTCTACTTTACAAATGTTTAACTTATCAGCATTTGGATGCTTCTCTTTTTCAGCTACATAGCCTACAACAAATTTTGGAGAAAGATCTGCTTCTACTGTTTCTTCAAAGCCGTTCTTCGCTAAAATTCCGTTGATTTTTTCTACAAATTCTTTCGTTAATGTTAAGTTACCTGTTTCTTTTACTTCTAAGTAAGAAGACGCATTAAAGATGTTGAACCCTGCTGTTACATTGCTTTCACGATCGTATACGCGTGCAACATCTCCTTTGCGATCAAAAGTACGGTTCTCTAAAGTAATATCTTGTAAGGCAACAATTAGAGTGTCACCAATTCCTTCAAGGTTGTAAAAAACGTTCACTTCGTTCATCCTTTCTCTTTTCCATCTGTCTTCTTCCGATTCTTCGCTAAAATAAAGATTGGCTCAAAGTCTCCATCTTCATATACGAATGAAAGTGATGTAATCGGAACATGCCCTTCGGCAAAAAATTTCATTGTCATTTGTGCAATAATATCATAACCGATTTCGTTGACGATATCAGCAATAATTAATACATCTTGGTGAGGAACAGCAACAACCATGTCACCAGAAATCTTTTCACGCATCGATTGTAGTAACGATTCGTTTAAAATACGCGTCGCATCATACCCATCATTTGTGTTTAAAAAGTAGAATGTATTCCCTGCTACTATTTCTTGTTTAAATTCATAACCTAATGAGCGAGCGTTGAATAATGCCATTTCACGCACTTGTTGCTCTGTAAGTTCTAATTTTTGTAATAGACGCTCATCAATGAGTCGATACGTTTTATTTGAATCTAACGCGTAGTAAATACGTGTTTCCGCCGTATGATCCGTCATAATAAACGGATTTCCTTCTTCTGCTTGTTTCGGGAAAGAAGTAGAGCGAATAACAGGTAAAATTTTCGCTGCGCTATTTTCTTCTTTATGCATCGCAATTAACGCTTCTTGTACGTAATAAGCAACCTCTTCAATTGCTTTTTCTTTGTTCACTTCCCATTTTGCCACAACTCCTGGAAGCGATACGTTAATACCTTTTTTCGAGTCTTTTTGTTCTATACGTAGAACTTCTTTCTCGCTATCATACTGAAAGTCCCATTCTGGGCGAGATAATTTCTTCATTAACTCGTCTTTCATCTTTTTACTTGTCATCTTCATCTCTTTTTCCTCCCTTCCAAAAAAATAACCTCCCCCGCGAAGGTAGAGGTTGTTTTACAATTCAATTGGCAAATTGCCTTATTTTAAACCTTCAATGAACTCTTCGATTTGTTCTTGTGTTTTACGATCTTTGTTTACATAGCGACCTGTTTCTTCACCCTTATTGTACGCTACAAAGCTCGGAATGCCAAATACGTCTAATTTTACGCATAGATCAATAAACTCATCACGATCTACATAGTAAAATGAGAAATCACTATATTTCTCTTCTACTTCTGGCATAAACGGGTCTACAAAACGGCAGTCTGGGCACCATTCTGCTGAGAACATAAAGACTATATTCTCTTCATTTTTCAATTGTTGGAATTGCTCCATGCTTTCTAATGATTTCATCTATATTTCCTCCTCTAACGAGTGCATTTTTTCATGTTATAATCTTTCTTTTATACTACCATACATCGCGCATGGTGCAAGGTTTATGCTTGCTTTTCGTCATACTTATATTGCCCAACAAGTAACTTAACAACGTGTACAAATAATTCCGTGCGGTCGACATAATCATCTGTAAAAATACCGATAGCACCTTCGTGACTACGAATATCTTTTCTCTGTACAAATTCTTCCATCACTTCACTTAACTCCTTGCCATCTTCAAGAGGTGCTAAAAAATCATCTGGTAACTTAATACGTGCACCGCCTGCAACGAATGTTTTACCGGTACTTGTTGCTAGCGCGCCCCAGTTACACATAAATAAACCGTGCTCCGTTTTCATTACGCCACCTTCTAATCCAATACCAATTTGAGCTTCTCCTTCTTGTAGCGCTCGCTTCGCTCTATTAACCGCTCCTTGCATCGTCTCTTCATCTGTAAACGGCTGGTTTGCTACCCCCGAAGGAACAGAAAGAGATGTAATTATAACATCTTTCCAAACCTTCTCCACAGCACCAACTTTCGTTTTATTCTTCGATCCAACTACTACTTTCATTTCGTTCACCTCTATAAAAATTTATCATTTTGTTCCATCCAATATCCGCTTCGGCACAAATTAAGTACCAACCACTATCACACACCACAGTGGAATCCCTTCTACCTAAAAAAGAAGGTCGCTTCCCACAACATTACCGGCCTCGAACTCAAAAACAGCCTTCCTCTCTCTTCCTATCCGCGGTCTTAATACATCATTCGAGCACCAAATAAGCACTGACCGCCACCACACATCGATGGGCCATCTCTTCAATCCAAAAAAAGAAAGGCTCTTCAGCCCTTCTTCCTTACGCGTTATTCTTAATTGTCTCTAGCGTCGTTTTATCCGTTGCTCTTACAAGCTTCGTAATTAGTTCTTTCGCTGCCGCATAATCATCAACATGTAAAATAGAAGCATGTGTATGAATGTAGCGTGCGCAAACACCAATTACTGCTGATGGGATACCTGAGTTACTTGTATGTACACGGCCCGCATCTGTACCACCTTGTGAAATAAAGTATTGGTACGGAATGTTATGTGTTTCAGCTGTATCTAAAATGAATTCGCGCATTCCTCTATGTGTTACCATCGTACGGTCGTAAATACGAAGAAGAGCACCTTTTCCTAATTGACCGAACTGCGTTTTATCACCAGATGCATCGTTTGCTGGACTTGCATCAAGCGCATAGAAAATGTCTGGTTGAATCATATTCGCAGCAGTTTGTGCACCGCGAAGACCAACTTCTTCTTGTACAGTCGCACCAGAGTATAATGTGTTTGGTAATGTTTCGTCTTTTAATTCTTTTAATAATTCGATTGCAAGGCCACATCCGTAACGGTTATCCCAAGCTTTCGCCATAATTTTCTTTTCATTTGCCATCGGCGTAAACGGACAGATTGGCACGATTTGTTGTCCTGGTTTTACACCAATCTCAATCGCATCTTCGTAGCTATCTGCACCTATATCAATTAACATATTTTTTATATCCATCGGTTTTGCACGTTGCGCGTCACTTAATAAATGAGGAGGAATAGAACCAACAACCCCAATAACAGGACCATTCTTCGTCATAACTTGTACACGTTGCGCTAATAACACTTGACTCCACCAGCCGCCTAACGTTTGAAAACGAAGCATCCCGTTTTTCGTAATTTGCGTAACCATGAAACCTACTTCATCCATATGACCTGCTACAAGAACACGTGGGCCAGTTTCGTCCCCTTTTTTCAGACCAAATACGCTACCTAAACCGTCTTGCACAATTTCATCCGCATATTTGCTTAATTCTTGCTTCATAAAACGGCGTACATCATGTTCGAAACCTGATGCACCTTGTAATTCTGTTAACGTACGAAATAATTGTAATGTCTCTTTATTCACGAAGTCCCCTTCTTTCAAACCTTAGTAGAATACCTCTTTTATTGTAACGAAATTTTCGAAATGTTTCTAGTTTCTTCTTTTTTAGCTGTATTTGCTTTATAATTATTATTGGTACACTATTTTTATTTTATAGAATTGAGGTGAATATATGAGCTGGAAAGGTTTAGTAGCAGGTCTTGGCGTTGGGTTCGCAGCTGGTTATCTTGTTGCAAACAAAGTACAAGAACAATCCCATATTTCTTCAGAAAAAGCATTGAAAATGGTGAAACAAGCATTAAGTCATAAAGGTGAAATTACTGGCTCTTGGGTACATATGGTTCCAGAGACATTTGAAAAATATGATGTCGCATACGAAGTTTATCGTGGCGGTCTTACAACGATGTTAGATGATATACAAGAACGATTTGAATTTTTAGTTGATGCTAAAACAGGTACTGTTTTAGAGGTGATAGCAGCATAAAAAGGAGGGTTCCCATTAGGTGAACCTCTTATTTTTTAATTGTGGATAGTAATTGAAATTATATGGGCGATTTTTTAAATATATCGACTTACCGACAAAAAACGAAAAGGAGACTGCCCCAACAGACTGCTGGAACAACCTTCCCTTTTTTATGCTTCTACACTCGTTTTCCGCTCTATTTTTTCTACAATATGCCCTTCCTCATTCCACTTTACTGCACGGTAATACGCGTCATGATAAAACGTAAACCAAGCATCGTTTTCAGCGCCGTACTTCATCCACTTTTGCTTATTTTCAATTGATGTCATTGGATAATCATCGTATGCCATTACCCATAGTACATTTTGATGTGCGTGCGTCGGCAATAGGTCTGCTAAATGAAGCATCGTTTCACCTTTGCTTTCTAAAGCAATAACTGCATGTCCATCACTATGACCACCTGTATGCGCCATTTTTATTTCATCCGTAATTTCTATTTCTTGCTGGAATATAACAACTTGATCTACAATCGGCTCCCAATTTTCCTTCCAATATGTATTACGCGACCTGATATTTGGGTTCCTCATTTCATTCCATTCCGTTTCGCTTACGTAAACTTTCGCATTCGGAAACGATGGTACAAGGTGATCACCTTCCCATTTCGTTAAACCAGATGCATGATCAAAATGCAGGTGTGTCATTAAGACGTACTGAATATCTTCAGGTTTTAAATCTAATTTTTCTAATGATTTATAAACCGATGACTCTTCTGTTACACCTTGATTTCGCTTCATCTTCTCATTCAATTTACCGTTTCCTATTCCGGAATCAATGAGCATATTACCGTCTTTCGTTTGCAAAAGTAACGGATCTGTTCGTAAATAAATATGATTTGTATCATTATGTTTATATTTACGTGACCAAAGTACTTTCGGTACAACACCAAACATTGCTCCTCCATCTAAATGTGTGTTCCCGCCTTTTAGCCACGTCACTTTTATATCTCCAATTTGTAACTGTTCCATTTTTCATCCCCCTTTCCTTTTAATATTAACATAAAATTCCGATTATTTTAGTTACAAAAAACCTATGCATTACTGCATAGGCTCTGTGCGATATTTCGCTTCAACTCGGTAAATACGATGACCTTTACTTGAGAATTTCTCTTCGTATTCTGTCATAATGTTTCCTTCATAATCACTATTATGAAGATCTAGGCTCAGGTAAGTTAATAACATACCATACTCAGCCATACTCATTAGAGAGTATTCAAATAAACCTTGGTTATCTGTTTTGAAATGAATTTCTCCGCCTTCTACTAACACTTCTTCATAATTGCGCAAAAATGTTTTATACGTTAAACGACGTTTCGTATGACGATTCTTCGGCCATGGATCTGAGAAGTTTAAATAAACGCGGTCAATCTCACCTTTTGCAAAGAAAACTGTTAAATCTTCAGCATCTTTATTAATTAACTTTAAGTTCGGCACTTCTTCTTCAATTAATTTATCAAGTGCATCTACAACAACACTTGTGAATTTTTCAATTCCAATATAATTAATATGTGGATTTGCTTTTGCCATATCATACATAAAGCGACCACGACCTGTACCTACTTCAATATGAATTGGTTGTTCATTTCCAAATACTTCTTTCCAGTTACCAGCGCGCTCCTCTGGGTTTCCGATTACGATATGTGAATACTCATTAATTCGATCCATTGCATATGGTTTATGTCTTAAACGCATAGATGTCTCCCTCTCTTTACATAGCTATTTTAAAGGAATAATTCCTTCTCTCTGTTTTAATCAATCTCCCAAACAAAAAACCAAGTACGTACGAGCACTCGGTCCGTTTCTTTCAAGTATAAGATGTACCATTTTGATAAAAACTACATACAGCATTAAACATTCCATGACGAAACAGCTTTTTCTCGTACATTTGAAGAGAAAAACAATCGAAAGGATGATCCGTTCATGCCAATTAATCAACAACATCAATTAGAAGTGCTGAAAGATATTTTAGTCAATCACCAAAGTGATTGTTGCGGGACAGTTTCTGAATGCGAGCAATTAGAGCGTCTCATTCAATCGTTACTCGCAAACGATAGTATAAGTAGTGACGCTAAAGCAATGCTAAACGATGTATATTCTTATAGTCAATCGGGTAAATCTTCCTCTAATTTGGACAACCACATTTCCAATAATCAAGAACAACTTACTCAGTGGATTGCTGGAATGGACAATTTTTCTTAAGTATTACTCTGAAGCAAGTAGTTGCTGTAAATATTGATGCCAATATTCAGCTTCTGCTTGCTGTTTTTTTGTTGTGTGCCATTGCATAGACAAAATCGTTTGTGCTATTACATACCATCTCATACGCCTAAGCAACGATTCATCCATTTCAATATCATAATATTCGAGCCACTCGCTCCATTCGTGGCGTGGAATGTACCAATATAATAACATACCAAGGTCTAGAGCTGGGTCAGCAATTACAGCTCCATCCCAATCAATTAAAAACAACTCATCTTCATCCGACAATAGCCAGTTGTTATGGTTCACATCACAATGGCATACAACGAATTCATTGTATTCAATATCTTTTAATGAATCCATTAAATATTGAAGGCCTTGCTGAATTGTTTCATCATCCCTTATATCTCCTCTTAAAACAAGTTGCAGTTGTTGTAATAACTCTTGTGCGTGAAGCGGTTGCTTCCCAAGTCTTTGAATCATCTGTACAAGCGCTTTAGAGGAGTGTATTTTCTTCAAAAGTTTCGCAACACGTTCTAGTTTCATATCCTCTGGCTCTAGCTTCTGTCCCGGAAGCCATTTTTGAGCAGAAATTACATCACCGTTCGTTACCCTTCTTGTCCAAAGTAATTTTGGAACAATTCCTTCTGCTGACAATACCGCTAAAAAGGGCGATGTATTCCGCTTTAAAAATAACTTCTGTTGTCCGTTTTGCGCAATATACGCATCGCCCGTTACTCCACCAGCCGGTACAAGACTCCACTCTTTTCCTAATAATTGTTCCAACCATTCCATATTCATTACCCGTTAACAAATCCTTATCTTTTATAGTTATGAAAAGAAAAACCGCAACATTTCTACACATGTTGTGGATTCATATATTTTACTGTAAATGAAAAGAAAACTTGGCATAAGCCAAAAACTCTCTATTTTATTTTACAAAACCAGTCATAGAATGACAACTTATCAAAATCGTCACCTTTGTCAATTCTACATTTATTACATTCTCATCGTCAAGTAGCGATTTGTCACATTATCGTCAATATATACGTGCTAATTGGAGCCAGCTGAAGTTCCTTTCCTCTAAATGAAGAAATTGGCTCTATTTTCGCTTGCTTTTCGTTTACTAACACATGCCACGTTTCTTCTTTCGGAAGTTGCACCGTTTTAGCTTCTAAACCGCTATTAAATAAAACTACAATCTCTTTCCACGGTCCAAACGATTCTGCATGCCCTAGGTGATATGCAAGTACTTCTGGAGAGGTTTGCAAAAAAGTCATGTGCTTTTTTATAAGGTCTGCGTTTTGCAATCGGAATGCTCCGTGCTCTTTACGAATCGCAATTAAACCTTTTATATAGTTAACGGTCTCTATCTCGTTCTCTTTTTGATCCCAATCTAATTGATTAATTTCATCATTTGCATTATAACTATTTTCATTTCCTTGCTTCGTACGATAAAACTCTTGCCCAGCATGTAAGAAAGGAATACCTTGCGAAAGAATCACCATTGCGCTCGCTAGAAGGTGACGTTTTTTCAAAATCTCTTCTGGCTCTTCATTACTGCGCATTAGTTTATCCCACATCGTCATATTGTCATGACATTCTACATAGTTAATGCTTTGCACAGGCTCTAGAAACAGACCTGTTTCTTTCATACTCAAAAGACTTCCCGATGCTATATACTGCAAATGATTACAGTCTACATGCCCACCAAATGCAAAACCACGTTTATTTATATGAAAGGTACTCCCTTTTATCCCATCACGAAATTGATCATTAAATTGCGCGATATGCGGCATTTTCTTTGCATTATTTAACGTTGCTTTTTCCTCTAGAGGAAGTGGGGTTTGTAGATCCCATCCTTCTCCTAATAACAATGCATCTCGCTTTATGTTTCGCACTTCTTTTTCTATTATATTCAATGTATCAACATCTAAAATTCCCATTAAATCGAATCGGAATCCATCAACATTGTATTCAGTAAGCCAATATAAAATAGACTCTACAATGAATTTCCTCATCATTTTCCGTTCAGATGCTATATCATTCCCGACTCCCGTCCCATTAGAAGGCATGCCATCTTCACCATGACGAAAATAATATCCTGGGACAAGCTTTTCAAATGATGATAGCTCTCTTTCATACACATGATTATATACAACATCTACAATCACTCTAATGCCGTGCTCATGAAATGTTTCAATTAGTTGCTTACACTCTACTATCCTGTTATACGGATCAGAGAGGTCTGTAGCATAATATCCCGTTGGCGCATTGTAATATAATGGATTGTAACCCCAATTATATGCAGAGGAAGGATTCGCCTCATCTACACCACCGAAACAATATAAAGGTAATAGTTCAACATGTGTAACACCCAAATCTTTTATATGAGACAAGCCTGTTAACGTCCCATTTCGCCCTATTGTCCCTTCTTCCATTAGCCCTTTATATGTTCCTTTTTTACTCACTCCACTGCCCTGATGAATAGTAGCATCACGAATATGCAGTTCATACAATATGGCATCTGTCATTGCCTGTAATGGTGGTAATTGCTCTCGTTTTGTTACATTTGTCTTTTCCAAATCGATAACAACGCCGTACGTCCCATTTACAGTCACTGACTTTGCGTAAGGATCCACCGCTTCATTCCATATTAAATTAATACAAACAAGAAATGTATACTTTGCTCCGGCTAAATCGCCTTGTAATGTATGAGTCCAAACCCCATTTTCTCCTCTATGCATTTCATGATCGGTATATTCTTTATCACTTTTATAAATCCTTACTTTCGCAAGCCTCGCAGTTGGAGCCCATACTTTAAATGTCGTTGCTTCTTTTTGATACACGGCTCCTAAATCTGTACCTTCGTAGTAATACTTTTCATCGAAAATCGCTGTTCTTATGACAGCACCTATTTGTAAATCTGTTTCTTCATTCCGTTCATCTCGTACTGTATAATACTTCCCCACATCTAGCGGCTCTTCTATAAAGCACTCATACTTCGTTGCATCCGGAAGCGCAATTGTATGAGAAATCGGTAAATCTTTCACGTTACTTCCTTCTTGCAAACGAAATGTCCGGCTTGTTCCATACGCGTGTGGGAGCAAAATTGTAATTTTATTCATTTCATCTAAATAGGCATCAAATGGACGTTTTACTTTCAACATAAAAAAATCACCATCATTCTTAAAATTAAATGAAACGAGCTGCAAATGATAAGGCTTTTCTTATCAGCAAGGCTCTATACAGTAACACATTATTCTCTATAGTATATTCACCTGTATAAAAAACGTTTTCATACATTCTATTTTTGTAATTTTATTTCAGCAATCGCTTTATACTTCGGTGTCTCCTTCACATGAGATTCGTATAAAGTAATCGTATCCGCTTGAAATGATATTTCAGGCACTTCCTTTATATGTTCTAAATCAAACTTCTCTTCTCCTACCCATTTACGAGCAACAGTAATATGCGGATGATACGGGCGCGTTTCTAAAGACAATCCATTCCCTTCACAAATAACGTGTACTTGCTTTTGTAATTGAAGCAAATCGTAATTCTCGCTTACCTTCGACCAAAAAATACGCGGCCTATCTTCCATACCGAACGTAGAAAATCCTTGTAATGTGAACGATAGTTCTTTCATTTCTGTAATTGTTTGTAATCCATTCTTTATTCCTTCTAATTGTTCCTCTGTTGCACTACCTAAAAATGAAAGGGTAATATGGTAGTCTTCTTTATGTACCCATGAACGAAATGGTAATTCCTCCTGCATTTCTTCTTTATAGTTAGACAGCACTTCTTTTATATGATTCGGTAACGTAATCGCGACAAAATAATGCGGCTCCATGTACATCTTCTCCTTCTTTCTATTGTTGCTTTTCTTTCTTATCTCATTCAATTAAATAGAATCAAACTTCCCTACAAGTCTAACCAAGTTAGGGTTGCGTTAATAAAGTGAAACTTTAATCAGTGGGGTTTTGTCCATCCCCTACTGATTATCAGCCCTCACCAATCGGGCTTTTACGGGCAGTTGATCCCCACCTAACTTCTTCGCTTTCGCTAAATTTTAAAGTGGGGGTCTTACTGCCCGTTAATGCGGGATAAATGAAATTATATCGAAATCTCGACAAGGGATATCGACTTAACAACTAAATACGATAAGAAAAGCAACCTATACTTAACAGAAAACCGTCCCAAAATATGTATTGGGACGGCCTCTTCTTATTTATATATCCATTACTTCGCTAATTCATGAATTGCTTGCGCGTAAATTGCTGTTGCTTTTAATAAGTCTTCAATTTCAATGTACTCGTCTTTTTGATGCGCAAGTTCTTCTTTTCCAGGGAACAACGGACCAAACGCAACGCCAGCTTTCAATGAACGAGCGTAAGTACCGCCGCCGATTGCTAATAGTTCCGCTTTCTCGCCTGTTTGTTCTTCGTATACACGTTGCAGCGTACGAATTAACACGTGATCTTTATCGACGTGATGCGGGCGAGAGTTTGAATAATCCGCCACTTTAAATCCATGATTACCAACGTATTCTTTTAACTTTGCAATCATTTCGTCAAAGTTAGTCGTAACCGGGTAACGTACATTTAATCCTAAATTACCACCATTCTCTTTCGTATAAGAAAGGCGACCAACATTCACAGTTAACGGTCCGCTAATATCGTCTTTATAAGAAATACCAGCTTTCTCTCCTAAAATATCTCCTGTAAATGTTTCTGTTACAAACGATGCAAACGAAGCCCCTTTTCCATCAAGAGCAACTGTAGTTAAGAAGTTTGCCAGTAATAAACCTGCATTCTCACCCTTCTCTGGAGTAGATCCGTGAGCTGAAATCCCTTTAATTTGCAACGTCACCGTATTACCTTCTATAATTGCTTCACCTATTTTTTTAGCAGTTTGTAAATACTCTTCATATGCTAGTGTAAGTGCATTTACATCTTCTCCTGTAATAATCGCTTCTGCAAAATCAGGAACCATATTTAAACGGCGACCTGATTCAAATGAAACAAGTTCATATGTACCTTTCTTCTCTTCACTACCACTTTGCACAACTTGTATATCAGCAATTCCTTTTTCTGCATTAATAATTGGAAAATCTGCGTCTGGCGCAAAACCAATTGTTGGCATTTCTTCGTTTTTAAAGTAGTGATCTACACATTTCCAATTGCTTTCCTCATCTGTTCCTAAAATCATGCGAACGCGTTTTGAAAGAGGCAAACCTAATTCTTTAACAATTTTCATCGCATAATAAGCTGCCATCGTTGGGCCTTTATCGTCAATTGCACCACGTGCAAAAATCTTTCCATCGCGAATATCTGCACTATATGCCGGAGTCGTCCAGCCATCTCCTTCTGGCACAACATCAACGTGACAAAGAATACCTACTAACTCTTCTCCTTGTCCCATTTCAAGATGACCTGCATACCCTTCTAAATTTTTAGAAGCAAAACCTTCAGTTTCTCCTTTATGTAACATGAAAGATAAAGCTTTTTCTACACCTTCACCGAATGGTGCGCCCTCTTTCGCTGATTCTTCTTCCCATACACTTTTAATTTGTAAAAATTGTTGTGTATCACGAATTAAATCATCTTTTCGTTTTGCAACTTCTTCTGTCCAATTAATCGCTGACATCACGCATCCATCCTTCACTATATTGTTTCTTTCATCATAACAAACCGAAATCTCTTATGCCATATACGAAACTAAAATACCTAACAATTGTAACGTTTCAGATATTTCTTATTAGTTTTTCTTTTATTTTTCTAAAAAAATTTGCAGGAATTTGGCGTTTTACGTAGAATTTTATGTGTTAGTTGACTGACCATATATAAAATGTCAACTACCAATATTTTTCTATATGAATATTTGTTAAATTTCTGTAAAATTTAAGTAGATTAAAGCATGAATTTTATCATGTAGAGTACAATGGTAGTAACGACCTTCTTTCCTGAATGGGGTCAAAAAAACTAGTAGAGGAGTGGTTTTCTCTTGAAACCTACAACTACTCGTATGCTAACACGCATTAAATCAATTTATATGTACATCAATGAAAACGGAACGGTAACGACGAAAGACCTTGTAGATGAGTTCGGGATCACACCGCGAACGATACAACGTGATCTAAATGTGTTGCAGTTTAATGAACTCGTGTATAGCCCTTGCCGCGGTAAGTGGACAACAACAGGAAAGAAAGTGAGAATGACCTCATAATGAAAAAATAATTGTATGTAAATAAATACATACCCCTTTCTAACTCATTAGAAAGGGGTCTTTTCTGCGCCAAAAACAGCACTATTTCTCAGTATCTACTTGATATGTTTTTAACATTTCTACTTCTTCATCTGATAGCTCTCGGTATTCTCCAAGTTCTAGCTCTTCATCTAATACTAATGGTCCCATCTCTGTTCTCTTTAGGTAGACTACTTTTTTCCCTACCGCTTCAAACATACGCTTCACTTGATGGAACTTTCCTTCTGTAATTACAAGCTCGATTTCAGAAATCTCATCGCTTTTTAATATTGTAAGTGCACCTGGCTTTGTTTCATAGCCATCATCTAAAATAACACCTTTAGCAAACTCTTTTACATCCTCTTCTGTTACTACTCCTGCAACGTGTGCATAATATTTTTTCGGCACATGCTTTTTCGGAGATAACAATTGATGTGATAACTTCCCGTCATTTGTTATCAATAAGAAACCTTCCGTATCAATATCAAGTCGTCCAACTGGGAACGGATCAAAGATTGCATCTTCTAACTCTAATAAATCTATTACCGTTTCATGATTATCATCTTCTGTCGCTGAAATAACACCTTGTGGTTTATGCAACATTAAATAAACAAACTCTTTATATTCCACAACTTCTCCGTGAATCATAACTTCTTGCTCTTCTACATTTACATGAACCTTCGCATCTTTCACTGGCGTTCCATCAATTTTTACAACGCCGTCTTTCAATAATTTCTTTACTTCTTTTCTACTTCCATATCCCATATTTGCTAATAATTTATCTAATCTCACGTTTTTCACCTTCTTTGTTTATCATAGAAAAGGGGACGTAATTACGCCCCTTTTGATTTCAACTTTATTTTGAATCTATTGCCAAGTTTACGTTGGATTTTCTCTAACGCTTCTCCGCCAAATACTCGTTCAAGTACTCCTGTACGAATTGCTAACAATCCATACACAAGACCACCAATACCTGCACAAACCACAACTGTAATAAGAGCACCCATTCGGCCATCAGGTGAGATCATGAAGGACAGAGTCCATTGTGATAACTTTACAGCAATGACCATTACAAGTGTTAATACTGCAATTTGGAAAGTTCTCTTATATACAACACCAAATGAATAGTGTACATGTTTTTTGATTTGTCGATTCGTATACCATACGGAAACTAAGAATCCGACTGCAGTTGCTAAAATCGCTCCAACTGTACCGAAATAACGAATAAAGATTACGTTACATACGAATTTCAAAATAACACCCATAATAAGCGCGACAATCGCATGTTTTTGTTGATTGATTCCTTGCAGAATTGCTGCTGTTACTGTAAATAAAGCGAATAACAACGCAACCGGTGCATACCACATTAATACTTGTCCACCTAGTGGATCTGAGTCATAGAACGCAGTATAGATTGGATATGCAAGTGTTGAAATACCGACAACTGCTGGCAATGTTAAGAACATATTTGCCTGGAATGTTTGTGTAATTTGTAACTTTAAATAACGGTATTGTTTTTCAGTAAATGATTTTGTAATCGCTGGTACAAGCGTTAAACTAAACGCTGTCGCAAGCGATACAGGAATCATAATTAATTTATGCGTCCACATTGTGAAAATACCGAGAGCTCGCTCTGCAATATCCCCTTGACCAATCGCTTGCATAATTGAGTTAAATGTCAATGTATCAATTTGTTGATATAAAGGAATTGTTAACCCAATTACAACGTAAGGAATCGCATATGCAAATAATTCTTTAAATAATTGAACCGTACTCACTGTCGATTCTGGTACAGTTTGTTCAATTAAATATTGATCCAAATGTTTTTTACGTTTTAACCAGTACCAAATGAGTACACCGAGCGCTCCAACTGCTGAAACGAACGCAGCAAATGTCGCTACCCCAACTGCTGTTGCAACTGTACCGCCAAGTACTTTAATAACGATAAAACTACCCGCTAATAAAAAGACGATACGAATAATTTGTTCAATAATTTGGGAAACAGTAGTCGGTCCCATCGATTGGTGACCTTGGAAATAACCACGAATTAAACTCGCTGCTGGTACAACAATAAGTGCAAAACTTACAAGACGAATAATCGTCGTAACTTCTTCTACATTACTGTGTATACTTCGTTTACCAAGCATTGCTTCTGCAAACAGTGGTGCTGTCATGTATAGAACTAGGAACGAAAGAACTCCTGTTACTATCATCATAACCATTCCAGAGCGGAACATTCTCCGGCTCGTTTTATAATCGCCAAGCGCATTATATTTGGAAACAAATTTGGAAACAGCAAGCGGCACCCCTGCCGTTGCAATACTTAAAAAGATCGTATATGGAATGTATCCATATGTATAGAGCGTTCCGCCTTCTGTACCTACTAATGCATGAAACGGAAAGACGTAAATCATGCCTAAGAACTTTACTAAAAATGTCCCTAACGTAACAATAAGCGTTCCGCGCAGAAATTTCGAATCGGACATACAAAAATCCTCCTACATCTACATAAAGTGAAACTTTAATCAGTGTGGGTGTTCTTCCCTACTGATTATTAGTTGAACTATTCGAGCATTTACGGGCTACCAAATTCCCTTTTTATTTCTCTTACATCTTAAGGTTTTAGTCTTCTTGCCCACAAATAGCAGGATAGTGCTGAACTCTAACTTTTGTATTGTACCACAATTCTATCCTTAAGCAGTACTTCACTCTATTTTTCTTTTAAGGGAAAACATGCTATTCTTTTAGGCAGGAAATGTAGAAAATGAGGTCGATATATTATGCATTATGATGTTATTGTCATCGGCGGCGGGCCTTCTGGGCTAATGGCTGCAATCGGTGCTGCAGAAGAAGGCGCAAGTGTCTTACTTCTTGATAAAGGAAATAAACTAGGGCGTAAACTTGCGATTTCTGGTGGTGGTCGTTGTAACGTAACGAACCGTCTACCACTTGATGAGATCGTTAAACATATACCAGGAAATGGCCGCTTCTTATACAGCGCTTTTTCTATTTTCAATAATGAAGATATTATTACATTCTTCGAAAAGCTTGGCGTACAACTAAAAGAAGAAGATCATGGTCGCATGTTCCCTGTATCAAATAAAGCACAATCAGTAGTAGACGCACTTTTAACACGATTAAAAGACTTAGGTGTAAAAATCCGTACAAATACACCTGTTGAAACAATTGAATATGAGAACGGTCAAACGAAAGCAGTCGTACTGCAAACTGGTGAAGTGTTAGAAACAAATCACGTCGTTATCGCTGTTGGCGGAAAATCCGTTCCTCAAACTGGCTCTACTGGAGACGGATACGCTTGGGCTGAAAAAGCTGGGCATACAATTACAGAGCTATTCCCAACAGAAGTACCAATCCTTTCAAACGAACCATTTATTCGTGATCGCTCCTTACAAGGTCTCGCTTTACGCGATGTAAACTTAAGCGTATTAAACCCGAAAGGAAAAGCTATCATTTCTCACAAAATGGACATGCTCTTCACTCATTTCGGCCTATCTGGTCCTGCCGCTCTTCGTTGTAGCCAATTCGTCGTGAAAGCACTGAAAAAGTTTAAAACGAATACGATTCAAATGAGCATCGATGCATTGCCAGAAGAAAATAGTGAACAACTATTCCAGCGCATGTTGAAACAAATGAAAGAAGATCCGAAAAAAGGAATTAAAAACGTTTTAAAAGGTTATGTACCTGAACGTTACTTCCTATTCTTATTAGAAAAAAATGAAATTGATGGCAGCGAACAAGCTGGACAAGTTTCTCACGAGAAGATTCGTGCACTTGTGAAAGACTTTAAAGAATTTACTGTGAATGTAAATGGTACGCAGTCAATTGAAAAAGCATTCGTTACCGGCGGTGGTGTATCCGTTAAAGAAATTAACCCGAAAGAAATGTCTTCTAAATTCACGAACGGCGTATATTTCTGCGGAGAAGTTCTTGATATTCACGGTTATACTGGCGGCTATAACATTACATCTGCTCTTGTTACTGGTAGAATTGCCGGAACAACAGCTGGAGAAAATGCAAAAATGCAATATTAAAAAAAGAAACAGGGCTTTCTGTTTCTTTTTTTATAGGTATATGAAATTATATCGGCGTTTCTACAACATATATCGGCGATTTCTTAAATATATCGACTTACCGACAAGGAACGACAAATATACGCTCCTCCTGACTTCCCATTGCTTTTTTGTTGCTTTATATACCTTATTACCTTTATATTTTATATTGTTGAATAATTGAAAAAGGGTAAGGGGAAAACAAATGAGAAAAAAAGTCATGATGTCTTTAATGCTAATGACGTTTCTTTCTGCGGTAGAAGGAACGATTGTTAGTACAGCGATCCCTCGTATAACGAGTGATTTGTCAGGCGTCGAACTTGTTAGTTGGGTATATGCAATTTATATGCTTGCAACAGCTGTTTCGACTCCAATATACGGAAAATTGGCTGATTTATTTGGCCGTAAAAAAGTTTTGCTCATTGGAGCAGCAATCTTCTTAATCGGTTCTGCACTTTGCGGAGTCGTTACATCAATGGAACAATTAATCTTCTTCCGTGCTCTTCAAGGTATAGGCGCTGGTGCTGTTATGCCGATCACAATGACGATTATTGGAGACCTATATAGCGAAGCGAAAGACCGCGCGAAAGCACAAGGTTGGATGAGTGCCGTTTGGGGTGTATCGGGTGTTATCGGACCATTAGTAGGTGGATTTTTAGTCGATTCCCTATCTTGGCGTTATATTTTCTTCTTAAACGTTCCATTCGGAATTATCGCTTGCTTAATGATTGCAATTTACTACAAGGAATCTATTAAGCCAGCTAAACACCATATTGATTATCTTGGCGCAACAGTCTTCTCATTAAGTACGATCGCTCTACTATATGCATTATTAACAGGTAGCAGTAAGCAAAACTGGGGAGACATAACAATTATCGGCCTATTAATCTTCGCCGTCGTTTCATTCATTATTTTCTTATTTATCGAGAAAAAATCTCCGGAGCCATTAATTCCGCTAGCACTTTTCTCTAACCGTACATTATCTACGATAAACATATTAACGCTTATTGCTGGCGCGATGATCATTAGTATTACAATGTACCTTCCAATTTGGAGCCAAGGTGTTTTAGGAAAAAATGCGACAGAAGCCGGACTTATTTTAATGCCAATCCCTGTTATGTGGACATTTGGCGCTATTTTCTCTGGTAACTTAGTAGGAAAATTAAAAACGAAACAAATCATTTTACTTGGAGCTAGCATTTTATCAGTGGCTACGTTCTTATTATTTACATTATCAACAAATTCACCATCGTTCCTTATTTATGTAGCAGTCGGATTATTCGGATTAGGAATGGGGCTTGTGACACCAATTTACATGGTAACAATTCAAGCATCCGTACCAGCTCATACACGAGGAACAGCCGTTGGTTTAAACACATTTATTAATACATTTAGCCAAACGTTAGGCGCTGCAATCTTTGGCACAATCTTTAATACGATGATTCATGCACGTGGTATTCAAAACCTTGATCTTGTATCTGGTGGCGGACATGGAGGAACTACAACAAACGTAGTAACCGAATCGCAAGAGGCATTAGCATCAAGTGTACACGTCATTTATATGAGTACTTTCGTATTAGCAGTATTTACACTAATTATCGCTTGGATTTTATTGAAACCAGCTACACAAACAAGTGAGCAATAATAAAGAGGATGACCATCTCGGTCATCCTCTTTTTACTCTTCATTCTCCACAATATGTTTCAGCATGGACAATTTATTATCCCAAAAACGTTCATAATACGAGAGCCACTGTTGTAATTCCTCTAATGGTTCTGGATGCAAACGATATATCTTCTCTCTTCCGCTTTTTCTTCCGCTTACTAAATTCGCTTCTGAAAGAATATGAAGGTGCTTTACAACCGCAGTACGACTCATCGGGAAATGATCCGTTATTTTGGAAATCGGTAACTCTTTATCACTTAATAACCGTATTACTTCTCGGCGGGTTGGATCAGCAATTGCTTGAAATACATCATATTTCGCTGCCGATGAGGACACTTAGCCTTCAACAACCTTTTTCAGTTTTTCATTTACAATCGCTACCCATCCACCACTCATTCTATCGCGAATAATAGAGCTCTTCGCATTCGCTTTCGGAAGAATTTCATCAGGATGTTTCCAGCCGCCGTGAATTAACGTAAATTCTGTTTTATTATCTCCTAGGTCTTTCAGATTAAATGAAACGACCCAGCCATCTGTATCCCATGAGAAAGATAGATGGTTTGGTTCATCAATTTCTAACACTTTACATGGTGATGGTCCAAATGGTGATTGCACATGAAATTCATGTCCTACCTCTAATACAAAATCATTTGGCATAAACCATGACGCAATCCCTTCTGCAGTTGATACTACATTCCATACTTTTTGAATAGACGCGTTAAAAACGATCGTTTGTTTAATATCAGTTAATGTATTTTGTTGTTCCATTTTCATTCTGCTACTAAAAATATAGACAAATGAATATTCTTAGAGTATTCCTGCTTCTACGTGCCCTGCCTCGCTAATCACTTGCTACTACAGTTTGCTGTGACACTCCACAGGCGTAAATTCCGATGTAGCCCACCGTACATATATACAATCTATTTACGTTAGTATTGTATATTTTTTTGCTTGTAAAAGGTTGATTGACGCATTTAAATCTCTATCTATTACATTGCCACATTCACATGTATATACTCGGTCAGACAGCTTTAAATCCGACTTTTTTTGACCGCAACATGAACATATTTTAGAAGATGGATAGAATCTGTCCGCTTGCCGTAGTTCAATTCCATATTCCCTACATTTCGTTGATAACAATGTTTTAAAAGCATAAAAACATTGTTGTGCTACAGCTTTAGATAGATGTTTGTTCTTCATCATACCTTTCACATTCAAATCTTCTACTGTAATAAACGTTGGCTTGGTTTTCACCACATCATTTACAATAGACTTTACATACTCTATTCGAATATTCGCTAATCGAGCATGCAACTTTTGCACTCTAAGAACATTTTTATCTATATTCACTCTTTTATTAGTAACAGATTTTTCACCTCTCTTTTTTAGATTTTCAAATTTACGTGCTAAAGAGCGTTGTTCACGTTTTAACCGTTTTTCTATCTTTTTTACTTTTATTGTTTTGTTGATGTTTTCATGAACGATACCATCGCTACGTGTAGCAAAATCCTTCACTCCTAAATCAATCCCTAGACCTATTTTATTGAGTGCTAACTTTGTTGCCATTTCTTCCAATTCACAAAGTACAGATACAAAATATCTTCCTGCTCTTTGATATACTGTGCCACTTTTTACAGTTGCATTTTTAGGGATATATCCATACTCTTTTAACCTTACCCAACCAATTGTAGGGACTTTTACTCTATGTCTTTCTACTGTCCAATCTGTTTTGTTGTTTTTCGGAAAGTAGCACTTCACATCTTGCTTCCTCTTTTTTTTATATCGTGGAAACTGAGATAAACCTTTAAAAAATCGCTTAAAAGCTTTATCTCCATTCATAATCGCTTGTTTTACCGCTTTGCTCGACACTTCTTTAATCCACTGATCACACTCTTTTGTATGAATGTTGTTTAGCCATTTGGAAAAGTCATAGCCACTAAGAAATTTCCCCTCCGACTCATATGCCTCTTTATTTTTAGAGATATACAGGTTATATACATATCGACACACCCCAATAGTTTGACGGATTTTACTAACTTGTTCAGTTGTCGGTTTGATTTCTATTAAATATGCTCTTTTCATAGGTCTTCATCTTCTGAGATTTTCTTTTTGTATTTTCTCAGCCCATATATTCTACAGCTAAATACATGAATGATAGATATTAAATCCTGAACAAGTTCTTCTTGAGGAGATAATTTTTCATTGTTAACAATCATAATTTCCACTCCCATTTTACGAAGAAACTCTTCAAACCAATCATATCCAAAACGTACAAATCTATCTTTGTGTGCAATGATGATCGTCGAAATATTTCTTTCCATACAACTGTCAATCAGCTTATTCCACTGTTTTCTTTTGTAGTTTAATCCGCTACCAATATCTTTGATAACTTCATCTACAATCATTCCTCGTGCATTTGCAAATGTTTTTAAAAACTCAACCTGATTTTCTAAATCATCTTTCTGACCTGAATTTGATACTCTTGTGTAAATAACTACTTTGCCTACTTTTGTCTATGTTTTTGTTTACTGTTTCTTTCTCCTTTATTCGGCGCTCAAATATAACACCTTTTGGTTACATTCAGATGATATAACACCTTTTAGTTTCATGTCAACGCTAATTCTTTTTTAATGTTGAGAAATTCTCAACATTTTTTCAACAGGACAAACACCCTCTCAGCATTCCTTCATAATATACTCACAAAGGCAACAAAAAATAAAAACTTCTCTTAACATGAAACTCCATCATTCATCTTGAAAGAAGAGCCTTGCTTATATCATGCGTATTTCGTCTCTCCTCCTTCCCTCAGGGACACTACGCGAGATATGAAAAATCAGAAGGAATATGCCCACCATTTGAGTAGGTAGTTATTTCTCTTCTCCTCAACATTTCCTTAGGAGCGAAATGACTACCGACTCACTTTTTTCAAACAAAAATAAAAAGGGGATGACAACTATGTTCTATTGCATTAACTGCTCTGATATTCATCATGAAAAACATCCGAATGATAAAGTATTCAAAAATGGTTTTTATATTGATCCATTTTTAGGTGATCGTTATCACCTTGGTATGTGTACTGATGCCCAAAACCATGAAACAGGGGAGCCTCTTTTAACGACAAAGAAATTAGGTACACCCCAATCTATTATGAATGTATTACCGACACATGTTGTCCCAACATAAAGCATAAAAAAGAGCTGGGGAGCCAGCTCTTTTTTATGCTTTATAAACGATCATTGCTGAAAAACAATAAATTTGGTTCTCATCATCGTTAATGGAAACACCAACTTGGTACTTAATATCTACAAAGTTACTATCATCAATCTTTTTCAAAAACACATTTACAGCGTCTTCTAAGTCTTTTTCGTGACTTTCATCAAACACTTTCACACGAATCATGTTAACACCATCCTAGATCGCAGCCCTCCGCCGCTTGATTATTGCCACGGTGCGTATCTATGATGCGATAAAATTTTCCGTCTTCATATATATATCCGTCTTCTAACACATATTGTTTACCTTCAGTATAGACATAAAACTTACCTATCATAAATTTACTCGTATATAATTCCAAATAATCTGATCTAAATTTAGCTACAACTTTATTTGTAATATCAATTTTTATTGTGCGCCCCACCTTCTCTCCCTCCCTTGCAAAGAACGGATTTAGGTATATTGTATTAGCGCTTTTACATTTTATGCTTAAAAATAAGTGGATATGCCTTCTTTCTTCGCCTGTACTATTTTTCTAAAAAAATCATTAATACGTGAGAACGAAAAAATATAAAAAAAAAGAGTTTTTACTTATTGACTATAATATTAACATTATGGTATTATATAAAATTTGACATTTTTATAAACTTATGCTATCATTAAAGGTGGTTACCACATATGGAGGTGGATGATTTGTTTCAAATTGGCGATAAAATCGTTTATCCAATGAACGGCGCAGGAGTCATCGAAGCCATTGAAGAGAAAGAAATATTAGGAACAATACGTCAATATTGTGTGATACGTATCATCAGTAAAGATATGCAAGTAATGCTTCCAATGGATCAATTACAAAAATCAGGTATTCGTTATATCGTAGATAAAGGTACGTTAGATGATATACTTCTTGACTTTCAAAACGGGGAATCAGACCCCTCACTTTCCTGGAAACAAAGATATACAATGAATATGGAAAAAATGAAAAACGGCAATCTGCAAGATAGTGCAGAAGTTGTTCGCGATTTACTTCGCCGTAATAAAGAAAGAGCATTAAATGCGAGCGAAAAACAAATGCTAGATAATGCACGAAAAATGATGATTAGCGAAGTTGCACTCGTACAAAATGTTTCTGAACATCAAGCAACAGCATTTCTTCAAGATACAATTAATCACTAAATTTAAAATAGCCGACCGCTATTTTTTTTTGCAGAAAAAAGGACAAAGAGATAAAACTCTTTGTCCTTTTATATTATCCTCGCCCTGCTTGAAACGATGGATATAACGTCATTCCACCATCTGCAAATAAAGTAATTCCTGTTACATAACTCGCCTCTGAGGAAGCGAGCCACGTTGCGACTGCTGCAATTTCTTCCGGTTTTCCGATGTAGCCCATCGGTATCATACTTTCTACGTCAGCACGTTTTTTAGGATCCTCAAACTTCTCTGCATTAATTGGCGTATTTATTGCACCTGGACCAATATTATTTACGCGAATGCCTTTTGGTGCGTATTCTAGCGCTAACGTTTCTGTCATCAGTTTAATGCCGCCCTTACTAGCTGCATAGTGCACAAATAGCGGCCACGGGATTTTCTCGTGAACACTCGACATATTAATGACAGAACCTTTAATATCATGTTCTACAAAATATTTAATCGCTTCTCGGCTTCCTAAAAAAGCACCTGTTAAATTTGTATTGATTACTTTATTCCAATCTTCTAGCGGCATTTCATGAGATGGTACCGCGTTTTCTATTCCCGCATTATTAATCATAACGTCGAGCGTACCAAACTCTTTCACAGCAGATTGAATGAGGTTCACAACGTCAGCTTCAACCGTCACATCACCTTTTACAGCAATCGCTTCTCCGCCTACTTTTTTAATTTCTTCTAATACATCATGCGCTTCTGACTCTCGTGAGCGATAGTTAATCACTACTTTTGCTTTTTCCTTAGCAAACCGTACTCCCATCGCTCTTCCAAGACCAGTTGCTGATCCTGTAATAACAACAACTTTTCCTGCTAAATCACTATACATTTCAATACCCCCTTTAACTTTTTGCAACACCTAACATAATTCCCGCCGCGATAATAAAAACGATACCGACGACAATACCCGTTAATTGACGTTTCGTTTTCTTTTCACCTAATATAAGAATCCCGCCAAGCGTTGAAATAATAATTCCCATTTGCGATAGCGAGAAACTTGTTGCCACTCCAACACGCGGCTGCGAAATGAATAAAAACATATTACCAGCTGCCCAAATTAATCCTGGAATAATATTTCGTATTGCATATTTATTAAATGGATGATGTTTAAACGTAAGCAAAATGCCCCCTAACACCATACCAACTGCTTGTGGCAATAAAGCTGACCAACCATCTACGTTAAATAGTCTAATCACTACTACGTAAACTAAATAACCGACTGTTGAAATCAATAAAATAATAATGCCCCTTTTAAAATTCCCCGCTTGCTCTGCACTCTTTTCTTCTTCACTTTGAAGTGATGTTAAAATAACACCGATAATAATACAAACGAGAGCCAAAACGCCAAGGACGACTGATATTGTCGTGGACCACTCATGAAATACGATGACTCCAAATAAAGTCGTCGCAACTAATTGCAGTCCTGTTGAAATGGGCATTGTTCTCGAAACACCCATTAAATCAATACTTTTTAATTGATTCGCCTGACCAAGTGCCCAAAATAAACCTGACACAATTCCAACTCCGATAATAGTAGGAGTCAATACGGGCTTCATAAAAATATAAACAACAATTGAGAAAATAAGTGCACCAAACGTTGTACCGAGCGTTTGACTATACGGTCCTCCGCCCAGTTTCACGTTAAATAGCACAATACTTCCCCAAAATATAGCCGGTAAAATCGCTAAAAGTATGTCCATCGCTCATTACCTTTCTTTACTAAATGTCATAAATTATCACTCTGAATCATTAGAGTGAGCTTTTATCTTTTCTTTTTCCCGTTCACAAACTTTTTCTGCAATAGCACCAG
This sequence comes from Bacillus cereus group sp. N14, assembly GCF_016483555.1. Classification (NCBI taxonomy): domain Bacteria; kingdom Bacillati; phylum Bacillota; class Bacilli; order Caryophanales; family Bacillaceae; genus Bacillus; species Bacillus cereus group sp. N14. Next base: position 138,091 of record NZ_JAEHBQ010000004.1, read on the forward strand.
AAACATTCTTTTCTCGCTCCACCTTCTTTATTTTTACGTGATCTAAATGATCTTCCAAAATAAGTGTAACTTTATCATTCGGCGGATTATGTGCACCTTGGAACGTAAGAAATTGTAGCGTAATTTCAAATCTAGGAACGAACTCACCGTTCTTGCCGAGACGCTTTATATTTATAACGGAAGCACATTCATATTGATCTTCTGTCACTTGTCTAATAACTGAATAGTACCTATTTGATAATGCACTCTCTAACAGCTGCTCCCTCGATTCTTTCGCGAAAGAATCACTTGGGGAATAGAAGAAGGCCGAACATATCATTGTAATAACTACACATATTTTTTTCATAATACCCTCCTTGTTCTATAAATTAGTGTTCGCAAAACTGCCATAAAAAAACGACTTCCCCTATGTAGGAAAGTCATTTTAATGAATCCAATATTAACCACCGCTCACTGGTGGGATTAGTGCAACAACATCACCATCTCGGATCGTGTCATCTTCATTTGCGTATTCTTCATTAATCGCAACCATAGTTGATGCTGTCATTGGTACATTATATTCTTTAGCAACAACATCTTTTAACTCTGCAACCGTAATATTTTCTTTCTCTATTTGTAACTCACTTGTTCCTGCTTCCTCTTGCAAGTACGCAAATAACAATACTCGAATCATACTTATAACTCCTTCCCAGGCTCTCCCGCCGGATATGGTGTTTTTTCTAATTGATCACCAATCCATGAGTCTCCATCTTCCCAAAACTCCTTTTTCCAAATCGGAACAATTTGTTTTATGCGTTCCATAATGTATTCATTCGCCTCATAGGCCGCTTTACGATGCGGTGTTGAAACAGCAACAACAACCGCGATATCAGAAATTTGCAGTGTACCGATGCGATGTGTAATCGCAACGTGTGTACCTGGCCACTTCTCTTTCACTTCTGAGCCAATTTTCTCTAGCATCTTTTCTGCCATCGTTTTATAAGCGACATATTCTAAGTATAATGTACGACGCCCTTTCGTAAACTCCCTAACCGTTCCAATAAATGTTGTAACAGCACCACATTCGCGGCGAATAACCTTCTTCGCTACCTCTTCAATCGAGATTTCTGTATCAATCACTTCATAATACGTATTTGTCATTTCGTACTCCTTACCGTTTGTATAAACCAGTCTATATACAACTCTTCTTCAGTTATATGAAATACTTTATATTCGTCTCGTAAGTTTGCGGGAGCATCATGCCACGTAATAACCGCTACTATATTTTCTACTTTATGTAAAAGTTCAATGTCTTTCGCAGAACGAAGTAACACTACTTTCGGATAGCTCTCTTTTTTATAGCCCTCTATTAAAATTGTATCCACTTCAAAAAACTCATATAAGCGAATAATTTCTTGCAAGGACCATTCCTCTCTTAATGACGACAGTGAAAGTAATCCAGCGCCTTCTACACTACTGACAACAGCACCAGCCTTTCGGTGCCTTTCACTATCTTTTTGCGCTACTTCTGGAAAACCTCCGTGCCCGTGATGCTTAATTGTAGCAACTTTCATTTTTCGTTCAGCTAATGTATACACAATTTTCTCAACGAGCGTTGTTTTTCCGCTATTTTGATACCCTACTATTTGTAAGATTGAAGGGGCTTTGCCCATGGCCAATCACATCCCTCGGCGTGCTCTAACAACAATACAGATACTTTCATCCCTGCTTCAAATCCTCTCGTTCCTCCAGGCAACACAATAAAAGCATTCGCATCGGCAAGTGAAGAGACCGCACTCGATTTATCTAAACCGACCGGCATCGCTTGTAATACCCCTTCCGCGATTGTTACCTTTGCTCTTACAAAACGAGTGAACGGATTTGGTTTCGGAGAATCTTTTTGTAAAATAGCATCTGCTCTATATATGTGAGGTTCTTTCGCATACAAATATGTCTTTATAACCGGATGCACAAATAACTCAAAGCCTACGTAGCAAGCTGATGGATTCCCTGATAAGCCGAAAAGTAACTTTCCATCAACTTCAGCTACTGTCGTTACACTTCCTGGTCTCATCGCTATTTTATTAAAGAGTACATTCGCCTGTAGTCTTTCATAAATAGCTGGCAAGTAGTCATAATCTCCTACCGACACACCACCTGTCGTAATTAAAATATCAACCTCATCCATCGCCGATTGAACAGCTGCAAAACATGCATCTAACTCGTCGGCAAGTTGGCCATAATAACGAACTTTCCCTCCGGCTTTCATAATTTGAGCTGCAATCATATACGAGTTACTATTTCTAATTTTCCCCGGCTGTAACGACTCATGTACTTCTAACAATTCACTTCCTGTCGTCACAATACCAACAACAGGCTGTTTTACAACTTTCACAGTACTATATCCAAACGTCGCTAATAAGGCGGCAACACCTGGATTGATTGCAACGCCTTTCTTAACGAGAACTTGATTTCGTTTTATATCTTCGCCTTTAAATGACACATTGTCACCACTATTAAAAGGACGCTTTACCTTCATATATGTTTTTCCATTCTTCTCAAAACCCTCCGTCAGCTCTAGCATTACGACTGCATTACAACCCTCTGGAATAGCTGCTCCCGTCATAATACGAACTGCTTTAAAAGGGCCTACTTCATCTAAAAAAACAGATCCCGCCCCGATTTCTCCTATCACTTCAAATTCAACTAAATTCTCTTGATTCGCTTCTTTCGTATCTTCTGCTCGAATTGCGAAACCATCGTAAGGAGAACGATCAAAATGAGGAACGTCATGATCAGAGACAACATCCTCCCCAAGAATTCTCCTGTAACTTTCCGTAATAGAAACCTCTTCTACTTCACCATTCTTCGCATATTCCATTACTCTCTCTACTGCCTCAGCAACTTGAATTGGAATTCGTTTTTCTACCATCGTTTCTCACCTCATATTTGCAATTTTTTTTATCTCGATTAAACTTTATATATTAAATAGAAATTACTTCAAGGAGGAATTCCATGTCTTCATTCACACACTTTAATGACCAAGGACGCGCGAAGATGGTTGATATAAGCGACAAAAAAGCAACCGTTCGAACAGCAATTGCGTGCTCTAGCATTGTCGTTACAAAAGAAATTTACGATAAAATCTCTCACAATAAAATTGGGAAAGGTGACGTACTAGCAGTTGCACAAATCGCAGGTATTATGGCTGCGAAACGCACTTCTGATATTATCCCAATGTGCCATCCTTTATTATTAAAAGGTGTTGACGTTTCTTTCGATTGGAAACAATCCGAAGAACAATATCGATTACTTATTGAAGTAAAAGTTAAAACAGAAGGTAGCACCGGTGTTGAAATGGAAGCTTTAACAGCTGCTTCCGCTACAGCTCTTACTGTGTACGATATGTGCAAAGCTGTTGATAAAGGTATGATTATTGGCGAAACGTATTTATTTGAAAAAACAGGTGGAAAAAGTGGAGATTATACGAGAAAGTCTTAATCTTCTCTCCGTTGAACCTAAAGGGCTTCCTTTAGGTTCAACCTATATATCTTGCATATAAACGTTTTGCTACATTTATATCATTCGTCCCATGAATAAAGGCCCTGCCATCTGTAAATAAAACAAAACGAAATTCCTCTACCGGAAATGATAATAAATACGGAGTAGCTTTTACATCCACACTTCTTTGTAAGCGCTTTTTAATTTCTTCTAAATTAAATTCATTCCGCACACCTGGACGGATTTGTACTGTATTTCGGCCACATAACACTTCTGTTTTCGTTTGTGCTTCAAATGTTAAACTCGGATATGTACGTAATCTTCCACAAGATAAACATGTGTCTTTTTTCTGCCTATTCACTTTAAATGCCATCTGTTGATTATTCCAAAGATCAAACGATAACATCGTTTCGCGAAGCGCCCCATAGTCTTCTACTAATATTTTCAGCGCTTCCGTTATTTGATGTGCAACTACTAATTGCACGGCCGGCTGTATAATACCCGCCGTATCACATGTTGCCCCGCTCGCTGGATGTTCCATTAAACAGCGGAAACACGGTGTTTTTCCTGGTAAAATTGTATACGTTACTCCGTAGCTTCCGACACAACCACCATATATCCACGGAATATTATACTTTTGTGAAATATCATTAATAAGAAGACGTGTTTCAAAATTATCTGTCGCATCTAATATTAAATCTACATCATTCACTAACGCCTCCATTTCTTGCACTGTTACATCAGTCACAACCGGATTTATTTTCACCTCAGAATTAATCGCTTGTAAATGCTCTGCTGCTGCTACCGCCTTTGGTTTATACTGCTTTGCATCTTCTTCTGTATATAATTGTTGTCTTTGTAAATTACTCCATTCTACATAATCACGATCCGCAATTGTTATTTTGCCAACACCTGCTCTAACAATTGCTTCTGCATTCGCTGCACCGAGAGCACCCGCGCCGATAATAAGCACATGCTTCTCTCTAATTTTTCTCTGTCCTTCTTCTCCAACACCAGAAAATAATATTTGTCTTGAATATCGCTCCTGCATACGATAGCCCCCTTTCTTATCCTCCTATATAAGACATTTCAATTTTCGGACGATTCTTTGCACTTTCTTCTGTCCGTTCATCCGAATACCTGTCTTTTCTATTCATCCATACATTTTGTATAACGCTTACTAACTCATCATCTGAAAGATTTCCTCTAAGAAGTTCCCTTACATCCAATCCTTCTGTCGCAAATAAGCAAGTATAAAACTTTCCATCTGCCGAAATTCTTGCTCTCGTACAAGAGGAACAAAATGACTCTGAAACGGAAGTAATAAAACCGACTTCGACATTTGTTCCAACGTAACGATATCGCTTCGCAACTTCACCGAAATAATGCGCTTCAGCTGGCTCAAGTGGATACACACTATGAATCATTTCAATTAATTCTTGCTTTGTAACGACTTGGTCAAAGTTCCATCCATTTGTACTACCAACATCCATAAACTCAATAAACCTAAGTGTGATTCCTTGCTCTTTAAAATAAGTAGCCATAGGAAGTACTTGATGGTCATTCATCCCTTTTTTCACAACCATATTTACCTTTACATCAAGCCCGGCCTCTTTTGCAGCCATAATTCCCTTTATAACAGGTTTCGTATTGATATTCCGGCCATTAATGTCCTTAAATACATCGTCATCTATTGCATCTAAACTAACATTTACTCTATGTAATCCAGCTTCTTTTAATGCTTTTGCTTGTTTCGTTAAATGAATTGCATTTGTCGTTAACCCTATATCTACTAACCCTTCAATTTTCACGAGACGTGCAATAAGTTTTGTTAAATCTTTACGCAGCAGTGGCTCGCCACCAGTAAGTCTAATTTTTCGTACACCGATGCTAACAAATAGTTTTGCCAAACGTTCAATTTCATCAAACGTCAGTAAAAACTCATCTTTCAAAAAAGCATAATCTGGCCCAAAAACTTCCGCTGGCATACAATATGTACATCTAAAATTGCAACGATCAATGACAGATATGCGCAAATCTTGAAGTGGGCGTCCAAAAAAATCTGTAACCATCTCCTGCATCGCCACCCTCCCTTTCTGCCAAATTTCTCTCTTTTCATTCTATTATAATATATTTTCGAACTGCGATGTTTTTGCTCAAGTGAATAAAGTGAAACTTTCCTAACCAATTAGACTACCTACAAATAACGAGATAAAAAACCTTGAAGCATAAAAGCCCCAAGGTTTTCTTCTTATTAACTTAATCTAATAATAGTTAGAGTAGCTCCTGGTGTTGTCGTAGATAATGTAGCTATTGCAAGTAAACCAAATAACTGCAGACTAATAGCAGCTCCAGCAGGCAAATTAGCAATGATTGTCGCATTAAACGAACCTGTAGCTACTGCTGGTGAATTAACGGTTCCTGCAAGTTGAACCCCATTTACAGTTATACGTGAACTTACGAGTAAAGCTGCCGTTATATTAATTGTATAAGCTATATAATAATTCCCTGCATTCGCAACTGTGAATACAGTATTCGTACCGTTAACAGTGATCCCTGGTCCAATATTTTGATTGTTCGGTAACGGTACATTCGTACCACCTAACAGAACAGAAATAGCACTTCCTGATGTATTATTTGCAAATGAGTACGTTGCAGTTGTACTAACTCCGGTCACACCCGTTGCTCCAGTGGATCCGGTTGCTCCCGCTCCAGTTGGGCCTGTTGGACCTTGAATTCCTTGCGAACCGGTTGGACCAGTGGACCCTGTTGGGCCTTGGGAGCCTGTTACTCCCGTTGGACCTTGGATTCCTTGTGGGCCTTGAATCCCTTGAGGACCTGTCGCTCCGGTTTCTCCAGTGGATCCCGTTGGGCCTTGTGGACCTTGAATTCCTTGAGGACCTTGTGCTCCGGTTGCCCCAGTATCCCCTGTTGGGCCTTGTGGACCTTGCAATCCTTGCACGCCTTGCGGACCGGTTGGACCTATTTCTCCTTGAACACCTTGAATTCCGGTTGGGCCTTGTGGACCAGTCGGACCTTGCACCCCTTGTATCCCCTGAATTCCCTGCGGACCTTGTGCTCCGGTTGCCCCTGTCACACCTTGGATTCCTTGGGGGCCTTGATCTCCTTGTATTCCTTGTGGACCGGTTGGACCTATTTCTCCTTGCAATCCTTGAATTCCTTGGGGGCCTTGATCTCCTGTTGCTCCCGTTACTCCTTGTATCCCTTGGGGACCTTGAACACCTTGCGGACCGGTTGGACCTATTTCTCCTTGAACACCTTGAATTCCTTGGGGGCCCTGTAAGCCCGTCACACCAGTTGCTCCTGTTTCTCCTGTCGCTCCTGTCACTCCAGTTGAGCCTATCGCCCCGGTATCTCCAGTTGCTCCTGTCACGCCGGTTGCTCCTGTCGGTCCAGGTGGTCCACCGGATGGGCCTGTCAATCCAGTCGGACCTGATGGCCCCGTTGGACCACTCGGTCCTGCGGGTCCTCCAGAAGGACCCGTTACACCGGTTGGACCGGTTACTCCTGTTGGACCTGTAGTTCCTTCCCCTGTCGCTCCTGTTGTACCCGTATCTCCTGTTACACCTTGGATTCCTTGAATTCCTTGTAGCCCTTGCACTCCTTGAGCCCCTGTCGGACCTTGGATTCCTTGAACACCTTGCACTCCCTGTGCTCCCATTGGACCTGTTGGACCTATTTCCCCTTGAGTACCTTGAACACCTTGCGGGCCCTCTGGACCGGTTGCTCCTATGTCTCCCTGTATTCCTTGGACACCTTGCAGACCTTGTGCCCCTGTTGCCCCCGTTACTCCTTGTATTCCTTGTAATCCCTGTATTCCTTGTGGGCCTTCTGGTCCTGTCGCTCCTACTGTCCCTTGTATTCCCTGTATTCCTTGCGCCCCCTCTGGGCCTGTTGCACCAGCTGGTCCTTGTATTCCTTGTATTCCTTGCGGACCCTGAAGTCCTTCTGGGCCTTCTGGTCCTGTTGGGCCTATTTCACCCATCGGGCCTTGAATCCCTTGAACTCCTTGTGATCCCGTTTCTCCTGTTGGACCTGGTACTCCTTGTATACCTTGTGGACCTTGATCTCCAGTTGCTCCTGTCACACCTTGTGGTCCAATAGCCCCCTGTATACCTTGCGGACCTTGATCTCCAGTTGCTCCTGTTATCCCTTGAATTCCCTGAACTCCTTGTATTCCTTGTTCACCAGTTACGCCCGTCGGACCCGGAATACCTTGAATACCTTGCGGACCTTCTGGACCTGTTGGTCCAATTGGCCCTTGAACCCCTTGTATTCCTTGCAATCCCTGTGCTCCTGTTTCTCCTGTACTTCCAGTCGGTCCTGTATTTCCCGTTACTCCAGTTACACCTGTACTTCCTGTTACCCCTGTATTTCCCGTTGCTCCCGTCGCACCTGTACTTCCACTCGGTCCACCTCCTGGACCTGTCGCGCCAGTTGCCCCCGTCGGACCTGGTGGTCCTCCAGATGGACCCGTTACCCCTGTTGGACCTGTTATTCCAGTTGGGCCTGTAACCCCTTGACCAGTTGCTCCTGTTGTCCCCGCACTTCCACTCGGTCCTTGTGGGCCTTGTATTCCTTGTGCTCCTTGTATTCCTTGTGGACCTGTTGCTCCCGGTAACCCTTGCACACCTTGAATTCCTTGAGGTCCCTCTGGCCCGGTAGCTCCAATCGGCCCCTGTAATCCCTGTATCCCCTGTATACCTTGTGCCCCAGTCGCTCCGGTCGGACCAATCGGACCTTGTAACCCTTGCACTCCTTCTGGTCCTGTCGCTCCCATTTCTCCTTGTGGTCCCCTCAATCCTTGCTGTCCTTGTTGTCCTTCTGGTCCTGTTGCCCCCATTTGTCCAGCTGGTCCTTGTATCCCTTGGACTCCTTGAGGTCCTGTCGGGCCCATCTCTCCCATTGGACCTTGTAATCCTCTTGGTCCCTGTGGACCTGTTGGACCTTGTGGACCGGTTGGACCAGTAATCCCAATGCCAGTAAATCCCGTTGGAACGGGAGGAAAGGTAGGCCCAATAAGATTTGGTGAAATTCTGAAATTAGAGTTTAATGAATTTTGTTTATCGCGCTCTCTCACACTTTCACCACCTACACACTATCTTTTTTACATTAAACAAACCTCTTCTTAATGTGTATTTACAAAAACAATCTCCAAAACTATTTTTATTTTAAATAATAAAAACTCCCTTAATTCCTTAAGGGAGTCCAGCAGTTGAATCCAAATTATCTATATTTGGGACAGCTTGTGCTATACCCGATACATTTGTACCTTGCCCAGTACTTGCTCCTGTCACAGTACCAGCAGGAGTTCCTCGTGTATATGTTGTCGTCACAGAATCACCTGGCTGTAAGCAAAGCTTCGTCTCCGTCCCTATTACTGTAACAACATCAATCCAAGTACATCCCATTGAGCCACTATACGATTTCGTAGCAGTAAAGGACGTATCACTCAAATTATCACCAGTAAATATATTCCCAGTGTTATTCACAATAACAAATTCTTTTATATGAGCAGGCATAATTACACTCTACCTTTCCTCTATGAACCTAATGTACGTGTACTCGTTGCTAATGGCGGGAGAAATACTGATGTTCGAATCACCGCTTCTGGCTGCCTTTTCCCATTTAAAAAAATAGCCGCACTCGATCCTCCAGCACCTGCATATATTTTTGCTACAGCTAAAGGTGAGATATCATAACAGTCACCAACATTAACAGCCCCTGTATTATTAATGATTTTTACTTTCCGCAAGTTAATCCCCATTTACCTATCCCCCTTTTGTACACTGTATGCAAAAGAAAAAAACTTGAAACAAACACGTTTCAAGTTTTTTTAAACTACTTATTTAGTTTCACCTTCATATTGAAGCATACCGCCAACCATGTTCACTGTTTTAAATCCTTGCTCATTTAAATAATGACATACATTTTCACTGCGCATTCCCGAACGACAAATAAAGATATATTCATTCTCTTTATCAAAGAAATCTACTTTATTTGGGATATCGCCCATTTTAATATGTACAGCTTCTGGAATTTTCCCTGCTGCTACTTCTTCATCTTCCCTTACATCTACTAAAAATAACGTTTCTCCATTTTCTAAAAGCTCTTGCACTTCTTCTGTAGTAATTGTTTTAACTTCTGTCATATGTCGTTCCTCCTTATATACAATAAAACCTTTAGTCTCTTCCTTAAACAACCATGTCTAATCAATTTTAGCATGCGAAAGAAAGAACGCAAAGAATGGAAAATTTATTTCTCAATTTCCCCGCAAAACTTATTCTTTACAAACATAACTCGTGCATTGTATCCTCAATATACTTGTTTTATGAAAGGAGCCAATGAAAATGACACTTTTTCTTTTCATTACGGGCATCATTTTCTTAATCGCCGCAATTATTGCACTTAGTATGAAGAATAATAAAAAGATAAAATCACCACAAGAAATGTCATTCTTATTTCTATTACTTAGTATCGCGTTCTTCGGTATAGCAATTGCCACATATATTTTCCGTCTACAAATCATGTAAAAAAAGGTGCCTACTACATACATTGCACCTTTTTCACATCATTTATTTTCTACACAAAGCTAGATACTTTCCGGTTTAAAAATTCATAAACTTTCTTTTCAAATAAATGAATATCAAATGCTCCCGCCATATGCCCATTTATACTTTCTATCTCATACACTTCCGCATACTTCCCTTGTTTTTGCAAAATGTCTACCATTTTATAATTATAACGTGACGGCTGAAGCAAATCTTGTTTGCACGGAATCATAAGTACATTTGCTTCTATGTTAGACAGTGCCTCTTCTAAAGACGAAAATCCATGCGCAATATCATGTAATAAAACTGCTTTCGCCGTGTACATCCACGAATTTGCATCTACTAACTCTATACTTCTATATGTCACCTTATTTATTTCTTTCTCAAATGATGTTAATGCAAAAATTTTTTCATAAGGTTCTATCTCTATACTATTACGAGGAAATGTCGTTTCATAAAAGTGCTCGTCAAATGCGTTCATAAACATCATTCTATTTGCTAAATGAAGCCCCTTCGTTGGCTGCTCTTCTCCATATTTTCCGCCCTTCCAACTTGGATCCAATTGAATAGCCTCAATCGCATTTTGCGCTACATTTACCGACGTAATAATTGGATTTTGCGGGTTCGTAATAACACCAATCATCCGCTCTACCATATGAGGATAATGAACAGCCCATTGCTGCGCAATCATCCCGCCAGCCGACGGTCCCATTACAGCATGTAACCTTGCGATTCCCATATCTTTTATTAACTCATATTGCATACGAGCCACATCAAGAAATGTAAAAACCGGAAAGTCCATCGCATATTCATCTCCAGTTTTCGGATCAATTGATTTCGGTCCCGTTGTAATCACATAAGGGTTCTTCACCTGCACATTACAAAGATTATCAGTGCATATAACAAAGTATTTATTTGTATCAACTGCTTTTCCCGGCCCAATTAAACCATCCCACCAGCCAGACTCCTCATCATGCGCTGTATATTTTCCTGCCGCGTGACTAGTTGCACTAAAATAATGGCATACCAAAATCGCATTTGACCTTTCTCTATTTAAAGTACCATACGTCTCATACCCCATTTGAACAGGAATTCCCCTACCATTTTCAAACGTAAATTCTTTTAAAATAAACTTCTCTTTTTTTACAATTTGCACAGACTCTCCCTCTCCCCGTTATAGTATGAACTGCTTACTACATGTTTTTTTCTACGCAAACCAAACTCCTTCTTCTTTTCATAAATAAATGAATAATATACAAAATTAGCCACAAAATAGCACTATATTACAAAATTAAAGAGGGCATACATATGATTTGGAATTGGCTACGTAAGAAAAAAAAATCAAATGCAACAGAGAAAAGCGAAACAGATAACTCAGAGCAACAACCTAGTAATCAAGAGGGTGATAAAAAAGAACAGACTAGAAGTATGAAACATAATAAAGATAGCAATGAGGAGCAAAAAAAAGAAAAAAACAAGGATTCGGCTCAAGATAAACAGCAATACTCTAAGAAAAACGACTCAGATGAGAATCAACAACAACATTCTAAACAAGACAACTCGGATCAGAATCAACAACAAAACTCTAAACAAAACGACTCGGATCAGAATCAACAACAAAACTCTAAACAAAACGACTCGAATCAGAATCAACAACAACATTCTAAGCAAAACGACTCGGATCAGGATAAACAACAAAATTCTAAACAAAACGACTCGGATCAGGATAACCAGCAACACTCTAAGCAAAACGACTCGGATCAGAATCAACAACAACATTCTAAACAAGATGACTCGGATCAGAATCATCATCAAAATTCTAAACAAAATGAATCGAATCAGAATCAACAACAAAACTCTAAGCAAAACGACTCGGATCAGGATAAACAACAAAATTCTAAACAAAACGACTCGGCTCAGGATAAACAGCAACACTCTAAGCAAAACGACTCGGATCAGAATAAACAACAACATTCTAAACAAGGTAACTCGGATCAAGATAAGCAGCAAAGCTCTGGAAATAATAGTATTTATGATTTTACGAAACCAGAAAAAGACCGTATTCATTCTCTACAAGATTTAATAGGGAAGCTCAAAAAGTCTAGTGATTTTGTTAATTATCACACATCTGATGATGAAACGATGCCTTATTGGATTTCTTACTATCGTCCTTCACTTGATGGAGAGAAATTACAGAAATATTTAATGCCTATTCTGTTAGAACGACCTTGTACTTCATTAGAAGAGCTAAAAGAACATATTCCGATGAGTGGTATTACAATTACGAACGACTTACAAAAAATTGAGGACATGGTTTTAAAGGGACATGCGATTATTCAATTGAATCAGCAAGATCGAAAGTGTATGCTTGCAAACATTGCAATTGATACTTACCGGGCACCAAGCCCTCCATTAAATGAATCAACAGTTATCGGTCCACAAGAAGGCTTTGTAGAAGCTATTGATACGAATATTAATTTAGTACGAAAACGCCTTCCTGTTTTAGATTTACAAACAAAAGAAATGATTGTCGGCGAATTTTCCAAAACGAAAGTTGTCATGATGTATTTAGACAACCTCGCTGAAAAAGATAATGTAGATTTTCTCGAGGAGTCATTACGTGCTCTTGAATATGATCAAATTAATGATAGTGCTTATATACAAGAACTAATGGGTGAAAAGTCGATTTTCCCTCTCTATATCAATACAGAACGTACTGATAGAGTTACAAAAGCACTCATTGATGGGAAAATCGCTATTTTCGTGGATGGTTCTCCAAGTGTTCTACTAACACCTGTATCCTATTTCGATTTTTTCATTTCACCAGAAGACTATAACGTCTCTTGGCTATACGCTACATTTTCGCGTATTTTACGCCTTATCGCTGTTCTATTTTCAATCTGTGCTACACCTTTATATGTTGCAGTTTTAAATTATCATTATGAACTCATTCCGAGTGATTTACTTGAAACTTTGATTTTATCAAGGGCACAAGTACCGTTCCCACCTTTAATTGAAGCACTATTTTTAGAACTTGCAATCGACTTATTAAGAGAAGCTGGCGCGAGGTTACCGATGAAAGTTGGTCAAACGCTCGGTATTGTAGGCGGTATCGTAATCGGGCAAGCATCTGTACAAGCTGGTTTAACGAGTAATATTTTATTAATTATCGTTGCATTATCAGCACTCGCTTCCTTTATTACACCTATTTATAAAATGGGTAATGCCGTTCGATTACTACGTTTCCCATTCCTAGCATTCGCAGAAATAGGAGGACTCTTCGGCATCTCTCTTGGATTTATCTTTTTATTTACCCATCTATTTAGACTTACTTCTTTACGTAAGCCGTACGCTTTGTTTTATCCGACAAGGCAACAATCTGTTAAAGATTCTTGGATTCGTTTTCCCTTAACAATGATTGATACAAGAGATGTACAAGCACGTCCACAGCATGTTAAGAAGTCAGCAAAAGGGATTTCAACAAAACATCGATCGGATTTTGATGAATAAGGAATGAGGTGCATTGATGAGTAAAGTTCAAGAGAAATATCAAATATCTCCTATCTTTGTTTTCTTCTTAATTCACAGTGCACAGTTTGGTGCCGGGGTTCTCGGTTTCGCTCGGATTATTGCAAAATCTGCTGGATACGACGGCTGGATAGGAGTTCTCCTCACAGGAATCATCATTCATATTCTCATCTGGATGATGTATTATTCATTAAAAAATGTAGAGGGAAACTTAATTGATTTACACAAACAACTTTTTGGAAAATGGATCGGAAATGGTATTAATATCATTTTTATGGCTTATTTTTTTATTGTAAGTATTTCTGTTGTTAGAACATATGTCGAAATTATTCAAGTATGGATGTTTCCTAGTGCATCCACCTGGATGCTCACATTCTTTATTTGTTTAATAAGTTATTACATTATTTCATCAGGATTCCGCGTCATTGCAGGAATTTGTGTTATTTCCGTTGGTGGAACACTAGGTTATCTTTTTCTAAGTCTTTTCATTTTGAAATTCTCACATTGGGATAACTTACTTCCAATATTTTCACATTCTTTTACAGATATTTTGAAAGCAGCTCAACTATCTATTTATAGCATGACAGGATTTGAAATTTTCCTTATGATTTATCCATTTGTTAAAGAACCAGAGAAATCCCATAAATTTGCGCAATATGGGGCATTATTTTCCAATATTCTATATTTGTTTAGTACCATTCTCGCTTTTACATTCTTTAGCGAAAAACAATTACTCAAAACTATTTGGTCTCAGCTGTCCATGACACAAGTTATTAAGCTTCCTTTTATCGAGCGACTTGAGTATATTGCTATTTCCGGTTATGCTCTCGTTATTATTACAAGCTTTATTCTACCTTTATGGGCCGCTACTCGAGGAACCCATGAAATCTTTCGTGTGAAACAACGAGGTATTTTGATCGCACTTATGCTTATCACTTTAGTTGTTTCACAACTTTTAACGAACAGGCATGATATTAATGATTTTATTAGCAATATATCTAAAGTTAGTTTTTGGCTTATATATGTATACATCCCAATTCTATTTATTATTGTGTGGGTGAAAAGAAAATGGAAAAAACCAAAAGAAAATTAATACTTCTTGTTTGCATCAGTATCTTCAGTCTAACTGGTTGCTTACAAAAAAATATTATTGATGATGTTCAACTCATTCAAGGAACTGTCTTCGATACAGCAAAAGATAATAAAGTAAAAGTTACATTCGTTTGCCCCATACAAAAAAAGGGAAATAAAGTTCAAGTTTATGAAGGCATAGGAAACGCAGTAAAACAAGTAAAGGCAGATACATCTTTAGAATCTTCGCAACCGTTCGCAAGCGGTCAAATGCGTGTTGCCTTATTCACAACAAAAATTGCTAAAAAAGGATTATCCAACTCCTTTGACACATTAATTCGTGATGTGAATATTGGTAACTCACTGTATGTTGGACTATTAGAAGGCAATGGTACTGAACTATTTAAAGGAAAATATAGTACATCTTACAATGTTGCGATTTATATAAAAAAAATGTTAGAACATAATATGGACACTGGCCCTTTGCCAACTGACAATTTGTATTTAGGCGCCTTCAGGTACTACCGTGAAGGACAAGATTCCTATATGCCTATCCTAAAAAAACATGGAGATAAAATAAAGATTACTGGTATCGGTCTCTTGAAAAAGGATAAGTTAGTCGGAACAATTAAGTACCACGATATGTTTGTCTTCAAAGGACTTCTAGAAAAGCACCGCTTGGACTCACATGAATTTAAAACTAATCCTGGCTATGCAATGATTAATAACATTCGTTCCGTTCCTACCTACGAGGTAAACATAAAAAATGGGAAACCTTCTTTCTATATTCATGTAAAGATGGAAGCTCGTATTCAGGAGCTCTCTAGAAAATTTAATTTAGAAAACCAAAAAAATACAACAAAAATAGCTAAGTCGGTCGAAAAACAATTAGATGCAAAAGCTACAAAACTAATTAAACAGTTTAAATCTCTAAATGTTGATCCCCTTGGACTTGGAGCAAAATATAGGCAACATTATCGCCCATTTAAATTAGAAGAGTGGCGAAAAATGTACAAAGATGTGCCAATTAAAGTAAAGTACACCGTTGACATTACAAATTCTGGTGTAATTGAATGAGAAATGATTGAACTCCTCTCTCCAGCATGATACAACGGAAAGAGGAGTTTTTATTTTAGATAGAGAGAGAAGATATTTATGGGGGAGCTTATGTCTAAAAAATTAGTAAAGCCTATTTTAAATGGTATTTTATTTCTCGGCGTCTTTTTATTTGCTCATACATACTTAAAAAATGTTTCCTTCACACGTTATTTACTTGTCGTTATACCAATGTTGCTCGTTGGTATGTTTGGCATCGACCTTATTTTATCCATTTTTATAAAAGAAGAAAAATAACGAGCAGGGCCGTCCCAAAAGTATTCCGGGATGGCTTTCTTTTATTAACAGGTTATGTCGTTAAGTCGATATAAGCTTTCACTATCACTAGCTTAACTAAAAGATGAAACTTTTAGACAGTCCCTTTTCATTTCATAATCACCCTATGTTACAATGAGATTCGGACAAAGCGAGAAAGGATGAAACAACATGACAAACGAAAAAGGTTTAGATAAAGGATATGAACTTGTTGCAAAAATGCATGAAGAGTTCGGACATCCTGTGACAAATACTCCAACAAAATTAACAGAAGAACGTGCAAAAATCCGTGCAAGTTTTATGCAAGAAGAGCTAGAAGAATTTCTAGAGGCAACGACTGTTGAAGATCAATACGATGCACTAATTGACCTTATTTACTTTGCATTCGGCACGTTTGCCGAAATGGGAGTACGTCCTGATAAAGGATTCGAAATTGTAAATACCGCAAACATGGCAAAGCTATTCCCTGATGGAAAACCTCGCTTCCGCGAAGGCGACGGCAAAATTCTAAAACCAGAAGGCTGGCAAGCACCAGAACCACAACTTCGTGCTGAAATCGAACGTCAGCGCAAAGAAGCTGAAAAAAACTGCTAGGATTTCCTAGCAGTTTTTTATTATGTCTTTTTTTCTGCAATTCATTAATGACCCACGTGTCCAGCGTGCCCTGCTGCTCCACCAATGCTAGCCGCTCCCGCCGCTGCTCCTGCTCCTCCTGCTCCAATTCCACCTGTCCAAGGAGAAGATTGTTGTTGTTGATATTGCTGATATTGTTGGTGCTGTTGACCTTGATGGCCTTGATGATGGTGTTGGCCTTGATGACCGTGTTGACCTTGATGACCATGCTGGCCTTGATGACCGTGTTGGCCTTGATGACCGTGTTGACCTTGATGACCGTGTTGGCCTTGATGACCGTGTTGGCCTTGGTGATGATGATGACCG
This sequence comes from Bacillus cereus group sp. N14, assembly GCF_016483555.1. NCBI lineage: Bacteria > Bacillati > Bacillota > Bacilli > Caryophanales > Bacillaceae > Bacillus > Bacillus cereus group sp. N14. The sequence goes on from NZ_JAEHBQ010000004.1 coordinate 155,052, forward strand.
TGCTGACCATGTTGACCTTGATGATGGTGATGCCCTTGATGCGTTTGATAAAGAACAGCCTGTGGATGTATATGATGGTGTCCGTGGTGATGTACTTGTTGTTGATGGCCGTGTTGGCCTTGATGATGATGACCGTGCTGACCATGTTGGCCTTGATGATGATGGTGTCCATGATGACCATGTTGGCCTTGATGATGATGGTGTCCATGATGACCATGTTGGCCTTGATGGTGGTGATGTCCATGATGGCCGTGTTGGCCTTGATGGTGGTGATGTCCATGATGACCGTGTTGGCCTTGATGGTGGTGATGTCCATGATGACCGTGAACAACTTGCGGATACCCACCTATTCCTCCAGCTACAACACCTACTCCCGGTACCGGAAATCCTGTCTGCACTCCTCCAACGAAAGAAGGAAATGTAGTTGGTACTCCTACTGGAATTCCTGTCTGTACACCAGCTACTGATGTCGGAAATCCTCCTGTTACTGTAGGCATTCCAGCCCCTGATGTCGAAAACCCTCCCATTAATGTAGGCATTCCAGTTTGCATGCCAGCTACCGATGTTGGAAATCCTCCTGCTGCTCCACCCATCCAGCTCGGAATTCCACCGTACCCTTGTTGGTCAGCTCCTCCCATTAACATCATTTGTTCATAACTACCCGATCCACCTCCGAAGAAGCCATGTGGTGCATTATTGTCCATCCCTTTCATTCCTTTCACCTCTTCTACTCAATTTAGCCTACCTTTTTTATCATATTTTCTATAGAAAAATAGGTGTTTGTCTGTATCGGAATTCCGCTCTTTTATTTGTACGTAGTGGAATAATTGAAACTTAGACTAAGGAGATCCTGAAATTATTTTCTACACAAAAAAGCTCAGAGCATAAATGCTCTGAGCTTTTTATTTAAAATGAATTAGTTTGCAACAACGTTAACAAGTTTTCCAGGAACAACAATTACTTTACGAACTGTTTTCCCTTCAATTTGGTCTTGAATGGCTTCAAGCGCAAGTTGTTCCATTTCTTCTTTTGATGCGTCTTTACTCATTGTTAGTTTCGCGCGAACTTTGCCCATAATTTGAACAACGATTTCAACTTCATCTTCTACGAGTTTAGACTCATCAAATGTTGGCCAGCTTGCATATGTGATTGTTTCATTGTATCCAAGTTTGCTCCATAGTTCTTCCCCGATGTGAGGTGCAACTGGTGCAATCATTTTTACGAAACCTTCTACATATTCTTTTGGAAGTGTTTCAGCTTTATATGCATCGTTGATGAATACCATCATTTGAGAAATCGCTGTGTTGAAGCGAAGCTCTGCATAGTCTTCTGTTACTTTCTTCACTGTTTGGTGGTAAGCTTTTTCAAGATTTTTGTTTGGTGCATCAGTAATTTTCTCACTTAATTCACCATTATCTTGAATGAATAGACGCCATACGCGGTCTAGGAAACGACGAGCTCCGTCAAGACCATTTTCAGACCAAGCAATAGAAGCATCTAATGGTCCCATGAACATTTCGTATAGACGAAGTGTATCTGCACCATGGCTTGCTACGATATCATCAGGGTTTACAACGTTACCTTTTGATTTACTCATTTTCTCGTTGTTTTCACCTAGAATCATACCTTGGTTGAATAATTGTTGGAACGGCTCTTTCGTTGGAACTACACCGATATCGTATAATACTTTATGCCAGAAACGAGCATATAGTAAGTGAAGTACAGCGTGCTCTGCTCCGCCGATATAAATATCAACTGGAAGCCATTGTTTTACTTTTTCAGGATCTACAAGTGCTTCGCTATTGTTTGGATCGATGTAACGTAGGTAATACCAGCAGCTACCAGCCCATTGTGGCATTGTATTCGTTTCACGACGACCTTTTTTACCAGTTTCAGGATCAACAACGTTTACCCACTCGTCAATGTTAGCAAGTGGTGATTCACCTGTACCCGAAGGACGGATGTTTTCTGTTTTAGGAAGAACTAATGGTAATTCTTCTTCTTTCACAGCTGTCATTGTGCCATCTTCCCAGTGAATTACTGGAATTGGCTCACCCCAGTAACGCTGACGGCTGAATAACCAGTCACGTAGACGGTACGTTACTTTTTGATTTCCTGCGCTCGTTACTTCAAGCCATTCAATCATTTTTACGATTGCTTCTTCTTTATTTAAACCATCAAGGAATGCTGAGTTTACGTGCGCACCATCACCTGTGTATGCTTCTTTCGTAATGTCTCCGCCTTTTACAACTTCCTTCATTGGAAGATTGAACGTTGATGCGAATTCATAGTCACGCTCATCATGAGCTGGAACTGCCATTACAGCACCTGTTCCGTAAGTTGCAAGAACATAGTCAGCGATCCAGATTGGTAATTTCTCACCATTTACTGGGTTAACTGCGTAAGCACCAGTGAATACACCAGTTTTCTCTTTCGCAAGTTCTGTACGCTCTAGGTCACTCTTCATTTTAACAGAGTTAATGTAAGCTTCTACAGCTTCTTTTTGCTCTGCTGTTGTAATGTCAGTAACAAGCGCATGCTCTGGAGCAAGTACACAGTAGCTCGCACCAAATAGTGTATCAGGACGCGTTGTGAAAACTGTGAATTTCTCGTCTGTACCATCGATGTTGAAGTGTACTTCTGCGCCTTCAGAACGACCAATCCAGTTACGTTGCATATCTTTTAAGCTTTCTGGCCAATCAAGCTCATCTAGATCTTCTAATAGACGATCTCCGTAAGCTGTAATTTTTAACATCCACTGTCTCATCGGACGACGCTCAACTGGATGTCCACCGCGCTCACTCTTACCGTCAATAATTTCTTCATTTGCAAGTACTGTACCAAGTGCTGGGCACCAGTTTACAGGTACTTCATCAACGTAAGCTAAGCCTTTTTCAAATAGTTTTAGGAAGATCCATTGTGTCCACTTATAGTAGTTTGGATCTGTTGTATTTACTTCACGATCCCAATCGTAAGAGAAGCCTAATGCTTTAATTTGATTACGGAACGTATTAATATTAAGCTCTGTAAATTCTGCCGGGCTGTTTCCAGTATCAAGTGCATATTGCTCTGCTGGAAGACCGAACGCATCCCATCCCATTGGATGAAGAACGTTATATCCTTGCATACGCTTCATACGAGATAAAATATCTGTCGCTGTATAACCTTCTGGATGTCCTACGTGTAGACCTGCACCTGATGGATATGGGAACATATCTAGTGCATAAAATTTTGGTTTTTCTGTCTCATCTGGCGTACGGAATGTTTTATTCTCTTCCCAGTACCCTTGCCACTTCTTCTCAATATTTTGATGATTAAAGCTCATGAGATACCCTCCTTGAAATTCTATTTATTTTCACCGCCCAAAATACAAAAAACCTCTCATCCCTAGAAAGGGACGAGAGGTTATAGATTCCCGCGGTACCACCCTAAATTAATGTACAAATATACATTCGCTTAGATCCGTAACGTGGATTAACGGCAATTGCTACTACTAGTTTCACAACTGCAACTCAAAGGCGAGTTCATAACGAAACGTGGATTGACTTGCACCGACCGTCAACTCTCTAAACCAGCTTCTATTACTACTACTCCTTCTCACTGTTATTACAAATATAAGTTAATGTGAACTACCCACCACTTCGTATCTCTAAAGAGCTTACTTGAAGCTAAGGCTTCTCGGTTAATCGTTACTCTTCATAACTAACGAATTCGTCTTAGGACAGCCGAGCTATCTCCCTTGTTCCAAAGGTTGTTTTATTTAAATATATTCTAAAACATGTTACATGTTCCGTCAAACTAAACTGCAATTTTTTCTTCAACTGTTTCTTCTACTTTTACTCGTTTATCATACATGCTCGTTGCAATAATCGCTACTACAAGCATTACCATGATTGCTATAAACAATACTTCTATATTGTATAAATCAACAATTGCTCCGCCAACGACCGGTCCGAACATTTTCCCTACAGTCGCTGCGCTATTTACAACCCCTTGATAAAACCCTAACTTATCTTTTGGCGCAAGTATATTTGCAATGGTCGGAACTGCTGGCCATACGAATAACTCACCAATTGTTAATGTTACCATCGCAACGAGAAACATCGTAAATTGCTGCGCTTGACTTAACACGATGAATGACGCCGCAAAAATGACGATCCCAATCATAATTTGTTGTTTTAAAGAACGCTTCATCCAGCGAATTAACATACTAACAAGTGGCTGCGCACAAACAATCATCGCTCCGTTTATCGTCCATAATAAACTATAATGGCGGAGGCTAATATCTAATTCCCGCATATGAGTCGCAATCGCCCCTTGCCACTGTACATATGTAACCCAGCATAAAGCATATGCTACACATACGATAAGAAGTGCTTTGAATCCAGGTGTAAGTGTCCAGCCTTTTTTCGTTTCGACTTCTTTTTGCACTCCTGGCTCTTTCTTGTCTTCCATACCACGGAATCCAATAAAAGCAATTAAGAAGAAAACAAAGTACAAAACAAAATTGGCTAAGAAAATATAATCAAAACGGTAAGATGCAACTAAACCACCGCACGCTGTTCCGATCGCAATACCAACGTTTTGCCCAACATACATCGCATTAAATGCCCGTCTTCCGCCCTCTGGCCAAACCGTACCGACCATCGCATACATCGATGGAAAGACCATTCCAGAACCAAAGCCGATTAATGCTAGCCACACAACATATAACGGCCAACCATGGAAGAACACAAGACCTAAAATCGATACGAGTGTAATAACAATCCCTACTAAAGTTGATTTATAACCGCCCCATTTATCAAATAAAACACCGCCGAGCAAGTTTCCGATTACACCAGTAAGCGAGTTAATCATTAATACCATTCCGGCCACAGATAAAGATTTTCCTAGGTGATCATGCAAATAAATTGTATTAAAAGGCCATAAAAAAGAAGCACCCGTGACATTAATAATCATCCCAGCTACTAATAGCCATACTTTCCTTGGCATAGTCTCCCCTCCTATTCTATTTTTTTCGTTCATCTATAACAGTAAAATTGTAGTCGTTTTTAAATAGGAAGGCAACTGATTAATAGTTGATGAAATTCAGATAATGATTTTTCGGTAAATGAAATTATATGAATCGTCACTTAAAAATATATCAGTGATTTTGGGAATCTATCGACTTACCGAAAAAAAAACGACATCAACAACAATATATAAAAAAAGGGAGACTGCATGAAGTTCATGCAGTCTCCCTTTTTTTTATACTATCCAACTTCTTTTTCTCGCTTCGCACGTTCTTTCGCACTCCATTTAAATATTTTATCTAGTAGAGAGTATATTCTCCCAGACTCCTTCGTTAATAACGGTCCTAACGATGCCAATATTAAAACGTACAGTGCAGAGAACGGTTTAATCGTTGCCATTAAACCACCCGCAATGCCGACATTGGCTACAATAATGGAGAACTCTCCGCGTGATACGAGGGTTAAACCGATATTCGTAGAAGCCTTATGCGATAACCCGGCTTTACGTCCCGCCATCATTCCAGCTGTAAAATTACCGATGAGCGTAATGAAAACTGCTCCTAATGCCAACCACACTGCTCCTCCAAGTGAAAACGGATCTATACTTAAACCGAAACTGAAAAAGAATATGGCTCCAAAGAAGTCACGAAACGGAACGACGAGATGCTCAATCCGATCACTATGCTCTGTTTCAGAAAAGACGAGTCCTAACAATAATGCTCCAATTGCCTCAGCAACATGAATCGTCTCTGAAAATCCTGCTACAAAGAATAAAATGGCGAATATTACGATAATAAAAATTTCGTTTGACGAAATATCTAATACTTTATTTAGAAACGGCGTAGCTTTTCTAGCGATTACAAAGAATAGTAGCATATACCCTACCGCGATTAACACCGATGTAAGAGCACCTACAAATGATGTTGCACCACCGAGTACTAACCCTGAAACGACTGATAAATATACAGCTAAAAAAATATCATCAAACATAATGATTCCTAATATTAATTCAGTCTCTTTATTACCAGATCTTCTTAAATCAACAATTACTTTTGCAACAATTGCACTTGATGAAATTGTAATGATTCCAGCGATAATTAACGTTTCTAATAAAGGGAAGCCCATCACATATCCATAAAGTAAACCTAATATGAAATTAAGCGATATGTGGACAGTCCCCCCAACAGCAATCGACTTTCCTGATTTAATTAATTTTTTTATTGAGAATTCTAAGCCTAAGTAGAATAGGAGGAATATGACGCCAACACGGCCGAGGAAGGAAATAACTTCTCCGCTTTCAATAAACCTTAAATCGATAAGTCCTAAATCTGGGGCATGAGGCCCCACTAACATACCGAGTATAATGAGAAACGGAATAATCGAGAACTTTAACTTCGCAGCGAGGATAGCTGCACAAGCTACTAATACTAACGCAGTTCCAACTTCAAAGATTAAAGTATCCATCGATTATGAATCACCTCCTGCTGAAAGCAATTCATTAATAATTCTTTTCACTTCATGTCTTTCACCCGATAATACGAGCATATCGCCAGCTTCAATAATAGAGTCTGGACCTGGATTAAAGAATTTCTTCATATTCTTTTTTAAAATAGCAATAATCGTTACGTTATACGTTTTTCTGACATGTAAGCTACCAATTGTTTTTTGTACGACTGGTGCGTTATTTTCCACCTTAAACCATTCAATTGATAATCCTTCAAAAGCCATCTCAATTGTGTCTAACGCTTGTGGTCTGTATACCATTCCGCCTAATATAGCTGCAATTTGTCTCGCCTCAGAATCACGAAGAGAAATGCTTGAAATACTTTCATCATGATCCGCATCAAAATGATACATTTCTCTTCGTCCATCATCATGAATAACGATAACCATTTTTTCATTACCTTTTGTTATCACTTCAAATTTACATCCAATGCCCGGTAATTCACTCTCTCTAATATTCATATTCCCGCCTCCTAAAGTTTTTAGTTACGGCTTTTACAAATCGACATCAATCTCTGTTTTAAATTCTTCATCTTTTGAGATTCCCAAATACTTTAATGTCTCTGAAGGTGTCGCGTGATGAAAATGTTTTTGCAATAGCGCAATCGCTATCCCTCTTTTGTATGCATGAAATCCAAATGTTTTTCTCATTGAGTTCGTTCCGATTTTATCAACAATCCCAACTGCTTCAGCAGCATTATGAATTACACGATACGCTTGTTGACGCGTAATTGAATTTGTCGTTTTATTAGATTGAAATACGTAGTTTTCTCTTTGAGCATTAATAGATTGTACGTACTCTAAAAGTGCTTCTTTTACTTTTGTATTTAAATAAATATCTTGTTTAAACTTTTCATCTTTCACAGGAAGAGAATAAAACTCTTTAACAGTTCCATCTTCATTTAATACCTCTTCAAATTTCATACTAAGTAGCTCAGTAATTTTTAATCCTGTGTTAATTCCAATAACAAATAAAAGATAATCTCGCTGCGAGTGCTCTTTTAAATACTTTTTCATAGCCTCAATTTGGCTTATATCTTTTAATGCCTCTACAACTTCCATACATGTATTCTCCTCATCTTATGAACGGTAATTTTCTCATCATGTTGTCCATTTTACCTTATCATGCTATGAGATTTCCATGTATTATCCATTATTTTCACAATATACTTTTAGGGCCGAAAATTTTTCATTTGGAAATTTATAATTGTGCAAATACATTAGGGGTAGGAATAATAGGGGGATACAAGTTCAGCCTCTTTCTACAGATCAGATTCCTCCTTTCCTTATCCAGCTGCTTCTACTTTATATTATGTTACTTATTTGTATTATATTATATATTTCAGTAACATTAAAGTGTTTTTCTGAAAATAATAAAAACCGAGCAGTTTCGCTCGGTTTTTATTAATCTTCTTTCGGAAGAACAATTCCTTTATACAATTGAACGGTAATGAAGTAATAAATTGCATAAATCATTACGAAGATAACAATCGGTACCCAAATACGGAAGTACGGATCAAGTAAAATAAATCCGAAAATATTCATACCAACTAATACGTGAGCAATACCTACAATTGCCGGGAATAGGAATACTAAGAATAACTCTTTATAAATCGATTTTGTTAATAATTCACGGCGCACCCCGATTTTACGAAGCATTTGATAACGCGTAATATCTTTTGATGCCCCAGAAAGGATTTTGAACATTAAACAACTTGCCATCATTGCTAAGAAAGCAATTCCAAGGAAGAATCCCATAAACACTGTTCCACTCGCAACGCCGTAGAACATGTCGTAAGATTGATATTTACTGTTCATTCTTTCAGCTGTTACATTTTTATATTTATCTAGCTGCAACTCGTCAAGTTTTTTCCATTCTTTTGTATATGTTAAGAAATCATCTGTTTTTCCGATAAATGCTATACCTTCTTTACCATTTATCCCATCGTACATTTTTTGATCTACAATTTTAATTGCATGATCTTCGTATACATAATACGGATGAATTGTGCCAAAAGCATCTACCCATTCTTCTGGTAGTTCTTTTGCGTTCGCATCTTTTTCATTCATGTCTCTAGAAACTGCGCCTACTGGTAGTTCCTGTGAAGCCTTCTTCGTATTCACTAAATCCTTCATCGACTTCATATTTGTCATATCTTTTACTAAAGGACGATTTTTCTCTAAATCCTCTTTTACATAATAAACGTATTTATCATCAACTTTGTAACGATATTCGCTTTTCTCTTTAAATGTAATACCGTCTAAAATTTTCTTTTCTTCAGCTGTTGGATTATGAACTACTGAATCATAGATGATTAAACCATCAATCATTTTTATAACGTTATTTTTAAACGCCATACCACCTGAAATTGCACCAGCTCCAAGAGCAACTAACATCGCTACTGTCGCAAGCACCTTTGTTAAGCTATTAATACGGAAGTTTAATTGTGCAAATGTAAAAGCGTTAAGTCCTTTTTCACTACGCTTTTTATTACTTTTTAGCTTTTTAATAATAACCGGAAGAAGTGATCCAAATAGCATGTAAGTACCAGCTGTTGTTGTAATTAATGCAATAAGGATTCCCATTTCTCTTAGTTTTTCCATGTAAATCATTGATGCATAGCCCATTCCTAATAAAATTACCGCAAGGAATGCGACTAAACCTGTCATTTTTCCTTTTACCGCAACACGTTCTGTTTGTGCATCTGCATGTACAAGTTGCAGTACAGAAATACGTGATAACTTAATACTATTCATAATTGCTGACAATACAAATAGTGCAAAGAAGAAGATACAAGTAACAGTCATAGATGGCAGATAAAATGCTTTATAACCTTCACCTGCAAATTCTAATTGTTTCATTAATAACTGACCGATACCTTCTGCAAGTCCTACACCAACTGTAATACCAATCGCAAGAGATGCAGCACCTAATACAATTGTTTCGATAAACATAAGTAATGTAACTTTATGCTTTTTTGCTCCTAACATCATATACATACCAAACTCTTTTTGACGAAGAGATAATAAGAAAGAGTTCGCATATAAAATATAGAAGAACGTTATAATGGCTAGTAAAAATGAACCTGCTTGGAATACGAATCCAATTGATTTAATCACTGAATTAGATTCAAGAAATGATTCATTTAGTGCTAACGTTTGAAACATATAAAAAATTGAAATCGACATGACAAGACCAACAAGTAAGACGATGTAATCTTTTAGCTTACTCTTTAGCCCTGACATGGAAAGTTTGAATAACATGCTCTATACCTCCTTTCTTACGCTTTTTGTGTACCTAAATCTGCAAGCACATCTAAAATTTCTTTATAAAACTCTTCACGCGTACCACCGCGGTGAATTTCTTTATATAGCTCACCATCTTGAATGAATAAAATACGCTGACAGTAACTCGCACTGTAAGGATCATGTGTAACCATCATAATAGATACGCCTTGCTCTTTATTTAAATTTGTCATCGCATCAAGTAAACTTGCCGCATTTTTAGAATCAAGCGCTCCTGTTGGCTCGTCCCCTAAAATAATTGCAGGTTCATGCACTAATGCACGCGCTGCTGCTGAACGTTGCTTTTGTCCACCGGATACTTCAGATGGGTACTTTTGAAGAATAGCTGAAATGCCTAACATATCTGCTACCTTTTCTACTTTCGGTCCAATATTTCGTGACGAGACACCTTGAAGAGAAAGTGGAAGTGCAATGTTTTCGTAAATAGATAAGTTCTCTAATAAGTTAAAGTCTTGGAAGATGAATCCTAATTTTTGCGAACGGAAATCAGAAAGCTCACCTTGCTTCATTTTCGTAATATCCGTACCCGCAATTTCAACAACGCCGCCTGTTGCTTTATCAAGCGTTGAAATTACATTTAATAATGTCGTTTTACCAGAACCAGATGGCCCCATAATCCCAACAAACTCACCCTCTTGAATTGAGAATGATACACCTTTTAACGCATGTGATTGGTTCTCACCTTTTTTACCGTACACTTTTTGAACGTTTTTCACGTCTACAACTGGTTTCGTCATATATATCCTCCTACGCTTGTTTTTCCATTCCCTATTTTGCGCTTTTTAGAGCTGAACTGCTATTTGTTAACATTACATTTACCTTACACTTTTGTAATATAAAAAAGATGCGTGTGTAAGGTTCGTTGGTAAATGAAATTGTATTAGCGATTCGACAAGTAATATCGACTTACCGAAAAAGATGACAATAAAAAATAGGCTGTTCCACAAAAGAAACAGCCCACTTCTCTCTTTATTTCTTTAAAGGTGTTACCGTCCAATACGTAATAACACGCCAAATCCATTCTAGTGGACCCATTTTAAAGATTTTCATCCAAATCACACTAAACACAATTTGAATTGCGTAAATTGCGATACATACATATAACGTCTGCATGTACGTTAAGTTTTCTGGAAAGTTAAAGACACTTCCTGCGATTAAAATCATTGCAGTTTGTCCGATATAATTTGTTAAAGCCATACGACCGTAATATTTCAGTGGCGCTAATACTGTTTGAACTGGTTTTAATTGAAGTAATAAAATTAATGCTCCCACGTAGAAAGCTGAAATAATCGGTCCCACTGTAACACCAATTTTTAAAAATTGGCCTGCAGCATCCATTGTTCCGTCTTCATTCATTAGTATCATATTTACAAATGGATCAGCAGGCACGTGTCCGTATTGATACCATACAGCTACGACACTTAAAACAAACATAATACCTGTAAAAATAGCGACTTTCTTTATATTTTGCGCAAGATTTTCAAATACACGATATTGTCCTGCAGCCAGCCCTAATAAAATTAAGCCGAGTGGTAATAGTTCTTTAACACCCATTATGCTAAAGGCAATTGTTAAAATAAGGCCTATAACTAGGTTCACTTCTTTTTTCGCTTTATAAAACGGTAAAACAAGTAACCCGCAAATTGCGTATAACGCTAGTGCTTCTCCAGGCTGAAACATTTGATGAATCAAACCGAAAATAAATAGTGCAACTAAGCGGCGGAAAAATAAAACATACCCATTTTTCCCTTTCGCAATTGCTCTAGAGATAAAGATATAGAATCCCACTCCAAATAAGAATGAGAAGATTGAGAAGAAACGACCTTCTACAAATAAGTATAAAAATCTTTGATAGCTAGCATCCACTGTATTAGGATCTGGAATTTTAATGTTAAGTAGTGCGAGAATATTTACTAAAATAATCCCCAGTAGTGCAAAGCCACGAATGTAATCTAACTCATCAATTCGTTTGTTTGTAATATTGTTCCCCATAAAGCAACTCCTTGTATAAAATTTAATCCTTCCTTACTCTACTGGAGAAAACGGCTCGCAACTATCGACAAACCTTACAGAAATCTTACATTATTGTAATATAATAAAATAAAACCAGGTCATATTGCGACCTGGTCTACTCTGATTGCTTCGATCTTTGAGGTTGTCCCTTTTTACTGTTACGCTGTTTCACTTGAACCACTGGATCAAGCTCATTCGAAAACTCAGCGTTATGTCCATTTTGCGTTTTTTGCTCTGGGTTATTTTGATCTGAACGTTTCGCCATTACATTCACTCCTTATTAGTGCGGTGTAATAATCATTTGATGTTGCAGTTGGCGAATTGCCATGCGTGCTCTATTTAATTGCTCACGTTGCTCATCATTCGCATGTTGCTGCATCGTTTGTAAATCGTTATATGCTTGTTCTAATTGTAATTGCGCATCTGAATACTCCATCGTATTGTAATGCTCTTGTCTCATACCTTGGTCTAATTGTTCTTTCGCATATTCCACCGCTTGTTCCGCTTGTGTAATATACGATTCAAGTGATTGACGCTCTGCCATAATTGTCCCTCCTTGCTTCAATTCCCCTTTAGTGTGTCCCTTCCATATGAACCTTATGAGTATGTTATAATGGATTTTGTTTCATTTTGACTCGGCTTAGGAGGGAAAGTAATGAAGGTTCAAAACCCTTTTCCATATACAAACGACAATAAACGTTATCACACATGGAATTACCATTTACGAAATGAATTTGGTGAAAAAATCTTTAAAGTTTCATTAGACGCTGGCTTCGATTGTCCGAACCGTGACGGTACAGTTGCTTATGGCGGGTGTACATTTTGCAGTGCTGCTGGATCTGGTGACTTCGCTGGCGATCGCCGCGATGATGTTATAACGCAATATCATGAAATGAAAGAAAAAATGCGCTCAAAGTGGAAAGATGGAAAATGTATCGCTTATTTTCAGGCTTATACAAATACACATGCACCACTTGAAGTGTTAAAAGAAAAATTCGAACCGCTTCTAGCAGAAAAAGACGTTGTCGGTCTTTCTATTGCGACTCGTCCAGATTGTTTACCAGACGATGTCGTTGAATATTTAGCGGACTTAAATAAACGCACGTACCTTTGGGTTGAGCTCGGACTACAAACTGTTCATGAACGAACTGCAAATCTTATTAATCGTGCTCACGATTATCCTTCTTACGTTGAAGGCGTAAATAAATTACGTAAACATGGCATTCGAGTTTGCTCTCATATTATTAACGGTCTTCCTCTTGAAGATTACGACATGATGATGGAAACAGCTCGTGAAGTAGCGAAACTTGACGTACAAGGAATTAAAATCCACTTACTTCACTTATTAAAAGGAACGCCAATGGTGAAGCAATATGAAAAAGGACAATTAGAATTCCTTTCTCTTGAAGATTACGTAAGTCTCGTTGTTGACCAACTTGAAATTATTCCAGAAGACGTAATTGTGCACCGTATTACAGGTGACGGTCCACCTGATTTAATGATTGGTCCAATGTGGAGCTTAAATAAATGGGAAGTATTAAATTCCATCGATGCAGAATTTGTACGCCGCGGAAGCTGGCAAGGAAAATATGCAAATGAGGAGAAACAAAAATGAAATTAGAACGTGTATTACCGTTTGCTCGCACACTGCTGCAAACGGCTGTTAAAGAAGACGATTACGCTGTAGATGCAACACTTGGAAATGGACATGACACTTGCTTCCTAGCTGAAATCGTTGGAGATAACGGAAAAGTATTTGGATTTGATATTCAAAAAGAAGCAATTGAAAGTTCTACGATCCGCCTAAAAGAAAAAGACCTTTTCGAACGTACTGTTTTAGTTCATGATAGTCACGATACACTTCTATCCGTATTACCAGAGAATGCAAAAGGAAAAGTAACAGGCGCAATCTTCAACTTAGGTTACCTTCCAGGCGGAGACAAGCATATCGTTACAAAACCGAACTCAACAATCTCAGCGATTGAGCAATTATTAGAAGTAATGGCGCCTGAAGGTATCATCGTCCTTGTCATTTACCACGGACATCCAGAAGGACAAGTAGAACGCGACGCTGTACTTACATTTGCAGAAGAACTAGACCAAAAACAAGCACACGTACTGCGATACGGCTTCATTAACCAACAAAATAACCCGCCATTTATTGTGGCGATTGAGAAACGATAAAGTGAAACTTTAATCAGCGGGTTTTCCTGCCTGGTAAATAGCGGGATAATTATATCAACGATTTTTCAATTATATCTATCGTAATGCCGGATATATCAACGATTTTTTCAATATATCTATCATAACTTACAATATATCAACGATTTTTCAGATATATCGATAATTCGACAAAACATACCAAAAAAAGACGTGCACTCATTGCACGTCTTTTTGTTATTCTCCTATATAATGGATATATACAATATTTGAAGAAAGAAGGATAGAACTTTGCTAGTAGAACTAAGGGGAATTCAAAAGAAGTATGGCAAATCACTTATACTAGACAACATTGATTTATCCATTCCAGAAGGAGAAGCGCTCGCTATTATTGGCGGGAACGGGACTGGAAAAAGTACGCTACTCAAAATAATTGCAGGATTTATTTCACCTACGGCAGGGACACTTCAAAGAAAAGAACATATACAAATCGGCTATGTACCTGAACATTTTCCTGAAGGGATTCGTTTTACATTAGAAGATTATTTATATCATCTCGGCCACATCCACGGTTTATCAACAAAATATTTAAAAGATAAAATTCCGATGCTTCTTGAATCTTTTCATTTACATCATGCAAGACATTCTGTTGTACGAAACTTTTCAAAAGGTATGAAACAAAAAACAGGCATCTTACAAGCATTACTTACAGATGTCCATTTATTAATTTTAGACGAACCGCTTTCTGGGCTCGATCCTAACTCCCAACAAGAATTAGAACATATTTTACTCTCATTAAAACAACAAGGTATATCTGTACTCTTCACATGTCACGAAAAACAACTACTAGAAAACTTTGCCGATAGAATTGTGACGTTAGCAAATCATACAATCACAACAGATACCTTTGTACAAAAAGGGGCAGAACAATTCTATATTGAAGCAATCGTTTACGACACATTTTCAGTGATAGAACTACGGAAACAATTAGGTTTTATACACGTTGTACACAATTCAAATCAAAACCTTATTCAATTACAAATCGAAAAAGAATATACAAACGAAATACTTCAGTTTTTATTACATAAAAAAGCATCTATCACACTGCTACAACCTAATTTTTAAATCGAAAGAAGGTTTATTATGTTCGCACTTATTCGTTACCATTTTCTCGATTATACAAAATCGTATAAGTATGTCCCTCCTATTGCGATGTACTGCATGAGCTTACTTTTTGTATATACATATAAACCAACTCCTATTGTACCGACATATTTAGAAACAGCACTCGCGCTATATTTATTATCTGCCTGGATTACGGTCACAATTTTTCATACAGAAGACCCTGTACAAGAGCAAATCACTATTTCACACACAAATAACATTTCAGCATTATACGTTGGTAAATATATTACAGCTCTTCTCATTTGTACTGTGTTATCTTTTATATCCGTAATCTATCCCATTATTTTGCAAATGTTTAATGAAAAAATGACAGTTTCTTTATTTCTAGTCGGATTTCTCGCTCACATGTCTTTCTCTATATTAGGAATTTCAATCGCAACTTTATTTACTAGAAATATGATTCAAAAAGCAAGCACTGCTTGGCTTAGCCTTATATTTATATTACTTATAACGATCGCCTCCATTCAGTTTAAAAAAGAGTTGCTATGGTTTTTACCACCTGTCGAAAGCTTTCTAATGCTTGGACAATACAAATATCATATACTGACTCACACTTTATGGCTCACAGCTTGGGCTATCGTATATTCATTTTTATTACTTACTTTATTTCTTTTTCTCGTTCGCAAAAAACGTTTTTAATTACCTATTAAAGGAGACGAAGCAATGATCGGAATACTAGCAGGAATGGGGCCAAAATCAACTGGACCATTCGTCGATACAGTTGTAGCAAGATGCCAAACAATATACGGAGCAAAGCATGATATGGACTTTCCTCATATGATGATTTATTCGTGCCCAACACCGTTTTACATGGATTGCCCTATTGATCACGAGGCGATGAAAAAAGCGATTATTGAAGGGGCACAAAAACTCGAAAGTACTGGCGTAGACTTTATCGCTATGCCTTGTAATACGGCGCATCTTTATTTTGAAGAATTACAGCGTTCTCTTTCTATTCCGATTTTAAATATAGTCGATGAAACGTTACAAGCAATTCCTGAAAATGCAAAAAGGGTCGCTCTTCTCGCAACAGAAGCAACTGTTCAAGCTGGGATTTACCAAGATGGGATTGTAAAACGTAATATAGAGTACATTCATCATGAAAAATGGCAAGAAATGATTAATCAAATTATTACTTGGATTAAAAATGGAGAAGTTGAAGCAGCTCGCCAATTATGGAGTGCTCTCGTTGTACAGTTGAAAGATGAAGTAGATACCGCAATTATTGCATGTACCGATTTGAATGTGGTGGCGAGTGAGGATTTTGTTGATTCCTCTCAATGTCTTGCGAAAGCGGTTGTTAGAATGTATGTAGATAATATAAGGGGGTCCCAATGAATATATCTTGCTGGCTATTGTTTTCAGAAAGATTATGTTGCTGCAGTAAGTTCATTAATTTACCTTTAGTTGCAAATCTCTCTTTATAACGTCCTTTGTATATACCGTTTTCAAAAGTAAATTGCGCTTCCAATTCAAAGAAAGGCGTTGGTTTAAAGTTTTTAATTTCCTGCTGTCGCTTGTTTATCAAACATAACGCAGGTGTTTATACTCGTATAAACACCTTGAATGCCTTTCATACGTCAGTGTATATAACTTACTAGCATTCATTCCAATAATCCAATCGCTAATTTGATGTACTTGCACTTCAGCGAACATGCGCTCATAATCTGAACCAGGCTTTAAATTCTGAAAACCTTTTTTAATATCCTCTACTTCTAAACTATTGATCCACAAGCGGTTCTGTTTTTATTTGTACATCCTGCTTGTTGAATGAGTAACCTCGCAATTGCTTCACCCTCTCAAATTTAGTAAACTCCAACATAGCACCATGTTGGAGTTTTACTGCTACCTATTCATAGAACGCAACTTCCTAAGAACAACATACTATAGCATCATCAAATGCATCTTCTGGAACATACACCTTATTGCCCTCTACTTTATATGGAATATTGTTTCTTTCAAATCTTTCTGTGTCAACAGTTTCTACAGTGTCGCCCCATTTCACATATTTTCCTTTGTATTCTTTTTGACAAGCAGACAATATGAATAAAATAGCTAGACAAAAAATCAGTATTAAATTCTTTTTCAAAATCTTTGTCTCCTTTTTTATGCAAATATGTATTTTCAAGGTGTTAATTTAAAGAATATCACTAAGTAAAATATAAAGACAATACTATAGGATACTTACTTCTTCTCACATTCATTCTGTGCATTACTTACCAGTAACACCATTTGTCGCCACTAATTGATTATTAACTATTCGTGCTAAAGAACCTTTACTCACTCTTTCTCTCATGTAACTGCTATATTTTGACGTAGTCCAATAATAATTATTCATTGCTACAGATCTTCCACACCGCTCTTACTTATTTTCAAAAAGCGCTTCAAATCAGGCTACAAAAAGGAGATGAAGAGCTAATTCATTCAACTAAGCTTTGCATTACTTATTGTATGTCTCGCCGATAAAAATCCTTAAAAACTTTTAATTTTCTTCACAATTCTTTCAAAGTATCCACACTTAATCTCGCTATATTAAATAAGTAGTTATTCATATAGGGAAGGTTAGGGGAACTGAAAGTATGAAAGTAAATCGTTCGCTTCATTATATTTTTTGGCGTTGGCATTTTTATGCTGGGCTTTTTATTACGCCGCTTCTTATTACGTTGTCACTGAGCGGAATTGGGTATTTATTTCGGGAAGAGGTTGAAGATTTCATCTATAAAGATTTATATTTTGGGAAGAGCGCCCAAACAGAGTCTATTTCGATGGCTGATTCGCTTTTCTTAACAGAGAAAAAATATCCACATTATAGTGTGGCGAAAATTAGTGAGTTTAATGGGGATTATAATACGAGACTTACGATTGCAAATGAGTATACTGGGCAACAAAAATATGTGTATTTAGATAGTAATAATCAAATTGTCGGAGATCAAAACGCAAGCGAAACATTTGCCAATGTAATGAGGGAATTACATAGTTCTCTTTTAGTTGGTGGTACTGTCGTCAACTATACTGTAGAACTTGCGGCATGCTGGACAATCTTCTTAATTGTTACTGGGCTCTATATGAGTATACGCCAATTCAAAAACACACCAGCATCCAATAAACGAGAAAAAGCAAAACGACGTCATTCTATTATCGGTATTATATTTACAATTCCACTCGTTCTGCTAGTCGCATCTGGATTGCCATGGTCAGGATTTATGGGTAACCAAATTTATAAAATCGCATCGTCGAATGAATCGATTGGATATCCAAAGTTGTATATGGCACCGCCTGAATCAAAGGTAAAAGAATTGCCATGGGCAACAAGAAAAGAAGCTCCTCCTGAATCGAATTCAAATGAACCGAAAGCAATTTCTGTCGATGAATTACAAAAAGGAATTGAAATAAAGAAGCCATATGTTATCTCACTACCAGCTGATCCGAAAGGTGTATTCACCGTTTCGAAATCAAGCGGTTCCGGTATTACAGGTATGGATGTGGCACCAAATGAAGAAATAACAGCTTACTTTGATCAATATAGCGGAGAACTCATTTCAAAAACGGACTATCGTGATTATGGCTTATTTGCACAATGGTTCACTTACGGTATCCCGCTTCACGAAGGACATTTATTCGGATGGCCAAATAAAATATTATGCTTACTAACGACATTATCTTTATTACTTCTCATTTATTACGGAATAAAAATGTGGTTCGCAAGAAAACCAAAAGGAAAATTAGCAGCACCGCCAAAGCAAAGAGATAAGAAAAGTATATTCGTTTTCTTTATCATGATGGTTATACTAGGCGCTGTCATGCCTTTATTCGGACTATCTGTTTTAGTTATTTTCGCAATTGAACTTCTTATATATGTATTTGCAAAAATACGATCATAATGAAAAAGCATTTGTACTCTCGTGTACAAATGCTTTTTATTTACTATTTTCTTTTTTTCTACCACTTATTAAAAAGACAATATCTACTATAATAATCAATGCAATAATAACTTGGGCTACATAATCCATCGTTGTAGGACCACCAGCTTTATTCATCATCACATACATTCCAGTTACAAACGAAATGGAAAGTAGGACGAGTAATGTTACTTCAATATTGTCATATAGATTTTGAAACAATCGCTTCACTTCCATCACCACCTTTACCATATTATAACAAAAACCACTCTACAAGAGTGGTTTTCTTCATCACTGCGCCATTTTCTTTCGGTACATCTTCCCGTTCCAATAGAAGAATCGTGAAGTGAGGCCTCCGTATTTTACAATGCGCCGCGCCATTTTGTGCATATTCTTTTGTGCTGATACTTTTTGATCTGATAAATAAATACCAAGTAACCCTCGGCTTATGAGACGATGAAACTTCGCATGAGGCAAATCACCAATGCTCTTCTCTGCTTCTTCTACAAAATGTTTCATACGATCTAATATCGCTTGCTCGTTTTCATAATAACTACAGAAATTCAAATCCCCGCCGGCGCGGTCTTCTTCTTGATCGATGAAATAATCAAGTAAAATGTGAAGTCCTTGTACGTATGGGAAGTATCCTTGTCTAATTTTCGCAATATCTTCATCATGTAATTCATCATGAAATGCATATGCTACAAGACAGAAGATTCCAAGTGTAGAACCAGCACATGCTGAAAATTCAAACCAGCTCATTTCAGGTAAATTTTCTTTATGTGCTTCAAACCATGTTTTTAAGCGTGGTTCTCTTTCGTCTAACTTCACGTGTTTATGAATTTGCAAATCACAATAATAACAAGCAAGTTCATGAAGAACAGGAGCAATTTTGTCATAGTGCTTCGTTTTCTTTAAAACATCTTGGCATGTTTCAACAAGTTCATCTAAGTAACCACCATCGTCTTGATCATCACGATAGCGATAATAATTACCGCCACCTTCTACTTCAGGTGATAATGCCATTAACATAGATTCATGCAGTGCGGCAAAATCATTCGGATCAAGCGATGTACTGCGGTCACATAAATTATCTAAATAATCGCTGATTGTTTGATACGCTACGATAAAACGAATGCATTCCTCTCGGTGCTCATTTGCTAACAGCGCTAAAATACCACCGCCTTCGCAATGAAACGTTTTATTCTCAATACTTGCGATTGCCTGACTATGAAGCTCATCATTCGGAATATGGTAGGCACGCTCTTTCCACACCGCTAGCTCATGGTGTACTACCGGAAACACATCACGGTATACTTTCGCCATGAGCGTTATGGGATTACTCGGTACGTTCACTTCTTCCTTCATCTCCTCTATTCAATGTACAAATAATTTACTTATTTGTTTCTATTATGTTATTGATGCGTATTTCAGTAAATGACTGAATATAATTCAAAATTTCATCACGCTCATACTCATTTAATAACTCGTGATAACAATTCGGCCATTCTTTAAAAGCCTTATCACTCATTTTAACATTATCAAACCACATGCGGACACGTGTTTTATCTACAAGTTTATCCTCACACGCCTGCATTAGCAAGAGCGGAACATCTGGAAAATCATCTATTTTTTTATGAGCAATTTCGATAGACTTAATCAATTCACTATACCAACGTACTGATACTTTGCGCAAGAACAATGAATCATTCTCCATTGCGTCCCGAACTTCATGATTACGAGTAGACATTTCCACTGTAAGATTCGTTGCAAATTGCAATTTTGGTGCAACAAAATTTAATATTTTTGAGGCAACTTGAAGCGGTGCTGAAGGTCCAGCTACTAAGCCTAAACATGGCGAACTTAAAATAATGCCGTCTACATCTTCTCTCTTCGTTTCTTGCATCATACGAATGACAATAAGACCACCCATACTATGACCAAATATAAAAATAGGTAACCTATACTTTCTTGCCTCTTTCACCCACAATTTAACTTCCTCTATGTATTCATCAAATGAATCAATATGTCCTCTATTTCTTGAAGTCGTTCCATGTGACGGAAGGTCCCCCATTACGACGTGGTAGCCGCTATGATTCCATGTTTCCGCAACGGATTCGTAACGTCCGTGATATTCCATTGCGCCGTGCACGATAACAACGACAGCTTTCGCTTCCTCTGCTTCATAATTCCACATACGGACCTCCTCCATTTCACTCTTTCTCATAATTTGATACACTGAAACTAGTCTCTAGGAAAGGAAGACTTTACATGATATATCCTTACAAAGAAAAAAATCCGAAAATTGCGAGTAGTGCTTTTGTCGCTGATTATGTTACGATTACAGGCGACGTTTCCATTGGTGAAGAATCAAGTATTTGGTTTAATACAGTCATACGCGGTGATGTTTCACCAACAATCATTGGAAACCGGGTAAATGTACAAGACCAATGTACACTTCACCAAAGCCCGCAGTATCCTCTTATTTTAGAAGACGACGTAACCATTGGGCATCAAGTTATTTTACATAGCTGTCATATTAAAAAAGATGCTTTAATTGGAATGGGATCTATTATATTAGATGGTGCTGAAATTGGTGAAGGAGCCTTTATCGGTGCTGGAAGCCTCGTTTCACAAGGAAAGAAAATCCCTCCAAACACATTAGCATTCGGTCGCCCAGCGAAAGTCGTTCGTGAATTAACAGAAGAAGACCGTAAAGACATGGAGCGAATTCGCACACAATATGTTGAAAAAGGCCAGTACTATAAATCATTACAGAAGTAACTTTTCCAGCTGCCATTAAAGTGGCAGCTTTTTATATAAAAACTAACTTTTTCTTTACAAAACATTATTACTCCCTCAATAAAATCTTATTAAAATAAAAGCTAATATCTCCATATATATGTAAACGAGGGAGGAGAATTTTCATGAAGGTCAGTGGACTGTATAAAATAGAATGTTACATTTTCAAAGGAATTAACCGATACTTTGATCAAAAAACATTAAATATCTTTTTCAGCAATATTACTCATATCGGTGGTGCTACTTTCTCAATCGCACTCACACTTTTCTTTTTAATTTTTGCAAAAGGGACTTTGCATCAAGCTGCAATCGCAACTGCTATTTCTTTAGCAATTAGTCATATTCCTGTACAAATATTAAAAAGATGGTATCCGCGAAAACGCCCTTATTTAACAATTCAGGATGCAAAATATCCAGTCCATCCATTAAAAGACCACTCTTTCCCGTCTGGTCATACAACAGCCGTTTTCTCTGTCTTTATTCCATTTATTTGCTATAATCCAAACTTATTTGTTTTTCTATTACCGTTAGCATTATGCGTTGGTATTTCTCGCATTTATTTAGGGCTTCACTATCCGTCTGATGTATTCGTCGGTATGTGCCTCGGCACTTGCTCTGGCATCATCTCTTTTTATCAATTCATCCCACTTTTCACATAAAGGAGTGATATGATGAGAGTCGCCATTTTTACCGATACTTTTACGCCACAAGTTAACGGAGTTGCGAAAACGTTAGAGCGATTAACACGATATTTTCAGAAAGAACAGATCGCCTATTCTGTTTTCGCCCCTCAGCATACAGCTGAAGATAATTTCGTAGCTAATGTGAACAAGATGAGAAGTATCCCGTTAACAATATTATATCCAGAATGTCGTTTTTCTTTTCCTACTCCGCGCATTAAACGAGAACTTCTTTCCTTTAAACCTGACATTATTCACATTGCCACACCTTTCAACATGGGACTTTGTGGATTGTATTATGCAAAAAAGTTAAACATCCCAGTTGTCGGTTCTTATCATACTGATTTCGATGCTTATTTACACTATTACAAAATTGAATTTCTCTCTAATATGCTTTGGAACTATTTAAAATGGTTTCATAGTCACATGCAAAAAAATTTCGTTCCTTCTTTTGAAACGTTACACCAACTAAAAAATAAAGGCTTTCAGGCCCTCTTCATATGGGGACGGGGTGTAGATTGCACACTCTTTCATCCATCTTACAATACAGACCTATTCCGAAAAAAATATAATATTACAGCAAAGTATGTCCTTTCCTATGTTGGACGGATTGCCCCTGAAAAAGATATTGATACGTTGCAAAATATTATCGCTAAAACAGCACATACTCGAAACGACATTCATTGGCTCATTGCAGGAGACGGTCCTCTAGCAACAAATTTGCGTGAAGCTGTCCCAAAAACAAATGTAACCTTTACTGGATATTTACAAGGTGAAGATTTAGCTGAAGCCTATGCTTCTTCCGATCTAATGATATTTCCATCTGCTACTGAAACATTTGGGAACGTTGTACTTGAATCGCTTGCATGCGGTACACCTGTCATTGGTGCAAATAGTGGCGGGGTTAAAAATATTATTACAGATGGAAAAACAGGAGTTCTTTGTCCGCCCAAAAATGAGGACGCATTTCTATCATCCATTTATCTTTTATTGCAAAATGAAGAAAAACTTGAGCAGATGGGAATAGTAGCTTCATCTTATGCGAAATCAAAAAGCTGGGATGAGATCTTTCGTGGCTTACTTAACCAATATGAAGAAGTCCTTCAGCATAACGCATCAGAGTTGCTTGCTTAAATAGAAAAACTCCCTTCAAAAAAACGAAGGGAGTTTATTACACAGTTGTAAACTTTACTTAAATAAATGATACACAAGGTGAAATATCATAGTATTTCTATATTCATTATAACAAAAACAAACATAAACAAACATACTTGTAATAAAAACCCATAAAAATTAATATATGGTTATACAGTGTTTAAACTGTATAGTGATTTTAAGAAATTCCCCTTAAAATCAACTTACTCACATACCTTTATACAGTAATTGTTCCCCAATTTCTGTATACAAAAAAACCTTTCATTCATTTGAAAGGTCTTTTTGAGCCTGCACATATTCTTCTTTCGTATTCACATTCATAAACCAATCCGCATTCGCTTGTACATCTTCACCAGCAATATATTTCACATTACATTGTGATAAAAGCTGGCCCATACTTCTTTTCTCTTCCTGAAGCAAAGCATAAATCTTTTCTTTCACGCGGTTATGATACGCTGCAAGTAACGGTTGTTTCCTTCCATTAATAATAGGTACGACTGCATCATATTCATCACTCGTTTGTTCTAATAAAATGGTAAACCATTCTTGTGAAACATTTGGCGCATCGCAAGGCATAATAGCATACCAATCTGCTTCTATGTATTTCATTCCTGATACAATTCCAGCAAGTGGGCCGTTCCCTTTATAGTGCGGAATATCTTCTATAACAGGAACTTGTACGAGTTGCTCTACTCGCTCTTTTATATCAGAATGACTAATGACTACAACCTCTTGGAGCGTCCTTGTCATCACTTTCAAAATATGCTCAATAAACGTACTCCCTTGCCAGCTCGCTAACGCTTTCGGCTCACCGAATCTACTCGACATACCGCCCGCTAATACAATTCCAGCCCATTTACTCATTGGCGATGCAGCTCAAATGTAATATGACCTAATTCTGGTAAAATTAGCTTATTCATCGCAAGGCGAACTGCTCCACTAGATCCTGGCATTGAAAAGACAACTTTGCGCCCAATTGTACCACCGATCGCTCTACTTAACATTGCGCTGCTTCCGATATCTTCTAAATAACTAATCATGCGGAACAACTCACCAAACCCGACAATTTCTTTATGTAATAACGCTGATACTGCTTCAATCGTCACATCACGCTTCGTAATACCAGTTCCGCCATTTGTTAACACAACATCAACATCTTCTCTATGATAACCAGCTAACACTGCTTGCTGAATACTTTCTTTATCATCTTTTACAATTTCATAAGAGGTCACTGTATGCCCTGCCTCTTTTAACAATTCATGTAATAGTTGTCCACTCTTATCTGTCTCTTCCGTACGTGTATCGGAAATCGTCACGATTTTGCAGCGCACTTCTTTTGGCGCTTGTTTTTTATGTTCAGTTACGCTCATTTTTTATCTTTCCTTTCATTTTCTTGTAAAATTATGCATGAAGCAAAGAATTCAACATGATACAATATAAGTATATTTATCCATATAAAGGATCTTTACATGATTCAAAATATAAAACGATACGTACCCATTATACCATTCCTAATTATATTATCCCTTTTTCAATGTATCGCTTACGAATTCGATATTAACTTTTTAAAATTGCATGTACTTTTGCCTGATGGTGGTATTCGTTACTATTTGACTAGCACATTAATTCCTCTCACACTTGCCTATATAATAGATTTTATTTTTAAACGTTCTATCTCTAAATAAGGAGGTCTACATATTATGGAACTTTATAAAAAATTAACAACAACATTTATCCTCTTATTTGTCGCTTCAATCACTGTCGGCTTTTCCTTAAAAAGCGCAATCCCATACGCTACATTAGTAAGTATTATATTCGCAACACTATTTTTACTCAGCAGTGCCTTTTGCGCGGGTAAAGCACGTCAAATGAAAGGTTGATTACATATATTCCAGAAGAAACCAATCCTTTGTAAATCATGTGAAAAAGAAATACAAACGTATGAAAAAGCATGGATTCATATGCCCTTTCCAGCAAGTGGTATGACTAATATGAAAAAGTATATTGAGCTAGACGGCGAAGTGTATTGTAGCTCATGCATTCAAATTAGAAGTAAAACAAAATAAAAAAAGCTTTGCGCTCACCGCGCAAAGCTTTTTTTCATATATTATAGACCAGCTTGCTCTTTTAAAGCTGCAGCTTTGTCTGTACGTTCCCATGTTAGGTCTACATCAGTACGTCCGAAGTGGCCGTAAGCTGCTGTTTGTTTGTAAATTGGGCGACGTAAGTCTAGCATTTTAATAATACCAGCTGGGCGAAGATCGAAGTTGTTACGAACTAGTTCTACTAGTACGTCTTCAGATACTTTACCAGTCCCGAATGTATCAACTGAAATTGATACTGGTTGTGCTACACCAATTGCGTATGCAAGTTGTACTTCTGCTTTGTCAGCAAGACCAGCTGCTACGATGTTTTTCGCAACATAACGAGCTGCATATGCTGCAGAACGGTCAACTTTCGTTGCATCTTTACCAGAGAATGCACCGCCACCGTGGCGAGCGTATCCACCGTAAGTATCAACGATGATTTTACGTCCTGTTAAACCAGCATCACCTTGTGGTCCACCAATTACGAAGCGGCCAGTTGGGTTAATGAAGAATTTCGTTTCTCCATCCATTAATTCTGCTGGAACTACAGCTTTAATTACATGCTCTTTTAAATCGCGATCGATTTCTTCCCATGTAACATCTGGATGATGCTGTGTAGAAATTACGATTGTATCTACACGTACAGGTTTACCATTTTCATCATACTCAACTGTAACTTGCGTTTTTCCATCCGGACGTAAGTATGATAATGTGTCATCTTTACGTACTTCAGTTAAACGGCGAGCTAATTTGTGAGCAAGCGAGATTGGAAGTGGCATTAATTCTTGTGTTTCATTACATGCGAAGCCAAACATTAAACCTTGGTCTCCCGCACCAATTGCCTCAATCTCAGCGTCAGTCATTAGACCTTCGCGTGCTTCTAGCGCTTGGTCAACACCCATAGCGATGTCAGCAGATTGCTCATCGATAGATGTTAAAACTGCACAAGTTTCTGCATCGAATCCGTATTTTGCGCGTGTGTAACCAATGCCTTGAATTGTTTCACGAACGATTTTTGGAATATCTACGTAAGTAGAAGTCGTAATTTCCCCCGCTACCAATACTAAACCAGTTGTTACAGTTGTTTCACAAGCTACACGTGCATTTGCGTCCTTTGATAAGATCGCATCTAAAATTGAATCAGAAATTTGGTCACAAATTTTATCTGGATGTCCTTCAGTTACAGACTCAGATGTGAACAGATGACGTTTTTTTGTCATGTGGTAAACCTCCCTACAGTAATTGTATATATTGTACGGAACTCATCCTTAATTTGCCACAAACTGCGACATACATTTATTCTCCCACACAAGCATACAGAAAAACCTTTCCTACTTTACATAGAGGAAAGGTTTAATTTGCTACTTGCATACTGCTTTTTGCCCTTTGCTCTTATCGTTCGAGACCGTTAGCCTCGCACAGGTTTTAGCACCTATTCACCTGTATTTACCACTACAAATGAGGTTGCTGGGCTTCATCGGGCCTGTCCCTCCGCCAGCTCGGGATAAGAGAGTATCCGTCCCAACCTATACTAAAGAAATGATATTCATTTGTCAATTAATATTCACATTTTCCTGAAAGTTTTTCTCAATACGCCTGGAATGAAATATTAATAAGGAAATAATACATTCACACAAACAAAAAGAAATAAATAGTATACATTATTTATATAATTGTGTTATACTCTTGTTGGGGATTACGAGAAATATTTCATTAAATGAAAAGGATGGTATATAAATATGAGTACTGTGAATGTCCAAATTGGTTTACACGAATTATTGAACGGAAGCAATGCACAGATTCAACTAAGTGTTCCGCAATTAGTGGAAAAAGTATTAATGCGAAATGAAGGGAAATTAACTTCTACTGGTGCCGTTTCTGCTTCAACAGGAAAATATACAGGACGTTCTCCTAAAGATAAATTTATTGTGAAAGAAGCATCGGTTGCTGACAAAATTGCTTGGGGAGCAGTGAATCAGCCGATCTCTGAAGAACATTTTAATAAATTATATACTAAAGTTTTAGAATACTTAAAAGAAAAAGAAGAGTTATTCGTCTTCAATGGATTTGCAGGCGCTGACCGCAATTACCGCCTACCAATTCAAGTTATTAACGAATATGCATGGCACAATTTATTTGTACATCAATTATTTATTCGTCCAACTGAAGAAGAATTAACAACTCATGAATCAGAGTTCACAATTGTTTCTGCACCGAATTTCAAAGCTGATCCAGCTGTTGACGGTACAAACTCTGAAGCATTCATTATGGTTTCATTCGAAAAACGTATCGTACTAATTGGTGGTACAGAATACGCTGGAGAAATGAAAAAATCAATCTTCTCTATTATGAACTTCTTACTACCTGAACAAGATATTCTTTCTATGCATTGCTCTGCAAACGTAGGTGAAGAAGGCGACGTAGCACTATTCTTCGGTTTATCTGGAACAGGTAAAACAACATTATCTGCTGATCCACACCGTAAATTAATCGGTGATGATGAGCATGGTTGGTCTGATAACGGTGTATTCAATATTGAAGGCGGTTGCTACGCAAAATGTGTAAACCTTTCTCACGAGAAAGAACCACAAATTTTCGATGCAATCAAATTTGGATCTGTTTTAGAAAACGTTATCATTAATAACCAAACGCGTATCGCAGACTATAACGATACTACTTTAACAGAAAATACTCGTGCTGCATACCCTATGCATGCGATCGACAATATCGTACTGCCAAGTGTTGCTGGACACCCAAATACAATCATTTTCTTAACTGCTGATGCATCTGGCGTATTGCCTCCAATCAGTAAGTTATCAAAAGAACAAGCTATGTATCATTTCTTAAGTGGTTACACTAGTAAACTAGCAGGAACAGAGCGCGGCGTTACATCTCCGCAAGCAACATTCTCAACTTGCTTCGGTTCACCATTCTTACCACTTGATGCATCTCGCTATGCTGAAATGCTTGGTGAAAAAATTGAGAAACACGATGCGAAAGTATTCTTAGTAAACACTGGCTGGACTGGTGGCGAATACGGCATTGGTAAACGTATGAACTTAGGTTACACTCGTGCAATGATTCAAGCAGCATTAAGCGGCGAACTTGCGAAAACTGAAACAGCTAAACATGACATCTTCGGTCTTGAAGTTCCACTTCACGTACCAGGTGTACCTGACGAAGTGTTAATGCCTGAACAAACTTGGGCTGATAAAGCTGCTTATAAAGAGAAAGCAATCGAACTTGCAAGCGAATTCAAAGAGAACTTCAAAAAGTTCGACAGCGTTTCTGAAGATATTATTAACTTAGGCGGTCCAATCGCTTAAGTACAAACTTTCTGTTGGAATAACCTTTTTACTCATATGAATAAGTGTCGTGTAACCGTAAAGTTTCGCGTACTCACCGACAAAACCCAATGCGGCTTAACGGTTATACACACTTACATAAAAAAGAAGCTTACGTTTTTAACGTAAGCTTCTTTCTATATCTTCTCTCTTCATCTGTGACTTAGTTCATGAAATTACAGAAAATTCATTTTATATTCATTCATTATTATTTTTTTATGATACAATTTACATATGCAGGAAAGGATGAGGCCTATGAAAAATTTTTCTCGTACAGGAAAAATTTTATTCAGTTACGGAGCGATCCAAATGTTTTGGGGACTTGTGATGCTTAATGTTAATTTATTTGAGCATACAAGTGAAACGATAAAATATATTATTCTAATTACCGGAATAATTTGTTGTATTATATCCACCTTTTTTAAAAAACATAAGAGTCATACTAATACGTGATTTCATGTTAGCTTATAGGAAGCAGAAACCTGTATTTTATGCAAAATTATGCTTCCTATTGTAACTACCCCTCGCCGGTCCCTCTATTCCATCTAAAAAGAGGCTTTTCATCTTTTTAGCTCTTTGTTAATTCTTCCTCATCTTTCATACTATAGTAGCCTAAATTCACAACGATTAAGAAATAACCACCCAGAATCCCTACTGCAAATGCCCACATAACCATGTGGTGCTCAATTTCGTACATAATAACAGCGCCCAAAATGGCAGCTGCAAAACGATTAAACATACCGAGCGTCGGTGCTTTCGTTTTCTTTACGATACTATCTCCAAGCTTCTCAATTCGTCTCCCTAAAAGCCAAACACAATACATACTTACGATAAGTCCAATTCCAGCACCTAGAAAATGAGCTGAAAACGGTGTTAACATCCAGCCTAGTAAAAGAAAACCTAGTAAATAATACGATTGAATTTTAAACGATCTTAATGACATACTAATCATGCTGTTCTCCTCTTCAGTAATTTTTATCTATCCAACAAAAGCTGTATAACTCATTTCTTTCGAGTTCATACTACTTAAAATTCATTTCACTCAAATTAAAAACAACATAAACAGTGTGTTTATGTTGTTTAAATGTTTTCAGGAAATAATATTATACAAGATTTCAAACATCATATTCACATAATTTGTGACGTTTTTCCAAACATTTTTCGTCCATTTATGAAAAAAGTGATATCAATTTCTGAACATACGGATATGATGTAATAAGTACACAAATAAAGGGGGCGTCTAATGATTTATTTTTTAATGGCTCTCATTCACCTCATTATCCCTGCACTTATTGGACTTTCATTGTATTGGTACACGAAAAATCATAGTATTTTCTACGCTGTCCTCGGTGTTCTTCTTCCAGGTATTATTCTTATCACACTCTTCCGTATTCCATTTTTAAACTTAATTCCACTTATTACTGCTATCTTATTTCTCGTCTTCTTACCAAAAATAAAAAAATAGGAAAGCAGATCATAGATGATCTGTTTTCCTATTTTGATATAGGTTCCCTCGCAGTAGAATGAATTTTTACTTTCTCCGATTTCACAAACCATAGACCGAAGAAAATAATAATTCCACCGATTATTTGTTGAAATGATACATATTCATTTGCCCATACAGCTGCAAATAAAACAGCTACAAGTGGCGTTATATACATATATACCATCGTATGTGATGCGCCAATTTTTTGAATACCAACATACCACATCACTAAACCAAATACTGTTACAAAGAAAATGGAATATAGTAAAGCGAATAGTGTCATTCCATGTGTAATGTGAAATGGCATTATAAATACATGTGGTCCACTTAACAATAAAAGCGGAATCGCGCCAACTAATGCTGACCATGCGGTAACACGTAGTGCTGAATATTTTTTAATTAATGGACCTGCTAAAACAGGATAAAGCCCCCAGCATATTGATGTAATAAGTCCAATTCCGTTACCATAAAAAGAACTAGCCAGCGAATGCCCTGCTATTAAAACTAATGCTGCCCCACCAAAAGCAATGATAGAGCCGATGACCTTTCTAGAAGAAAACTTTTCTTGTTTCAAAAAAATAGCAAATACAGTTGTAAAAATAGGTGAAATAGAAATGAGTAAAGAGGCATTTGTAGCGGACGTATATTTGACAGTTTCCATAAATAATGTTTGATACAGTACAATACCTACAACACTAACGATGATTAATCTAGGTATATCCTTTCGTTCCATATAAACCGACTTTTCAATAAAAAATGTAAGGAGTAACATAAGCGGTGCCGCCGATATCATCCGAAGTGCAGTAAACTCAATTGCTGTAAATTCTAAAAGTCCATATTTAGCAATCGTAAAATTAATCCCCCAAATAATAACGACACTTAAAATTAATAACTCCATCCCCCATTTTCTCATGCGTATCCCCTCCGCAAATAAAATTATACAGAAAATTCAATCACATGTACATTTCATTATGTGAAAAAATCTTTGTATTGTATGGAGAGGTTTTCTTTGTTTAGTACATGAAATTATATCAGCGACTTAGACAATAAAAAAAGATGGTCCAAAA
The DNA here is from genome assembly GCF_016483555.1 of Bacillus cereus group sp. N14. Classification (NCBI taxonomy): domain Bacteria; kingdom Bacillati; phylum Bacillota; class Bacilli; order Caryophanales; family Bacillaceae; genus Bacillus; species Bacillus cereus group sp. N14. The sequence continues at coordinate 186,751 of NZ_JAEHBQ010000004.1, forward strand.
ATATTTTGGAACCACCTTTTCTTTCTTATACTCGAACGTGTAACTTCATATTTGGATTATAAAATTGGCTTGGGCTCTTCAGCTGAAAAGTTCCTCCAACTTCATGCCAATCAACTGTTAACTTATCATCCATAAATACAAGCTTTGTGCGATCTGCGATAAAATTCATTACGCTAGATTCGATATCCACATCGCGCTCATCTTTTTCTGCTACAGCTACTAAATCGATAATTCCGCTCATGACACAACCACAACCCTCATTATCGTAAAATAACTTTATATATTTCGTTTCATCCGGAATCATATCCATAATCTTTTTATATGCGGCTTCTGTTACAGTAACGTACATATGTTAATGCTCATCCTTTCTCGTATCATTCATATATTGTACCACTATTTTTCTAAAACATTGTATACAGAAAATTAAGACTAATATACAATATATGTCATAAAGGAGGTTGTATCACTTATGTTCAAATTACTGCGATACCCCATCTTCTTAGGGCTACTCGGTAGCTTTTTTATTTCTAGCGGAATGGTATTACAACATATACTTCCCTATTCTCCTTCTATTGGCTGGATTTCTTTTAAGCAGGAAAAACAAACATATCACTCATCGTTAAATCTAGCACATTTCTCCCCTATTTTTGAAATCTAGACATACAATACAATCGAACACACAAAAATATAAAATTCATACTATGTATATAGTGGTTCTATTTTTAAAACTAGTTTTTCAAAATATAGAAAGGAGAACATACATGTACCCACGTAATTGTTTTAGTTGCGACGGCAGACGCAATAGTGGCTCTACCGGAAACACTGGGCCCACTGGTAGCACCGGACCTACTGGTTCTGCCGGGCCTTCCGGAGCTGGTTTCCAAAGTACTACCGCCTTTAGTCTAGCAGCCGCTCCCACCTATAAAAAAGGAGATCACTCTCAAATAAGTGATCTCCCTTTTAAAAATAGTTTTTCATGATATCGGCAATATAACCTTCACAGTCGTTCCAACCCCAACTTCACTTTCAAAACTCATTTTACCGTTGTGGTCTTTAATAATTTTTTCTGTAACTACTAAACCTAAACCTGTTCCCGTTTCTTTTGTTGTGTAAAAAGCTTCATTTAGCTTCGGAATTTTGTCTTTTGGAATACCGCAACCTTCATCCTTAACTTGAACAATGATTGCATCTTCTACAGTCACTTTAATCGTAATCGTTCCGCCAACTGACATTGCTTCAATCGCATTTTTAATTAAATTAAAAAATACTTGCTTTAATCGTTTTTCATCGCATGTAATCGATGGTATGTCTTTACTATAAATACCTTGTATGTGCACTCCTTGCTTTAAAGCAGGCTTTCCCATAACTCGAATAACATAAGCGATAATTTCTTCTATATTATGAACTTCTGATTCTAGTGATTTAGATTTCTCAAATCCACTAAGTTCTGTAGCGATTGTATGAATTCGCTCTACTTCTTGTTTCATAATATCACTATATATTTTATCCTCAGGATATTTATTCGCTTGCTTATTAACAAATTTATCCAAATTAGCTAGAGGTCTTCTAATTTTGTAACCAATAACTGTAGCCATTTTCCCAACAGTTGCTAGCTTTTCTGTTTGTTGTATTTCTTTATCCATCATCTCAAGCGTACGAACGTAAGATTGAAACCTTAAAAACATAATCCAACATATGATAGTAAATACGCTATATAATGCCATCGGGATTAAAACGAGTGACGAGTGAATAAAGATTCCTATAAGAGCATATTTTCCAACAAGTATGCTCGGAACTAACAAAAAATATCTTTTGTTTACAAAGAGTGGGGCAAATAAAATAAAAAATCCTTCTACTATATTCCCACCATCAAACTCAGCATCACTACCATAGTAAATCATAAAATTATGGATAAAATCTAATAGGTTATATCCAATTAGAATAATATATTTCACTGCAAATAGATTCTTCCATTTCATGAAGTATACTCCAATACAAAACAAAATCACCATCAGAAAATACAGCCATAAACCTAAACCATCTTCAAATTTTCCTACTCCTTCTTGCCCGCCCCCTATTAAAGGTACAATAAATTCGTAGGCAAGATCGTACACAAAAAATATAATGAAAAATAAACTTAAAAATATTTTCAATGCCTTCATTTCTTCATGTTTAAATATATCGTCTTTATTCATATCGTAACTCCTAGCTTTTCTCCCTCTTGGATCTCACTATTTCCACGCTTTTTTGGGAGAATGATGTCTATTCTAGTTCCAATATCTCTTTCACTTGAAATATGTAATTCACCAAGATGCTGCTCGGTAACAAGCCGATTCGCTACCGTAAGTCCCAGGCCAATTTTATCTTGTTTCGTTGTATAAAAGGCTTCTGTAACACGAGCTAAATTTTCTTTCTTAATACCGTAACCATTATCAATTACACTTAGCATTACATAATCTTGTCCTTTGTTTTCTAACCGTAACTCTAATGTGCCACCTTGCTCCATTGCCTCCAGAGCATTTTTTATGACATATAGAAAGACTCCTCTTATTTTCCGCTCATCACATTCAACTTCTATCGTCTTTTCTTCCACATTAGAAATAAACTGGACGCTAGATTCATTCATTTTTTCGCGAACAATTTTTACTGCTTGTAATGCAATTTCACCTATATTATATTTCTTATAAATAGGGAGTTTACATGTAGCAACTTCCATCAATTCACTTATCATATTATTCATATTTTCTATTTCAAAAATCATCTGTTCGTAAATAGGATCCTCCCCATGCTTCTCTCGTTGTAATTGCGTAAACCCTTTTAATGAAGCAAGTGGATTTTTAATTTCATGTCCCACTGTCGCTGCCATTTTTCCGATTACTGCTAATTTTTGTGATTCACTAGCAATCTTAATACTTTCCTTTACCGCTGAAAGGTATTGTATAAATCGATTTAAAATGATGTATGCCGCTATTAATACGAGTGTATACATAATGAGGAACATAAATCCTTTTACTTCCTTTAATACGAATAAATAAATAACATATTTCCCTACAATTGTCGAAAGTACAAACACAAAATATTTTTTATTTAAAAATATAGGTACAAAGAAGATGAAAATAATTTCTATTATATTTACTCCATCAAATGCCGCCTCATTATAAAGCATATACGAAAGTATATTAACGATTTCTATTCCTATGTATGCAAATACACATGCATATTTAACAAGGTTCGCTTTCTCTTTTTTTATTAAATATACATTCACACTGAGTATTGCAGTTCCGCAAATAACTTGCCATAGTATGCTATGTCCCCTATCCGTTAATGATTTATTTTCTAATATGATTGCATAGAAAATTTGGTATGAAACAACAATGACATATAGCACCCATAAAAAAATTTTTGCATTCCTTTCTTCTTCTTTATATGATAGAAAACTTCCTTTCACTTCAACACCCCTTCAAAATAATATCTCGAAGAATACCATTTATTATAATAAATGATTTTCATAGACAAACAAAGATAAATCGAACATTTGAGGAAAATCATCCCAATAAAGCAAAGTATCTTCAGGCTATATAAGCATAAAAGCTATAAACAATAATACGTATATTATGGGAGGTGTTTTATGTGGACGGCAAAAAAAATAAAAAAACAGAACAACTTAAATCCTTCACGCGTGAGAATGAAGGAAAGAAAATGACGACAAATACAGGTGTTACCATTTCAAATGATGAAAATACTTTAACCGCTGGTGATCGTGGTCCTACCCTTCTAGAAGATTTCCTAATGCGAGAAAAGCTTGCTCATTTTGACCGTGAACGAATTCCTGAAAGAGTCGTTCACGCACGTGGATACGGTGCGCATGGTGTTTTCGAGCTATATGAATCTTTAGAAGAGCTAACAATGGCCCACTTTTTACAAGACCCTTCAAAAAAAACACCCCTTTTCGTTCGCTTCTCTGAAGTGGCTGGATCAAAAGGTGCGAATGAAACAAATCGAGATGTACGAGGATTCGCCGTTAAATTTTATACAGAAGAAGGAAATTTTGATTTAGTCGGAAACAATATTCCTATTTTTTTCATTCAAGATGGCATTAAATTCCCTGATCTTATTCACGCCCTTAAACCTGAACCGCATAATGAGATTCCACAGGGACAAACAGCACATGATACATTTTGGGACTTCATCGCCAATAACCAAGAATCGGCTGCGATGATGATGTGGATTATGTCTGATCGTGCCATTCCAAGAAGTTTTCGAATGATGCAAGGGTTTGGCGTTCATACATTTCGCTTAGTGAATAAAAATGGAAAGTCACGATTCGTAAAATTTCACTGGAAGCCGAAGCTCGGCATTCACTCATTAATTTGGGATGAAGCGCAAAAATTAGGTGGTGCTGATCCAGATTACCATCGCCGTGATTTATGGGAAAATATTAATGCTGGAAACTATCCTGAGTACGAACTTGGCATTCAAATTTTAGAAGAAGAGGATGAATTTAAATACGATTTCGATATATTAGATGCGACGAAAATTTGGCCTGAAGAAGATTTCCCCGTTAAAATCATCGGGAAAATGACATTAAATCGCAACGTCGAGAATGTATTCGCTGAAACGGAACAAGTCGCGCTTCATCCAGGAAGTATCGTCCGTGGTATTGATTTTACAAATGATCCGCTCTTACAAGGTAGGCTCTTTTCTTATACAGACACTCAATTGGCACGCGTCGGTACAAATTATCAAGAATTACCAATTAACCGTCCGATATGCCCATTTCACAACAATCAAAGAGATGGTGCATCTAAATATATAATCGACAAAGGAAAAATTGCTTACCATAATAATTCCTTAGCAAATAACACTCCTTACACTGTCCCCGGTACAAAGGGGGGGTTCGTTACATATCCTTCTACTGTATCAGGGCATAAAACGAGAGAAACAGCCGCTAGTTTCAAAGATCATTTCTCTCAAGCACGTTTATTTTGGAATAGTATGAGTAACGTCGAAAAGGTTCATATTATGCAAGCCTTCTCCTTTGAATTAGGAAAAGTAAAAAGTAAATCGGTCCGCCAACAAGTCGTAACTATGATTGGGCATATTAGTACTGAATTAGCTACGTTAGTCGCTGAAGCAATCGGAGCAAAAGTCCCAAATATTCAAGAATCGGGCGTTACGAAATCATCGCCAGCACTCAGTATGGCAAATACGACATTTAGTCCTAATACATTACGAGTAGGTGTCATTGTTGCAAATGGATATGACGGACAAAACGCGCAATATATACTAAATCAATTCAAACAAGTTGGGTTGCAGCCAGTAATTGTTTCCGAGCGATTAGGTATTGTGCAAGGAACGCAAAATGTACGTTGGGACGTGAATGACACTTTCTTAATGGGATCTTCACTTCTTTATGACGGGCTACTTCTTATTGGAGGAAACCTTGATGAACAGTTTCTTAATAAAGCGAGTTCATTTGTCGTAGAATCATATAATCACTTTAAGCCAATTGGTGCCTTTCAAAATGGATCTACCGTTATTCAATCTTTAAATATTGAAGGAAAGCCTGGCGTCCTAATAGAACAAAATCCTACGCAACTTGCAAATGAATTCATTAAAGCCATGACGAAACAACGCTTTTGGGATAGAGCATATGAATAGGTTAGGGGGATAATTTATGTTTGTTACCGTCGAGAAAGATGTGCATATTTTTGTGCAAGACGTTAATCCTGGACCCGATAGTAAAACCGTGTTTTTCGTTCATGGCTGGCCTTTAAATCATCAAATGTACCAATATCAACTCAATGTGTTACCACAGCATGGTTTCCGCTGCATCGCTATGGATATACGCGGAAACGGGCAATCTGATAAACCGTGGACTGGTTACACTTACGATCGTTTAGCAGACGATATCGCCATTGTTCTCGAAGCACTTCAAGTAGAAAATGCTACATTAGTCGGTTTCTCAGTAGGTGGTGCTCTTTCTATTCGGTACATGTCCCGCTATAATGGCCATCGTATTTCTAAACTTGTATTAGTCGATGCTGTTTCCCCCTCTTTCGTTAAAAATCAAGAATCGCCCTATGGTGTCCCAAAAGAACAAGCAGATACCCTCATTAATCAAATGTATGCCAATATGCCAAAATTTTTAAATGATGTATCTTTATCATTTTTTAATAGAAACTTAGGATCTGCTACGTTAGAATGGTTTTCTTATCTCGGTATGCAGTCTGCTTCCTACGCTCTCATCAAAATATTGCAAGCAGCCGCAAATGAAGATGTAACGAAAGATTTAAGTAAAATTAACGTCCCAACAAAAATATTCCACGGTGTTCACGATCAACTTATCCCTTACAAAAGCGCTGAGCTCACGCAAAAGCGGATTAAAAATTCTCAGTTACATCCTCTTACAAATAGCGGTCACGGCTCTCCAATCGATCAAGCGGATGAATTAAATGCAGAACTTATAAAGTTTTTGCATTCATAAAAATCTATACCAAATCGTTTCGATAGGAACGCAGTTTTTGAAAAGATTAAAATTCACATATTTCTCACAAATCAATCAATAAAACGATTACATTTTCATTTATACTAAATATACAGGTAATACTCCCTAAACCCAGCTTGTCTGGTTACCCCGTTAAATACTTTGAACTACCCCCACTTAACACTCTAACGAGCTGTTTGAAGTGGGGGATTCCTACGAACACCAAGGTATCCCTCAGTTTTATGAGTAGGCAATCCCCGTAATCCCTACGGTTAGGAGCCTTATGGCCTCTTTTCTCAGATTTTCCGCTGCATTCACATCTCTATCATGATATATACCACAAGAAGGACACTTCCATTCACGCAGGTTCAGGCTTTTCACATCTTTATTTTTGTAGTCGCAATGCGAACAAGTTTGGGAACTAGCGAATGTTTTCGACACCACAATCACTTGTTTCCCATACCAGCGTGCCTTATACAACAACATCGCTTTGAATTGTGACCATGATACTTCTTGAATCGCTTTCGCTAGTTTGTGATTCTGTAACATATTCGATACTTGCAAATCTTCTATCCCAATCACATCGTGGTTTTTGATGATCCTTGTAGAGAGTTTTTGCAAGTAATCCGTTCTTGCATTTTTGATTCGTTCATGAATACGAGCGACTTTAATTCGCTGTTTATGCCAGTTCGCTCCGCCTTTTGTACGTCTAGATAGAATACGCTGGGCATGAGCGAGTTTCTTTTCTAATACCCGAGACCATTTTGGATTACCGAATACCTCACCCGTTGAAAGAATAGCAAAGTTTTTCACACCAACATCTATACCAACAGCGGAATCGGTCTTCGGCAATTCTTGTACTTCTGCTTCAGCAAGAATCGAGACAAAATATTTTCCACTTGGATTCCTTCTGACAGTAGCACTCAAAATTCGTCCTTCTACCTCACAACTTTTGACAAATTTGATAAGACCAAGTTTCGGTAACTTCAATTTATTATCTATAATCGCAATGTTTCCATTTGTATGTTTCGTTGTATAGGATTGGACTTTATTGTTCTTCGATTTAAACCGAGGTGCTTTGTTTTGTTTTTTGAAGAATCTTGCATACGAGTCAGCGAGGTTGTGAAGAGAAGATTGAAGAGCGATACTGTCCACTTCTTTTAGCCATACAAATTCTTTTTTGAGAGTAGGTAATTGCGAAGAACAAGTGCCATAGGATAACCCTTTTCCTGTTTCTTTATATCTATCATTCCACTTTTCCAAAAAGTAGTTAAATACAAATCGTGAACAACCAATTGTTTTCGTAATAGCTATTTTTTGTTCTAAACTAGGATAGATCCGAAACTGATACGCTTTATGGATAAGCATCGCTTTTCACCTCACTTCCTTTTTTTATTTGTTTACAATCTTTTTCACGATATGCATGAGAACGATATCATGATGTAGCAAAAAAATACTAATCACGTATCATTTCTTCTTTTTTGTCGAAAGTCCTCTGTCCCTTTCAAAAAAATATACAAATGAAAGAAATTTTACAATGAAACCATTTCATAGATATAAAAATGCCTCGGAGATATAACATTTTCTTTCTATAGGAACGAACTGATTAGAATACCGGTACCTCATACTGATTCTTCACCAAAAAGAACCTTTAGGCTTTTTCCTAACCGTCATTCAGCTCCCACCTACTCATTGGACCATGTCCTACCCATTTCCTTGAGGTGGCAGTTTTCTGTCGGGAAATGATAAAAAAAGAACTTGTATCGTTATACAAGTTCTTTTTGTTTTTCTATTTAAAAAGTATATCTTTACTATACTGCTTTCCAGCAAGTAAATCATATTGGATCATTTTATATTGCTCTAACATTTCTTTTTGTTTCTTTGTTAAATCTGTTATCTCTTCTCCATCTTTATTAACCTTTAACTCCTCTTTAAGGACTGGTATTTCTTTATGCATTTCTGATAAAAATTGATAAAACGGTGATTTATTTATCCCTGCATAATCAAAAACAAGATTAGAAAAATAAATTGGACTTACTAAACCTAAATTGTCATTTGGCAAATCGAAGTTTGCGTACATTAACAATGGCGTTTCTGACATAGCTAATCTTTCATTTAGAGTTTCTTCATTTTCTATATATCCAGCTTCTTCATAGATAGCTTTATTTACCCCTAATATCGGTAAGTGATCTCCAAAGAAAACCAATATAGTAGGCCTTTCTAGCTCTTGAATTTGTTCTACTAAATATTTTAGAGCCTCATCAGAACGACGTACACCCTCAGTATATGTTTCTAATTCTGCTTTCGATCCCTCTTCTGTTAATCCGCTAATTTCTATTTGCTTTTCTTCAAATCGTCCTGGATTGAATGGGAAATGATTTTGCATCGTAACTGCATGAATAAACGTAGGTTGCTGTCTCTTATTCAATTCCTCTATTATTTCTTTACTAATAGATACATCGCTAATATAATCCCCATCTACCTCTACGTTTTGCATTGTATCTTCTGCATTGAAATTATCAATTCCTAAAACATTATATACATCATCCCGCTTATAAAATGACCTTCCATAAGCATGAATTGCATTCGTATAATATCCATGTTTTTTCAATTCACTTGCGATAGACGGAATTTCTCTTTGTCCTGTCACCGCTTGTTGATATGGTATAGAACCTTGCTTTAAAAAGCTCATTGAATAGCTCGTTAACGCTTCAAATTCTGTATTCGCTGTATTTCCCCCGAATACAGGAGCTACTGTTTGTCCACCCGGAAAATTCTCAATATAGTGATGTAAATTCGGCACCGGATCTTCGCTAAATGAAAGATTCGTTAGCTTTGTTGGATCCCAAAAAGCTTCACTCATGAAAAATATAATATTTGGCTTCTCGCTCTTTTCTTTTTTCCCTACATTGCTTCCATATTGTTTCTTTATATTATTTGAAATTTGTTGCATAGTTTCTTTTGAATATTCTTCTGGCTTCTCAATGACAGTTGTGTCTAAGTTACTGACAAATCCTAAAACAAAACCATTATCAGTATAGTTTACATTTTGATTCCAAGCCACGAAGGTTACCCCGTATTTTTGCAATACATTACTCATAAATGTATTAGGATAATTACTATATGCATACACCATAAACGTAGAACCACATATTAAAATAATTCTCGTAATTATATTAGGTTTTATCACTGGAATATGCTTTCGTATATACATAACTAAATATACAAGCAGAGTAATCCCGAATATTCCCAAAAATATAGTCCACCAACTAAAATAGTCCATAACCATTGGTATAACGGACTGCATTTGAGTAATCTGTATGAAATCAGACGGATAGAATGGATCTCCTCTAAAAATAAGTTTAAAATGGTTCACAATACCAAAGATAATTAACACCAAACTTGTTATCGTGACACTCAAAAAGATTCGTCCAAGCAAACTATACACAAAAACATATATCATATAAATAAATAATAGGCTTAGTATATACTGTCCGTATCGCTGGTAAATCCAGTTATTAACTAATACAAGGCTCATATTCTCCTGCATCATGATATACATCCAATTCATTGTATGGGCAATTAAAAATAGTAAGGCGTAAGCTCTAATAGCCGGCCTAAGTTTATGACCGATGCCTTTATTTAAATGAATAATGTATAGTAGTACACCCCACAAAACAATAATAAGTATACTTAGCTGTATTTTCCCATTAAAAAATTCTTTAGTTCTCTCGAATTCGAAAGATCTTAACATAACAAAAAACAGCGTTTCTAAACAAATCGCCCACATTCCACTAAGAATGATAGAAATTAATAGATTCTTCCTCGGCTCTTGAGGAGAAAAACTAAGATAAAATTCATCTCTTCTTCGTTGTCGTGTTAAAAAATCAAAACGCAATTTATTCCCTCTTTCCTTTACCCCTTCGTCTCGCATCAACAAACATATTGTCATATACAAAATAACATATTTGTATACAGTTAGTCTCCCTATGTGTTTGCATTATACACATGTATCCTTAATTTCCCCTTAAAAATACAGTGAAACTTTAATAAGTCCGAACCATTCAAGATTGAACGGGATAAAACTTCTTCGCTCTATATTCTAACAGCATAAATGAACTATGCTTCACAAAATTATTACCATAAAAAAAGAACCTACCAACACTGACAGGTTCTCCTTCAGTCTAACAGACATGAGCATATGTATTATATAAGAGAATACATCCATACTTTCCATATAATACATACAAGTACGATAACTACAAAATCAAAAAGATCTAATCTTGGCCCCTTTTTCATATTCATCTCTAGCCACATATGAATCCATTTTCTTTTTGTATATTTTTGAATGTTTTTCTTTGCAAATCGATAAACGAGTACTTGCATAATAAAAAATCCGACTACGAAAATGAACAAGAAAATGAGAAAATCGACCACAAAATTCCTCCCTATTTTTGCAGCGATTTTTCTACTATTTGATTTCTCAAAACCCACTCTTCAAATTGAGCACTTCCAAATTCCCAGCTAAGATCACGAGCATGTACAGAAAAAACGTAATGACCAGCATATTCGTCCATAAATCTACCTGTCTCAATCTCATCTTTCTGAAGACCATATGCTCCAAAATTAAAATACACATCCCACACGTCTTCATTCTTCCGCTTATAAGCAATCGATTCCATATCACATTCTGTTCCGAAATAATCAAGATGTAAATGTACGCTATCATCATATTCGTACTCCATTTTATCACCCCTTATATTTGTACTTCTTTATCACCCAAAAAATTCCTGCTATCTACACTCACATATGGGCACTTACCTACATATCATGCTTGTAGAGTGACTTCTAGGAGGTGTCATATAGTGAAAAAATTTATAGCTGTTTTTTGCATCATGTTACTAGCTGTTTTCACATTTGCTGCTTGCAGTAGTAAAAAAGAAGGTACGAAAGAACAAACTCAAAACATTCGCATCGGCGAAGTTACCCATTCTCTCTTCTACGCCCCGTTATATGTCGGGATTGAAAAAGGATTTTTTAAAGATGAAGGATTAAATATTGACCTCCAAACAACAGCTGGCGGAGACAAAACGATGACCGCCCTATTATCTGGCGGAATCGATATTGCTCTCGTCGGTTCTGAAACGTCTATTTACGTTCATCAACAAGGAGCAAAAGACCCCGTCATTAACTTCGCACAACTTACACAAACAGATGGAACATTTTTAGTTTCGCGTAAAAAGTTAGACTCTTTTAATTGGAATGACGTAAAAGGTGTTACGTTTTTAGGACAACGTAAAGGCGGCATGCCGCAAATGGTTGGAGAATACGTTTTAAAGAAAAATGGCATTGATCCTCACAAAGATACGAACTTAATTCAAAATATCGAGTTTGCTAATATTGCAAATGCCTTCGCATCTGGTACAGGAGAATTTGTACAGCTCTTTGAACCGACTGCAAGTATACTTGAAAAAGAAGGAAAAGGTTATATCGTCGCATCTTTCGGAGCTGAATCTGGCACTGTTCCTTATACAACGTTTATGGCAAAAGAAAGTTTCTTAAAGAAAGATAAGGCTGCTGCTGAAAAATTCACACGTGCGCTCTATAAAGCGCAACAATGGGTTGATACACATAGTCCAGAAGAGATTGCTGATGCTGTGTCTCCATTATTTAAAGACACTTCAAAAGACATTACAGTAAAAGTAATTGAACGGTATAAAAAGCAACATTCTTACGCGACAAATCCGCTATTAGATGCTGAAGAATGGAAACAGCTCCAAACGATTATGAAAGAAGCTGGCGAATTACAAAAAGAAGTTCCACATGAAGCGCTCGTCAATACAAAAATTGCCGAAAGCGTTATTAAGAAATAGAGGCGAAGTGTATGAGTTTTTTACAAATACGTAACGTTTCTCACTGCTTTTTCGCAAAAGAGAATGCCAAACTGATTCTCGAAGATATGAGTTTACAAGTGGAAGAAGGCGAATTTATTTCTATACTCGGTCCAAGTGGTTGCGGCAAAACGACACTCCTCTCCATTATTGCCGGGTTACTTGATCCTATTGAGGGCATCGTCTTTTTAGATGGTGAGCCTATTACAACGAAAACTGCATCTATGGGGTATATGTTGCAGCAAGATTACTTGTTTCCTTGGAAAACAATTGAAGAAAATATTATGCTTGGACTTCACACCCGAAAAATTTACAATGAACAGACGAAAGAACATACTTTACAACTTTTAAAGCAAGTCGGTCTACATGATGTAGAAGAGCAATACCCTCATGAACTGTCCGGCGGTATGCGTCAACGTGCCGCTCTCGTTCGAACGTTAGCGACCGATCCGAAAATTTTATTGCTAGATGAACCTTTTTCAGCTCTCGATTATCAAACGAAGTTGAAACTAGAAGATCTCGTCTTCACATTATTACGTAACTATAAAAAAACATCACTACTTGTAACACACGATATTGAAGAAGCCATTGCGATGAGTGATCGTATTTATTTACTACAAGCGAACCCTGGAAAAATCGCAAAAACATTTATCGTCCCAGAAAGCATCCGTTCCTTATCACCGTTAGAATCACGCCACCACCATGACTTCCCAAACCTCTTCCAAGAAATATGGAAGGAGCTGGAACGCCTTGGATAATATAAAGCAACTACATGAACAGTTTCGGAAGAAAGAACGTAGGCGCGCATGGTTAGCACGCTCACTGCAGCTTTTACTACTCATTCTTTTCTTTGCACTATGGGAAATAGCTAGCAAAAAAGAGTGGATTGATCCTTTACTCTTTAGCTCCCCTTCAAGCATTTGGGATCTCTTCCTTAGTAAATGGATTGACGGTTCGCTTTGGGTTCACATATGGACGACATTACTTGAAACAGGAGTAGGCTTCATTCTTGGAACAGTGCTCGGCGCTATTATCGCTACTTTTCTTTGGTGGATGCCACTTCTCGCTCGCGTGCTCGACCCCTATCTCGTCGTCCTAAACGCCATGCCAAAAGTGGCACTTGGACCTATTATCATTGTAATCTTCGGTCCAAATATTTCTTCGTCGATTGCAATGGGAGTAATCATTTCCATCATCATTACCATTCTCGTTATTTACAGCGCATTTCAAGAAGTCGATTCTAACTATATAAAAGTGATGGACACATTTGGCGCCAATAAGTGGCAATGTTATAAGCAAGTCGTTCTCCCTGCATCCTTCCCAGCAATTATTTCCACGTTAAAAGTGAACGTTGGTTTATCATGGGTCGGTGTTATATTCGGTGAACTTCTCGTCTCTAAACAAGGTCTTGGCTACTTAATTAGCTACGGATTCCAAGTATTTAATTTCACGCTCGTCTTACTGAGCGTACTACTCACCTGCGTCCTCGCAACACTTATGTATGTGTTTGTTGAGGCATTTGAAAAACTTTTAATTGGAAAACGAAAAAGAAGCTGACTTAGGGCGATAAACTATAGTCAGCTTCTTTCTTTACCTTTTATCACACATCTTTGTTTCATTTGTAACGTTTCCATCTGCAACCGTAACTGTATGGAAACAATCTTTCACACGTACTGTAACGACATTTTCTTTTCGATCTATTACATGATAATCATCATACTTTTTATTTAATGCACTACGAATTTGCTCTCCTTCAAAAATCGGAAAACCGTGAGACATTACCCAAATGAGACCAGCAACCGCAAGAATCGTTTTCATACGTTTCATTACCTCCTTGAGAGTAAACTTATAGTCCCTACAATATGCGCATTATAATTGTGTCTAATTTGTGACATTTTTATACTAATTCTCTTTTAAAGCTTCAGTTCCTTCTTCTTTTTAAAAAAAGACAGAATTTTCAATTTTATCAACAAAAAAACGCAAAGAACTAAAATTCTTTACGTTTTATTGGCTAAAATATATACCTCTCATTATTGTCCGCTTTGTTGTTCGATCGTTTTTGAGATATCATCTAATCCCGACAACACTTCCGCTCTCATTTTTACAAGCTCAGGGAACTGATAGAAGAACGCAATTTTTTTATACTTTAACTCCGATCCCCCTTTCACCTTTTTTGAATCTTGCAAAATAAATGCTGTAAACGTATCTGCAATATCTTCCGCTACATTTGTCGTTCCATACTGTGATACAAAATCCTCATGCTTTTCTTTAAAAAATTCAATTTGAGTTTCTTCACTTTCTTCCACTTTCTTTTCTGTCCACTCCTGCTCAATGTCCTTCCAGAAAGAGTTATAAAATTGATTAATATAAGATTTTCCCTTCGCACATCCCTCTTGTAAGAAAAGAGTTTCACAGTTATTTCGGTACGTTGAAATATCTTTATCTTCTTCAAAATCCTTTACATACTTTTCATCTACTGGTATTTGCTTATGCCCGAGCGTCAACACGTGAGCCGTCTCATGAATTAATGTTTTCATCACTTCATCGATATTTACTGCAGAATCAAGCGTATCTAAGCTTAGGATCCAATCTTTCGGATTCTCCATACTAGGCATAACGTGGGCAACAACACCGTCATAACCGTCCGTTATTAAATCAAATTCTGTTATATTCCCTCGATATTTAGCTGGAATGAGCGTACGGTACATATCCCATAAGTCTTCATGATAACCTCTATCTTGACGCTGTTGTAGCACCTCTTCTTTCGCTTCTTTATCTTCAGCGAATACTTTATTTAAACGTTTCCGTTCTATTTTTTCAAAATAAGGATCTACAATTTCATCACCATCAATATAATAAGAGGCTAAAAAGAAATAATTTTCGTCATCCTCTTTTTTCTGCTCTGCCTCTTTCATATCCTCATTTTCATGCTCTTCTATATCATAATCTTCTACTGCTTCAAGCTCAGATAATCCATCTATTTTTTCATATACTTTTTGAAGTTTATTATCTCCTATTTCCACGCATTCTTCTTCTGTTTTACAAACTTCTTTTTCCTTCATACTCTTCATAGAACTATCGCATCCTGCTAGTAAACCAATTGCGACGATAAACCCTACTAACTTGCCATACAGTCTCTTCATATAAACCTCCGTCGTTCCATTCTACAAAAATATCATAATCATTTTTTAACGAATATGCGATAATTAATTATAAAAATTGTAAGGAGGTTCCCCATGATTCGAGCAGTCTTCTTCGACTTAGATGGAACACTTTTAGATCGGTGCCAATCTCTAGAACAATTTATTTATGATCAATATAATCGCTTTGCCTCTCACTTAATGAGCATAGAAAAATTAGAGTATTGTTCTCGGTTTCTTGAACTCGATAATAATGGATATACGTGGAAAGATAAAGTATATGCTACTCTCCTTTCTGAATACAATATTACCACTTTAACGCCAGAGCAACTGCTGCACGACTACATTACAAATTTTCAACATCATTGTATCCCTTTCCAAAACATGCATGAATTACTTCAACGTTTAACACAACAAAATATTAAAATTGGTATTATTACAAATGGCTTTACTGACTTTCAAATGAGCAATCTCCGCGCACTAAACATACATACGTATACAAATACAATTCTCGTTTCCGAAGCGGAGGGAATAAAAAAACCACATCCTGAAATTTTCGAACGAGCTTTGCAACAGCTAGACGTTAAGGCCGCAGAGTGTCTTTACGTTGGAGATCATCCAGAAAACGATGTGCTTGGTTCTGAACGAGTAGGAATTCTTGGTGTTTGGAAGAGAGATTCGTTTTGGGGTGACTTTGAACATTCACGCACGGTGAACGATTTGTTGGAGGTGCTTTCGTTTTTAGAGGTAGAGATGAAAACAAAATAATAGTTAATAAATTATATCAGCGATTTTTGCAATATATTGACTTACCGACAAAAAGTGACAACAAAAAGAGGAGGTCGCTACTCTAGCGACTCCTCTTCCTTTATGATTCATATACTGTAAACTGCGGTTTACTCGGATGATCCTTAACTAGCGCATCATCTGGAAACTTTGAAACTTTTTGATATAAGGCAATGTCACCGATACAACTCGCTGTTAGTAAAATTCCTAAAAATGAGAGTGGCTCCAGATTCATAACTAATCCCAATACAATTGGCAAAATTCCAGTCGGTAAAAACGGTAACATTAACACTTTCTTCATTTGCTTTACTGTAATTTCTTTTTTAGAATGAGCGTATGCTACACCTAATTTCCAATTGACGCCCCATGTTAGTTCACTCCACGGAACACCTCCGATATAACGAAATCCAATTAAATGTATTGCCTCATGAATACAAACGAAAACAATCATTCCAATAATCAAAAGAAACATAACGGGCAAGGTAAATTCAAATTGAACCCCGCCTGAAAGAAATATATGCAAATAACCAATTCCAAACGCCAAAGCGAATATTATAAGAAATGTATAGATATTTAATTTAACCATCGAAACAGTAACAGTCGTTTCTTTTCTTTTATCCATCTTTCCCCTCCTAAAATGTAAATATATCTTTACAAAAATTGTATAATATATCCAAAACAATGTAAAGATATATTTACATTCATTCTTACAAAAAAAAAGAAACCAGCCACTTTACTTCGTAAAACAGCCGATTTCTTCTATATGTTTCATCGTACGCGCCAATACATCGTCGCGCATTATAAAGCTAAATTTTCTATCAGTTTTAATATTATCAGGAATGTCTGTTAATAAAACAGACCCTTTCGTTTCTTCGTAATGCGTATGCTGCTCTACCGCACTAATTGTTGCAAAATAAATGTTTTTAATGATTATTTTGTCTTTTCCAGATACTTTATATTGTCCTAAGTAAGTTAAATCAGAAACTATGCCGCCAGTTTCTTCATGAACCTCTCGAACTGCCGCTTCTTCCGGTGTTTCCCCTAATTCTACTTTACCACCTGGAAATTCAAGACCGCGACGTAAATGATGCGTTAATAACCATTGATCCCCGTACCGGCATACAACCCAAACATGCTTTGGCTCAGGAGAAAATGGATAACGTTCAAACGATAATTGTACAGTATTGTGGTAATAATCTTTAAATTTGTACATGCCATTACTCCCCTATTGATGGTTACAAGTTTTTCCTACCACAAATTGTAGCATATTCTCGCTTTTCTGCATAATATTATCCAATTACAATCCATTGATTATTCCCATTTGCGCGACTAATTCTTTCGTCTCATGATTTCCTAAATCGTAAATCATTTTATATGCTTTTTGTAGCTGTTCATCATATCGGTCATTATTTGAATCGTGATGATACTCAACAAAAGGAACGTGAGAACGTACAAATGAACCTAAATCCTCTACATATGCTTGATCAAAGTACTCTCTTAACTCCGTAATTTCCTCATCACTTGCGGAAATCTCAAAATTATACGTATCCGCCGTCTTCACTTGTGAAATTTGACCGTTTCCTATTGATATATAATATGTTTTTTTCGTCTCCATGTAACACCCTTCTTTCATCCTTTTAATTTCTATTGTTTTCATCAATTACAAAATTATGTAAAATAAAGAAAAGGAGGGATTCTATGTTCAAAATATTAATTATCGGTATTATAATCGTCCTAGTCATACTAGTACTCTCCGTCATGACGATTAATAAAGGCTATGCATATAAACATTCCGTTGATAAACCAGAAGATAACCCTTATACAAAAAACAGCAAGAAGAATTCATAATACGCTTCATATACTACTTATTTTAGCCCACATCATATCCAGCATTCGTTTACTGGCAGGTCAACATAACTTTCTACTACTTTCACAATTTCTATTAGGAGTTTTACTACTTCTTATTACCATTGAGCAAATAAGGAAAAAGGATTCAGGAACTAGATTTATTTGTATTGTTGCAGGTGCTTTCATTTAGATTGTTATCATCATTACCTACATAAACTAGAAGGAGGGCTTTTATGTTAAAAGGCGTTCGAATTACTTTTGCACTTATCACTTTATCTATAGCAACCTATAGTTTTATTAGCGGTAACAGAGACATTATGCCTTACATGTTCATTTTCTTAGGGGCTATGGCTTTCACTATAGGTTTAGAGGAAATAAAAAAACAGAAACAATCTAGCAGCATGCTTGCTTTCATGGCCGGAGCTGGTGCTTTATTACTTGGCTTCTCAGAAATATTTCGGTAAGTCGTTTATTTAAAAAAGGGGGAAATAATATGCTAAAAACCTTTCGCATATTATCCGCTCTTATCGTCATCGTTCTCGCTCTATCCGTAATATTTACAAACGCACTTGTTACAATGCCTTATATGCTCATCGCCTTATCTGTTATGACCTTCATCATGAGCGCAGAAGAAAAACAGAAACAAAAGAAAGTACATAGTACACTCTCCTTCTTTTCTGGCGTATTCACTTTAATCGTTGCTATTGTTATTATTTTCTCTCGGTAACTTCTCTTTCTACTAAGGAGGGCTAAAATGCATATTAGACAAATACAACTCATCATCGTTTTTATTACTTTAATCTTATGCTTATACAGCACCTTTACAATGAACTTTCAAATCTTTTCACCTATCATTTTGTTCCTCTTTAGTTTATATGGCATTTTAGTAGGAATTGAGACGATTCAAAAACAAATTGGAACTATTAGCATCGGCTTAAGTCTTTTTACGATTGTTTTTGTTATTCCATTTATAATGTTCTTTTAAAGGAGGATTACATGTTAAAAAACATTCGAATTATAATCGCCACTATCGCTCTTTCTCTTGCACTATTTAGCCTATTTGCAAACTTCACTATTCTTTTACCTTACGTGTTTATTCTTTAAGTATTATGTTTATCCTGTTTGGAATTGATGAAATGAAGAAACAAGAAAAAGCTAAGGCATTTGTTTATTTTCTCGGTTCTGCCTTTGTTTTATATGTTGGGGTGTCTAGTATACTTTCATAAAAAAGAGGTCGTCCAACACATATGTTAGACGACCTCGTCTTTTTATTTGATTCATAATATTGTCAGTTTTTGTCGGCAAGTCGATATCCAGTGTCGAAACGTCGATATATTAAAAAAATCGTTGATATAATTCAAGTTGCGTTCGATATATTCGAAAAATCGTCGATATAATTTTATTTATTATCGTGCTACAAAAAAAAACTGCCCTTTCACAGGCAGTTTTCCCTTCTTATCCCGATTGGTTCAACTAATAATCAATGGTTGATAGGGCCACTCCCCCATCAACCATTGATTAAAGTTTCACTTTATCCAAATACTTTCTCAAGTTCATCTTTATCTTGGCTTAACCAGAAGTTCATTAAGCGTTGTGCTCCTTCTAAATCGTGAAGCTTCGCTTGGCCACATTGTGTTTCATTTGCAGCTGGAATTTCTGTAATTTGAACCGCATCTTTTAATGTTAGTTCTAATAAATCAATAATTTCTCTAACCGTTGGTGTTCCGCTTACTACAAGATAATATCCTGTTTGGCAGCCCATTGGTGAAATATCGATAATATCAAAATGCGGATAACGATCAATATATTTACGTAAATTAAATGCTAATAAATGTTCTAACGTATGAATAACATCTGGTTTCATTGCTTGTTTATTCGGTTGGCAAAAACGAATATCGAATTTATTTACAATACCGTCACTACCTACGTTGTGAACTCCACAATGTCTTACATAAGGCGCCTTTACAATCGTATGATCTAATTCAAAGCTTTCTACTGATGGCATACAACATCTCTCCCGCTTTTAATTTAATTCCGTTATATCCAATATGATATAACGGAAATCAACATTAGTAAAGTATTATGTACAGTCGTGCTATAATACTTTAAGACTATGCTGAAAAGGAGACCATTATGAAACAGATTTTTATTGGGATTATACGCTTTTATCAAAAGTTCATTTCTCCGATGACACCACCAACGTGCCGCTTTTACCCAACTTGTTCTCATTACGGATTAGAAGCATTTCAAAAACATGGTGCTCTGAAAGGATTTTGGCTTACATGCAAGCGTATATTAAAATGTCACCCTTTCCACCCGGGAGGATTTGATCCTGTCCCAGATAAAAAAGATGACAAAGTAAATTCTTAATTGTCGTAACCATTCACAACTAAATCTAATTTTCCTGTGTCAGGATCTATAACAAGACCGTGAACAGGTACTTCTTCAGGAAGTAATGGATGGTTGCGAAGTATTGATACGCTATGTTCTACACTTTCTTCTACACTAGAGAATCCTTGTAGGAATCTTTCTAAATCGATTCCAGAATAACGAAGTGTATCTAATTTCTCTTCTGTTATACCGCGCTCTTTCATCTTCTCAATTGTACTGCTTGCTTGAATTTTTGCCATACCACAATCGTGGTGACCAACTACACAAACTTCATCAGCACCAAGTTCATATACAGCAACTAAAATACTACGCATAATACTTCCAAACGGATGTGAAATAACAGCGCCTGCTACTTTAATAATTTTCACATCACCGTTACGCATATTCATCGCTTTCGGTAATAATTCAACAAGACGAGTATCCATACAAGAGATAATTACCATCTTTTTGTTTGGAAATTTACCTGTTTCGTACTCTTCGTATTTTTTTTCTTCAACGAATTTTTCATTGTATTGTAAAATCTCTTCTAATGACTTCATAGTAAAGAACCCTCTTTTCTCTCATTTACATTACTTATATAGTGTACCAAAATTTAAAAAACTCAAAAAGGATATTGCTTTATAGTAAGAAAAAGATATTTTCAGATAACCGACATAATTCTTTCAAAATATACACACACCTTTGTAACAAGTCCCCTCTATTTAAAACGTATTTTCACTATAAACTGATTGTAGATAATGTAAAAAAGGAGTGAATATTCATTATGTCCGACGTTCTGTTACTGAGTCGTTTTCAATTTGCAATTACTATTTTTTATCACTTTTTATTTGTACCTTTGACAATCGGACTTGTTATTTTAGTGGCATGTATGGAAACTCAATACGCCCGCACATTGAATCCAACATACCGCAAAATGGCAAATTTCTGGGGTAAATTATTTACAATTAACTTCGTAATGGGGATTATAACCGGGATTACGATGGAGTTCCAATTTGGAACAAACTGGTCTGAGTACTCCAAATATATGGGAGATATTTTTGGATCACCTCTCGCAATCGAAGCACTCGTTGCCTTCTTCTTAGAATCTACTTTCATGGGAATATGGTTATTCGGTAAAGACAAAATTTCACCAAAGTTCCGTGCCTTCTGTATGTGGATGGTTGCACTTGGAACAAATATTTCCGCCCTTTGGATTATTACAGCAAACGGTTTTATGCAAAACCCTGTTGGCTACGTCGTACGTAACGGCCGCGCTGAACTAAATGATTTCTGGGCACTTGTGACAAATCCATATGCTTGGAACATGTTCTTCCATACTGTAATTGGTTGTTATATCGTTGGTGCTTTCTTCGTTATGGCAATTAGTGCTTATCATTTATTACGTAAAAATGAAGTGGAGTTCTTCAAAAAATCATTTAAGTTTGGCTTAATGTTAGGTTTATTCGCTGCAACTGTTACACCGTTTATGGGGCATCAGTCTGGTGTATCAGCAGCTAAGTATCAACCAGCAAAAGGTGCTGCGATGGAAGCTGTTTGGGAAACTGGAAAAGGACAAGGCTTTTCGATTGTTCAAATTCCTGATGTAAAGAACGAAAAGAACTTTGAATTCCTTACTATTCCGAAACTAGGAAGTTTCTTCTATACAAACTCATTTGATGGCGAAATTGTTGGTTTAAAAGATATCCCGAAAGATGAACGTCCAAATGTTAACCTCGTGTACTATAGCTTCCGCTTAATGGTTGCACTTGGTATGTTCTTTATGGCATTAACTTGGTACGGTTTCTACTTAAATCGAAAAGGAAAACTAGAAAACTCAAAACGTTATTTAAAAATTACAATATGGTCTGTCTTACTACCATATATCGCAATTAACGCTGGTTGGATTGTTGCCGAAGTAGGTCGTCAACCATGGACAGTTTATAAACTAATGCGTACAGCAGAATCTGTATCACCTATATCTGTTCCACAAATTTGGTTCTCATTAATTAGTTTAATCTTGTTCTACACATTACTTTTAATTGCAGATGTATACTTAATGCTAAAGTTCGCGAAAAAAGGACCAGCAGCATTAGAAGAACCTGCTACTGAGGGAGGTGCAGCTCATGTCTCATGATATGCTTGCAATCATCTGGTTTGGTTTATGGGGCGTGATTTGGACAGTTTACTTCATTCTTGATGGGTATGCACTTGGTAACGGAATGATTTTTCCTTTCGTTGCGAAAGACCGACAAGAACGAAATCAATTACAAGAAGCAATCGGCCCATTCTGGGGTGGTAATGAAGTATGGTTAATTACAGCTGGTGGCGCAACATTTGCTGCTTTCCCAGTCACATATGCAAATATGTTTAGTTATTTATATACACCACTATTTTTAGTATTACTCGCACTGTTTGCTCGTGCTGCTGGACTTGAATTTATGCATAAAGACGATTCACCAATTTGGCAAAAAACTTGTAAATGGGCATTTACAATTGGTAGTTTCCTAATCGCCTTCTTATTCGGTGTTACATTCGCTAACCTTTATTACGGACTACAAATCGGAAAAAATGGCTATGAAGGAAATTTACTCAGCTTACTAAATCATTATGGTATTTTAGGTGGCCTGTTCTTCACTGCTATATTCGTCGTATCTGGCGCCCTTTGGGTTATGATTAAAACGACTGGTGAAGTATCTGATCGCGCTTATAAAATCGCAAGACCATTTTCAATGGCAGCTGCTATCATTTTAGCTATTTTCTATGTAGCAACTGCAAATCGTACAAATTTATTCCAAAACTTCACAGAATATCCTGTACTATTCATTCTGCCAGTACTTGCAATGTTAATGAGTGTCCTCGCACTTATTATGGTGTACAAACATAAAATAGGTCTCGCATTCACATTCGTTTGCTTAACAATCGCAATGTTTATGACAACTGGATTTGCAGGTATGTTCCCAAGAATGTTACCATCTCGTATTAACGATGCTTATAGTACAACGCTATATAACGCAGCTGGTAGTCAATTAAACTTAAAAATTATGTTCTTCGTTGCAATGGTTATGGTACCAATTGTTATTGGATATCAACTTTGGAGCTACAGTATCTTTAAAAATAAAATTCATAAAGACTCTGCTAAAGGGTATCACTAAAATAAAAAAGACACTTCGTTGAAGTGTCTTTTTTACGTATGATTTTCGATAAGATGTTATATTTCCAATCTAACAACTATAATACAGAAGAATCATTAACAGCTCACAGCTAGATTGTAGCACAGGGCAAGTTCATCATTTTATGCAATTTTACATATTTATCTATAAAGTAAACTGTATTCCTTGATCGTTCACATCGCTATCCCTTACATCTGCTGTACTAATACCACTAAATGTTTGTACTTTTTTTCCTGTATTCGATGATCCTGATCCATTATAAGCTTTCGTTTTTTCAATCGGCTGCACGTTATATTTATCTCCTAAATTAATCGTTCCGTTACAGTTTTCAATAATAACACCTTCCACAACTGACGGCATTTTGTCACCTACTTTCATTTCCTTACTTTTAGTTTATGAGAATTGCCTAAAAAAATAGCATGTTTCCATAAGAAAAAGCACTCAGGTTGAGTGCTTTTTTATTTACCGCTCTTCTCTCTCTCACAAGCAATTCCATCGCCATCACGATCTAAATGCTTACCATAGTACGGACTATCTCTTGTAATATCATAAAATCCAGCATCGTTTGCTTCTTTACAATTAGCAAAGCGCTTTGGCTCTTGATTTGCTCCTGGTCTTTCCTCATATGGTAATGTCGCATTATATAAGAACTGTACATATTGCTCACGAGTCACATCATCACCAAACCCAGAAATTCCATTTCCGTACCCACTAACAATATTTTTACTTGTTAAATCTAAAATTGCTTTATAAGACCAATGCCCTGTTGGAACATCTTTGAAAATAATACTTGCTTGTGCCGTTCCAATAGATGTAAAGGGAGTTGTTACGACAATCGCGCCTGTTAAAAATATTTTCTTTAAATTCATTCTAAGATCCCCTTTTACTTCCCTTAATAACCATTTAACACAATAATAAGTTATTAGAATACAATTTGTCATATCGTGTCGAACACAAAAAAGAATCCTGCTGGATTCTTTTTTGCTAAGCATGAATGGCAATTTTGGAGACAGTTGACTTCTTCAAAAATTTATTAGGGGTAATATTTTGAAAAAGAAAGCCTTTCATATGTAGGTTATCACCACTGGAATATATAGTAAATTGATAATGTTTATACGGAAGATTGCTAATGTTTAGTATAGATACTTTCCACTATATTAACAGTGAAAAGTATCTACATGAAACAACAAAAAGGTGCCTTCAAAGAGGGCACCTTTCATAAACAGACGCTATAAAACAGAATTATTTATTGTTATACGATTGTTAGATACAAAAAGTAGAGGGAAATGTTTGTAAGAAATTCTGCTTTATATAGTCTGCCTACCACTTATATTTTAATCCTCTTCACTTGAAAATAAATATAATATGCATAATTACATATCAAAAAGAAAAGACACTCCATAGAGTGCCCTTTCAACCATTTTACTTCTAATAAATCACCTTACATACATTTTAACATATGTATCCATACATTTTATTGAGAAAATTCGGAATCATTTTTCCTTTCATTTTCAATTATAAAATCATGTAATATAGAAGGTATGTCAAATTATTATACAAATTGAGGTGTACTATATTTATGTATTTTGGAATCATTCCTCTTATATTGTTTATTATTTTTCTTATCTCATATTTAAAAGATCCACGAAAAATAATAAATGGCTTTTTATTTAATGCCTTTTTCTGTTCATTTCTATTATTTTGCGCTATAGCCTCATATGAGTCTGGTAGTAACTCTTTACATTTTATCGTTATTATTCCCATGTTAGCGCTAATTGTAATGATACCTTTTGCTATAGTCGCTTTAATGTTTGGACTATTTCTTAATGCAAAAATTTTAATGCAACGTGAAGGAAGACGCTTCACAAACTCTTTAACTTTACTTGCTGCTTTAGGGATTTTATTCTTTATTATGCTCGCTATCATAAATCCCGCAAATTTATTCTCAGAGCATTTTCAATTTATTTTCACTGCGATTTCGCTTATAACTATTTATTTCTTTGTACATTTGTCTAACTTCTTAAGCGCATATTTTTTATATCAATTCAACAGACCAAGGCGTAATCAAGATTTCATCATCGTTCTTGGTAGTGGCTTAATTAATGATAAAGTACCGCCTTTACTGGCAAGTCGCATTAATAAAGCAATCGACTTTTATTGGAAACAAGCCGCTGTAAATACACCACCAACAATCATTTTCTCTGGCGGACAAGGTCCGGATGAAGGCCTTCCTGAAGCAGAAGCAATGCAAAAATATGCTGTTGAAAAAGGAATTCCGATTGAACATACAGTGCAGGAAAATCGCTCTGTCAACACATATCAAAATATGTCGTTCTCTAAAGAAATTATGGATTCTTTAAAACCTAAAAGTAAGTATAAAAGTATTTTTACAACGAATAATTTCCACCTTTTCCGCGCTGGTATATATGCAAGACAAGCTGGACTTAATAGCCAAGGAATTGGATCAAAAACAGCATTTTATTACTGGCCTAACGCAATGATTCGCGAATATGTCGCAATTGTCGTTATGGGACGTAAGCGCCATATGAAAGTGTGCGGGACTATTTTAGGTTTCGCTTTATTCCTAACAGTAATTAGTTTTATTGTTTCTTAACATTCTCCCATCCTTTCATAAGGATGGGATTTCTTATACTTATTTCAAAAATATTTTAAAGATAATATGGTGATAATATTCCCTGCATACATCCATTAAAGGAGAATTTTTTCAAATAAAATGTTAAAATTAAATTTAGGTGTGAATTACGTAACAAATAAGAAACTAGTTTGAAACGAGGAAATTACATGGAGAAAATTATCAAAAACAAGCCCAATAAGCTAAAAATTGCTTCAAAAGCTTTGATGATTATTATTGGGGCATTTATCACAGCGTACGGATTAGAAGCAGTATTAATTCCAAATAACGTATCAGACGGTGGCGTGACTGGTTTAAGTATCGTTAGTTCAAGATTATTTGGATTGCCATTAGGTGCTCTAATCGCAGTTATTAACATTCCTTTCGTTTGGTTAGGATATAAGCAAATCGGTAAAAGCTTTGCTATTTATTCCATTATCGGGATTGCTTCATTAGCAATAGGTACCGTTGTCATGCACGGAATACCAGCTATTATTGAAGGCGATACACTACTCGTTACAGTTGTTGGTGGTATTATTATCGGTTTCGGTATGGGACTAGCATTACGTAACGGCGGCGCATTAGATGGAATCGATATGCTAGCTGTATTACTTTCTCGTAAGTTACCTTTTGGAACAAGTGACCTTATTTTATTCTTAAACATGTTCGTATTTATTTTTGTATCAACAGTATTCGGTCTTCAAGGAGCTATCCTTTCGGCAATTGCTTACTTTATCGCTTCGAAAGTGATTCATATCGTTGAAGTTGGTTTAAGTGGTTCGAAAACATTTAAAATCATCACGAAAGAACCTGAATTAATGGTAGAAACAATTCGCGATCGTTTAGGCCGAAGCGCAACGTATAACGAAGTATACGGTGGTTATTCAAGAGAGAAATTCAAAGAAATTTCTTGTGTAATTAACCGTTTAGAAGAAAGTAAAATGAAAGACTTGATTAATGAAATCGATCCAAATGCCTTTATTACAGTTTATGACGTAGCAGAAGTAAAAGGCGGTAACTTTAAGAAACGTGATATTCATTAATCATTATGAATAAAGAGGGTGTGCCAACAATTTGGTGCACCCTCTTTTTATTATGAAGTTGCTATTGTTGTCAGTTTTGTCGGTAAGTCGATATATTTCAATAATTGCCGATATAATTTTACTCCCCCCATCTTCCCCCTCTCTTAATCCACGCTACATATTTTTGAAAGGCCGGCAATTCATGTTGAAAGCGAAGCGGGACATATAGAAAGAGAGTACATGTACATAGTATCCATAGAACACCTACTACAAAGTGAAATTTCATCGTTGTGCTAATAAACAAACTGAGGAGTAAGACGAGGAACATAATCAAACTAAGCCTTTTATATATAGTCATAACAATCTCCTCCTTATAACTTAATTGTACCAACTACAAGGGATTAATTTCCATAATAAAAAAGACCGAAAAGCAAATTACACTTTTCGGTCTCTATAACTATCTTCTCTTCGTAATCTTTCCTGAACCACCAACCCTCGTTTTCGGGGGAGATGTATTCCTTGGCGGCGTTTTAATAGATGATTTCGGCTTCACATCTGATCCGCTCGAGCCACCTGGTGTTTTTGTAATTTTCCCTTTGCTTCCAGTAGAAGGTGGAGGGGTACTACTTCCTTTTTTCGTAATACTTCCTGTATCTCCTACAGAAGATTTCGAATCTACATTATCCCCTCGCTTAATGATAGATCCTTTCCCTTCCTTCGTAATTGGAGGCGGGGTTTTCTTTTCTTCTTTCGTAGGTGGTCTTTCTGGAACAACTGGTTTATGATTTTGTCTGTCATTATATCCTCGGTAATCACCGGATGACGATTTTTTTGAACCGAATATATCGTTTAATATACTTCCCATAATATATCCTTGCAGGAAGGATGGTTGGTAATTTTGACGAACAAATTCTTCATTACTTACTTCAATTAACGTATCAGATGGTTTCTCTTTATCCTTTTGCAAACTATACATTTTATCAGAATAAACGAGGAACATTTGATTTTCATCTTCTTTAGATGCTTGCTTCGGTTTCCTTTCAGCTATAAGTTCCTTCGCGACTTCAGGAACTGACCGATTGGCGGCCCTATACACGTAAGATTCTTGTTTACCTTCTTTTGCGACAGATTCAAGTGGATAACGGTCTTGAATCGACTTTGTCTGTCCGCCTTGACAACCTGATAAGGCATATCCAGCAACAACAAGTAATAGAACGATAGCAAGTATAGGGATTACGAACGATTTAATCATGGTAAACAATCGGTTTGACATGATTACGCCCCCTTACGTTGCTCTTATAATTTGTACATCAGCAGGAATAATTGCTTCTCCCTCATACATCATTGTGCGACCATTTTGCCATTCAATACGTAATAATTTTCGGTTATCTGATTGGAATTCCCATACGTACTGTTCCTCTGAAGCAGAGAATGGTGTTTTCCCCATCACAACAACACGTCCGTTATATTGCTCTTCCATGTGGTACTCCGTATCATCCATTTCAATTGTTGTCGGAATTTCATCAATCGAATCTAAACGACCATCAATTGGTGTATATAATTTGTAATACGTATTTTCACGGTCTTCAATTTTTAAATAACGAATATCTTTCCCGTCTTGCAGTGTTAAAACAATTTCTTTACGAGAATGCATACTCGTTTTCCCAGTTAATTCGTACATGACTAATGAAACTTCAATCATATCGCCAGGAGCTAACGTTAACAAACTTTTCTCTGTTTTCGGCGGCTCTGGGCTCTTTATTATATTTTTAATTCGTTTAAATAAACTCATGATTTACCCCTCCTTCTCTCTTTATAAACAAGCACCTAAAATAAGTGCACCAACGATATGTAATGATCCGGCCAACATCGCATGCGCAACACTGCCTTCTTTCGTGCCTTCTTCTAAATCTAAACCAGACATTTTCTTTAACACAAATTCGATAAACATTTCTACCACTAATAAAATAACGAAAGAAACTGCTGATGCAAGTAGCGCTTGCCATAAGTCATTTGCTTTCGTTATCGATTGAGATAAAATGTACCCTTGCGCGAATAATTTCATAACGAAACGCGTTGTTACAGCTGTATTCCCATTCTTTATTTCTTTTAAATCATTGTATTTAGTAAAAATTGAATCAACCCACATAATTGCAAATAAAAGTACTGCACTCGCTCCAGTCCATACAAGCATGGCTAACACATTTGTCCATGTCATTGCAAAACCTCCTCTAAAAAGTAATAGAAAACCGACATGAATTCTCTTCAGACATGTCGGTTTCTTTGTCTATTCTATATTATTTCTCATACTGCTTCATAATACGAGCTAATTCATCGTCAACAGCAGAATTTTTGTTTAAGCTTGCGAATTCATCATCTAATGACTTTTCTTTTTTATAAACTTCGCCACTTGCTTCTGCTTCAGCCTCCAATTGAAGAGCTTTCTCTTCCATACGGCTTAAACCAGCTTTTGCTGAGTTTGAATCAAAACCAGACATCGCCTGATTAATATTCTTTTGTGCTTTCGCCGCATTTACACGTGCTACAAGTGTTTCACGTTTATTTTTCAGCTCTGTTAATTGCTTACGCATTTCTTCTAACTTCAGGCGAAGATTATCAGCAGCAGCTTTGTTTTGCTCATAGCTTGCTTTATATTCATTCATCTTTTGCTCTGCATTTTGTT
Source organism: Bacillus cereus group sp. N14 (assembly GCF_016483555.1). Classification (NCBI taxonomy): domain Bacteria; kingdom Bacillati; phylum Bacillota; class Bacilli; order Caryophanales; family Bacillaceae; genus Bacillus; species Bacillus cereus group sp. N14. The sequence goes on from NZ_JAEHBQ010000004.1 coordinate 216,780, forward strand.
TTTCTTCAAGAGCACGACGCGCAAGATCAAGATTGCTTGCTTGAACAGCCATATGAGCTTGCTCTTCACGTTTTTTCACAAGTGCTTCTTGCTCTTCAAATAATATTTTAAATTTCTTCTCAAGTGCAATTTGAGCTGCTACACTTTTCTCAGCTTCTTGTACATCCGCTTGCATATCGCGTAAATATTGATCCGTCATCTTAACTGGATCTTCCGCTTTTTCAATTATTGAATACACATTCGACATTGTTAAATCTCTTAATCGTTTAAATACAGACATCCAAATTCCTCCTATGATATACCTCATATTTTAAATTCACTACTTGGAAAAATAAAAATCTCCCTTAACAGTAAAGAATAGTCATTTTTACAGCTATGTGTTTATTATAACAAAACAAAGATGTACTTACATGTTATTTCCAAAATACATCCAATATAATATGACATTCTAGATACAATATTGCATTTCTAATATATTCTCATTATTTCTCTTTAAAATTAACTTACTTTTGTGCACTTTCACTAAATTACATAAGTGTAATGTTACTGTAAGCTAACTCGATAGTTACGTTGCAATATTTCTTATACACTAATACCAGAAGCAACGAACAAGCTTCTCATCATTTCAGAACTAATACAAAAATGTATTTACTATAAAACAGATAAAAGGAGAAATCATCATGAAAAAATTAGTAGGAATCGGGTTAGCAGCAGCAATTTCACTTGGAGCATTATCAGGTTGTTCTTTATTAGGAGAAAAAGCGAACGGCTTTGTACTGTACGGATCAGAAGAGCAAGTTCAGCAAATTACAGATAAAAACAAAAAAGAAGTGAAAGAAAAAGACTTCTATAAAATGAAAATGACAACATTAGACGGTAAAAAAGTTCTTGTCATGGATAAGAAAACTGGTGAAGAACTAGTGAAGAAAGAATTACTTAGCAAAGTTAATGAAAAAGACGACACGAAACCACTTGATAAATTACCAACTGTAACGACAGAGCAAGGTGTATTATTTGCTAAAGAAAAAGTAGAAAATGCTACACTTGATGGAGCAAAATTAAAATACGAAGGCAATACAATTATCGGAAGTGGCCGTGCATATGCCGACATGTTCGCGATTGTTGACGATGCAACTTACGGAAATGTAAAAGGCGATGAAAAATCTGTTGGGGTATTAAAATTCGATAAAGACCCTAGTAAAGAATTCCCTGGCTACAACGGCGTAGAAGCTTCTCAACTTGTAAAAATTAAAAAGTAAAACAAAAAAAGCTTTGCGAAATTCGCAAAGCTTTTTTGCTATTTATGAGCAACTTGCTCCATATCCGGACTACAAGTTTGCGACTGACATGATTTATTTAAAGAACATGCTGCGCATTTTCCTTTTTTACTTCTCTTTACAAAATTTACTAACGTGTATGCTGCATAACCAAAAATGATAGCTCCAATTATAATATTGACCATCACCCTAATACATCTCCTTCTAGAATCCGAGTAAGGATCCAACTTGGTATATAATGAGCGTTAATACATAAGCAACAACGAGTGGATAAATGACAGAGAAAATCGTCCACTTCGCTGATCCTGTTTCACGTTTAATAACGGCTATTGTCGCTAAACACGGAACATATAATAAAATAAAGAACATAAATGCATATGCTGATAGCGCCGTATAATGTGCTCCCATTACATTTCCTAGCACATCTTCTTTCACCGCATAAATAATTGCCATTGTAGAAACGACAACTTCTTTCGCTAAAAATCCTGTTAAAAGGGATGCCGCAGCTTGCCAAGTTCCAAATCCAAGCGGTGCAAATAGTGGTGCGATAAATCCACCAATCATCGCTAAGTAACTGTCTCCCATATCAACACCCAATCCTGATGGACCTGCATAGTTTAATAACCAAATGACAACCGAACCACCGAAGATAAATGTACCTGCTTTACGAACAAATCCTTTCCCTTTCTCCCACGTACTTAACCATAACGTTTTCACTTGTGGTACGCGGTAAGGTGGTAGCTCAATAACGAAAATAGATTTTTCCGCTTTTAAAATAGTAAGAGACATAATTTTTGTAACGAGTAACGCTAGAACAATACCTGCAACATATAAAGAAAACACCACAGTTGCCTGACTTTGTGGGAAGAATACTCCCGCAAATAATGCATATACAGGTAAACGTGCCGAACAAGACATAAATGGTGTTACAAGAACTGTAAGTAAACGTTCTTTTTCTTGTTCAATCGTTCTCGCTGCCATAATACCTGGAACGTTACATCCAAAACCGATAATCATCGGAATGAACGCTTTTCCGTTTAAACCGAAGAACTCCATAATTCTATCCATAACAACTGCAATTCGCGCCATATATCCTGAGTCTTCTAATAATGAAATGAAAAAGAATAGTGCAAAGATTTGTGGAACGAATACTAATACCGCACCAACACCAGCAATAATACCTTCTGTAACGAGCGCTTGAATAAAGTCAGAAGCACCAATACTTGTGAGTCCAGCCGTTACCCAATCCGTAAGCTGTCCGCCAAAAAATCCATCTAACATATCAGATAAAGGTGTACCAATCCACGTAAACGTAACCTGAAAAATAAAAAACATAACTGCTAAAAAGATTGGAAGTCCTAAAATTTTATGTGTAATTAATCTATCAATTTTTTCCGAAAAAGGAATTTTTCCTTCTTTCTCATGCTGCATAACATTTGTTTTTAACTTTTCAATATACGCTTCACGAGTTTTGTAAATGTGCTCCTCTAACGTACAATCAAGTTTTCCTTCTAAGCGAGATCGAACGGCTATGAGTTCCTTATAAATTGGTAATGCTTTCATTTCTTTTTCTACTACTTCGTTATTGCTTAAAAATTGAAGTGCTAACCATCTCGGATGCTCGTAATTCACTGTCTCTAAAAGAGCAATTACTTCTCCAATTCCTTCATCCATTTGTACACCATATGAAATAAGGAATGGCTTTTTCTCTTTTTTGTCATTTTCTTTAAGAGTCGTAAGCAGTTCTTCACAGCCTTTTCCACTTCTTGCAACAACAGGAACGACTGTTACACCTAATAGTTCTGATAATCGTTTTACATCAATGACAATTCCTCTTTGCTTCGCCACATCAACCATGTTTAAACCAATTGAGATTGGCTTACCAAATTCAAGTAACTGCAACGTTAAATGCATATTTCTCTCGAATTGCGAAGAATCCACTATATTTAACATATGATGAAATTCGTCTGTTAGTAGAAAATTCGTAACGACACCTTCGTCACGTGAAACTGGATTCAAATCATACACTCCTGGTAAATCAATTAATGTTCCTTGCTTATCTTTTAATTTACCAACCTTTTTTTCTACTGTTACACCACTCCAGTTTCCTACATATTCATAAGAACCAGTAAGTGCATTAAATAATGATGTCTTCCCTGTATTCGGATTCCCTAGCAAAGCTACCTTATTCACGCTAATTCCACCTTTATCATTTTCGCGTCACAATGACGAATACTAATTAACTGTCCACGACACTCCAATGTACAAGGACCTTTGAACATCGCTTTTTGCTTCATACGAAGTTCGCTTCCTTCAGAAAGACCGAAAGCAGCCAGTCTTCTCTTTAGTAAATGATCTAAAGACTGAATATTTTTCACTAACACTTTCTCACCGATTTTAATATCTACTAAGCTCATAACCTTCCCCCTCCGAAGAGAATGATAATTATTTTCAGAAGAATTATAGCACACTCTATTTCTTGAGCACTATACCCTTTGACTTCATATTTATTAACATTTCTCTACAATTTTATTTCAATCATTGTCATAATTGATTGGTTTGCCATTCTCATCCATTTCGCTTACAATAAACAGTAGCAAATAAAGAATCTCGTTATCACAGGGGGAGCCATGCCGCTGAGAGGGAACACTTCGTTCCGACCCTTCGAACCTGTTAGTTAATGCTAACGCAGGGATTGTGCAAACGTCCGAAATACATACCTCTTTTTTATTTACGTATTTCGTATCCTCCTATGATATCTATTCTTTTTTGTACAACTTGGATTTAGGGGGAGACAACATGCGTAACACCAATTTACAAGCGATGATCGAATCTGCTATTCTTGCAGCCTTCGCCATGGTCATCGACATTTTACCATTATCAATTAAACTTCCAACAGGCGGATCCATCTCATTTGCTATGATTCCTATTTTTATTATTGCATACCGCTGGGGCTTTAAATCAGCTTTCTTAGGTGGTTTAGTTTGGGGACTATTACAAATTGTCGTGGGAGATGCTTACATTTTAACACCTGTTCAAGCATTTATTGAGTACTTCATTGCCTTTGCTTTTATCGGATTTGCTGGTTTATTCTATCGTCCAATTCAAAAGGCACTTTTAACAACCAATAAAAATAGCGAAGAACAATCCAATTTAGGTAGCCGTAAAGACAAACCTTCTTCAAAACAAAACGAAGGTAAGAAAGTCCTTGCTTATATTATCCTTGCTACATTTATCGGTAGCTTTGCTCGCTATTTCTGCCACTTTATTGCCGGCATTATTTTCTGGGGACAATATGCACCGAAAGGTCAATCAGCCGTGTTATATTCATTAATCGTAAACGGCAGTACAATGCTCGGTTCTTTTATTTTATGTACCGTTTTGCTTATATTTTTATTCCTTACTTCACCACGCTTATTCAAAAGCATCAATGCTTATCAACTAAATTCGAAAAAAAAGAGCGCTTAATGAGCGCTCTTTTTTTCATATCGTAATATCAATTAAAAATACAATAAATGCACAAAAGAAAATAAATACCATTATACTTAGCCACTTGCTATGCACGGTTCATCGACTCCTTACATAACCTCATTTTCTAACCAGATTATATCGCTTAAAAATAAAGATTAGGTAAAGATAATATGAAAATAAATTAAAAAAGCGTAGATTACATTGTCTACGCTTTTTTCGGTAAATAGAAGTAAAATAATACACCATCTTCTGTATTTTCTGCCCCATATTCAGCATCGTGCAGTTCTAAAATATTTTTAGAAATAGCTAGACCAAGACCCGTTCCGCCTTGTGAACGCTGGCGAGCTGCATCCACGCGATAAAAACGGTCCCAAATTTTATCCAATTGCTCTTCTTCAATGTGAGTACCTTTATTTTCAATACACACTTTTATACGATCCTGCTCATCTATTGTGGAAATCATAATATCTTCTTTATTTGGTGTATAACGTATGGCATTCGTAATGAAGTTTACGATGACTTGTTCAATCCGACTTTGATTTGCCATCACTTCAACTGAACATATATTTTTATGCACACGAAGTTCTTTTTTCTCTATCTCCACAGAAAGGTATTCACATATATCTTCAATTACTGAATCAATATAAAATAAATCCTTTTTCATTTTATATGTACCTGACTCAAATTTAGCTAACTCAAGCATATCCAAAATTAAAGTATCCATTTTATCTACTTCTCGTTCCATCGCCTGAAAATAGTACTCTTTTTTATGCTCAGCTACTCCATCTTTTAAAATAGAAATGCAGCTTTTCATAATACTCAGTGGTGTTTTTAATTCATGCGAAACACCAGAAATAAATTCTTTCCGCGTATTTTCTAACTTTCTTTCCTTTTCAATATCTTGTTCTAGCTGTCCAATATGCGAATGGAGCTTATTAGATAATACATTAATATTTTTCGATAAATCACCAATTTCATCTTTTGAAGTAATCGGTATTTGTTCTGTGAAATCTAAGTGTGCTATTTTCTTCGTCGTATCATTTATTTTTAATAACGGCTTTGCAATTTGTTTAGAGTAATAGAACGAAGCTAGAAAAATGAGAACGACTACAAATGCAATGATGTAAATGTAGTAATCTTGCACCATTTGTACAGCTTCATCTACAGGCTGTAAAGAAGCCATCGCATAAATATATGTCACCGATCCATCTTTTTCTTTTATTGGTTTGATTAACAATTTATATTTTATATCATTTTTTTCATAGTCCATTGTTTTTGTTGAATACTCTATTTGATTACTTTCTTTTAGTAATACATCCGTTTGAAACTCTTTTATGCTATCTAAAAATAGACTATTTTTATAAATTGGATTTACAAAACCTTTTACATCTGGAAACTGTACTTTTGTAACAAACCCACCTATGTAAGCATCTGGTTCTCGGGCAGCTTGCTCCTGAACAGCCGGCTTCTTTTCCTTACCTACTTGTTCCTCAGCTGCTTTCTTTTTCTCCTCATCTAATTTACTCATTTTCTCCTTAAATGCTTTTTCTAACGGTTTATTAGATCCACTTAAATTCTGCTTCGATAACGAGAAAGAGAATGGAATAAAACTATCTTCTTTTTTCACTCCAGAAAAATAAATTCCTTGGCCTAGAAACTGATCTGATGATTTATTATCAATCTCTTCTGTATTGACGAGATTGTATAAAGGAATTTTGAATATTTGTTGTCCAAAGCTCTTTTGTTGCCTACGATCTATCGTTACCTCAAAATAAAAATCATCTGCATGTTTTAAATTCCCATTCTGATCTAATGTCGTAATCCACGTATTATTTTCTCTTAAAAAGTCTTGCTCCAACTTCTGAATTCCTTCTGTACTTCCTGCATAATTTAAATAGCCCTTTTCAAAGGAATCTAAATTCACTTTAATATCTTCTACTTTTCGGTTCGCATAATATTGTTTAAAAAATATCGTTTGTCCAATAAATATCGTCGCTAAAATTAACATACATAATGCTGTTGTGAGAGTAAATAGTTTTAGTACAATCCCTTTTCTCATACATTCCCCTCAAATTTATAACCGGTTCGCACTACAGTTGTAATGTACTTTGCTTTCTCTCCTAATTTATTTCGCAAGTTACGAATATGACTATTCACTGTGCGATCATCCCCAGCAAACTCATATCCCCAAATTCTTGAAATTAATTGCTCTCTTGTTAGGACAATTCCTTGATTTTTCATGAAATACACTAATATTTCAAACTCTGTATGTGTTAATGTAATATTTGCTCCATCAACAGTAACAGTACGTGACGGAAAATGGACATGAATGCCATGAATTGATAACGTATCACCTTCATTCTCTAAAGGTTTCTTTGTTACTTTTCTACTTTCTAACAGCCTTTTCGCTCTTGCTAATAAAATTGGTGGGCTATACGGCTTCGTCACATAGTCATCCGCCCCAAGTTCAAATCCAAGTAACGTATCATCTTCATCTACACGTGCCGTCAGCATAATAATAGGAACCTCAGATGTTTTACGAATTCTTCGGCAAACAGACCATCCATCAAGTTCTGGCAACATAATATCTAAAATAACTAAATCAACCTCTTCTTCCTCAAATACAACTAAAGCCTCTTTCCCGTCCCTTGCTTCAAACACTACATATTGCTCGCTCAAAAAATAATCTTTTAAAATTTCACGCAAAATATCTTCATCTTCCACAATTAAAATGTTTTTTGACATAACTTATGTATCCCCCTCTCGCTTTCAGAAACTACAACTTCATTTTGAATAACTAGCAGTTAACTTCGCCTCGATAATATATCTATCTGGCGCATCCCCTATATAATTAAATGGATAGCAAGTCGTCAGTGTTAATATCTGCTCTTCTTTTTTTATAATAACAGTGCGATCATCCGCATGGGTAACCCACGTCTTTTGAATTTCATATGTGTACGTTTTATTATCATACTCTAAAACAAGAGTGTCTTTTTCTTTTAACTCTCCTAAATCTGTAAAGACAGTATCCCGGTGCCCACTTAGTACAGTATGGCCTCCTCCAGATGGCGTTGTCGTTACATCACTAACGAACATGCCAACCCCTTTTTTCAGCGTTGCATCATCCGCTCCCCAATATACCGAAAACTTCTTCTTTATTTTCGGTATATGTAACATCGCTACCTTTTCTCCTTCTTTATGCTCTGTTTGAGAAGAAGGCACTTGAGAAGTTACGGGTGTTTCATATGAAAGTTGATTATGTTGTATATTGTTAAGACTCTTTATTTCTTCTTTCGTTAATTGCCCGGCAGAGCTTTTTCCTTTATACCATTCCACAGCATAATATGATCCCATACATAGTCCTATAGCCATCAATATAATTCCGATATAATTGAGTACCTTCATATTTCATCCCTCCATGCCAAAAATGGTAGGAATAACCTACCATTTTTAATATATGAAATTATCCCATTCTTTATAGAACAATATTTTAATTACGCCTTAACTTTATTGCGGCGATTCAAACCAAATAGTGTACCGATTGCTACAAGACATGCACTTAGGCCCATCATCACTACATTATTTGATGCAGTGTTTGGTAATTTTTCACCTTGTACAACTGGCTTTGCTACTTCTTTTTTTACCGCACCATTTTTTTGTTGTACTTGTGCCGCTTCTTTTTTTGCCATATCATTTTTCAACTGTTCTTGTGCTGCTATCTTTTTCTCTTCTTCACTCTTTTGCGTGGCTTTTATCGCTTCCTCTTTTTTAGCCATATCACTTTTTTCTTGTACTTGTGCCGCTTGCTTTTTCTCTATATCATTTTTTTGCTGTTCCTTAATTGCTTCTTCTTTTTTAACTTTATCTTGCTGCAATTGCGCTGCTTCTTCCTTTGTTAATGTTCCAGTAGATGCACTCGCTACTGAAGAATATCCTACTGTTAAAAGTGCCATTGCACAAATTGGTAATAGTTTCTTTTTCATTTTATTTCTCTCCTTTTATACGTTTTACATCACTTCGCATCGGATGTATCACTAGAATAAACAAGAGATATAAATATAAGATGCAGATGAAATATATTTCATTTAAAGATTTCATTGTAGAAAAATAAAAAAACATCGCAATATATACGATGTTTTTTCGGGTGTGTGTTTCAATATTTACATGTTACTTTCGAGTGATTTAGAAGTAGAATGGGCCGGAGCGATAACTAATTGTCTCGGCTCAGTTTTCTTTAAGTGATTTTTGACGTTACACTTACGACGTTGAACAACCCATGCTTTAATAGGGTTTGTCAAAATAATCTTTTGCTCTTCGTTAGGGGCCTCTTCTTCAAACCTACAACTTTCGCTCCATTTATTCCATTTCATTGTAAATTTAGAAGAAGAATGATCGTCTTCTCGATCAAACAAGTGCAAAAAATCCATTTCGCCAGCTAGCATTACGGTGTTGCTAGTTGCTAAAAAAGAAAAGGTCGTCCAACGTTTCTCCATGCCCTCCTACTCCTTTTTCACATATAGAGTGCCTAAAACTTAATTTACCTAAAATATGTTTGCCTTTTACCTTACACCTATAGTCTATCCAAAACACTACTATGCAACTATCGATTTGCCTTACAACTACCTTACATTTTTGTAAGAAACAAAAAACCTTCACTCTCTATACGTGAAGGTTTCTCAGTTCTCATCTATATGATCTTTCATATGATCGACTCCAGCTTCTTGCAACTGTGACATCATACCGTGGGAAATTGCGCCTAATACTAAAGTCATTCCAATTAGTGAAATCCGAATCGCTGGTACATCAATTATGTAAGCTAAACTGCCAAGAACAATTGTTAAAAACAATGCTTTTATAAATGTTGCACTTGTATACTCTTTCTTTCTCATCATAATCACCCTTTTGGAAGCGTTTTCTTTATATAATCAGTATATCATATCATCCGACTATTTTGTGGGGATTTCTGTAAAAAACTTATATCTTCTTTGACTTTTCCCTTTCTTTCCTTTACAGTCGAAATGTTCACAAGTTTTACACTGTAGGAGGACTCCAATGAATCTTGAAATAAAAGATACTTTAATTTCTGAAGAACAATTACAAGAAAAAGTAAAAGAACTAGCACTTCAAATCGAACGTGACTTTGAAGGAGAAGAAATCGTAGTAATCGCTGTATTAAAAGGATCTTTCGTATTCGCTGCCGATTTAATTCGTCACATTAAAAACGATGTAACAATCGACTTTATTTCTGCATCTAGCTACGGAAATCAAACAGAAACAACTGGAAAAGTAAAACTATTAAAAGATATCGATGTAAACATTACTGGAAAAAACGTAATTGTCGTAGAAGATATTATCGATTCTGGTTTAACACTTCACTTCTTAAAAGATCACTTCTTTATGCATAAACCGAAAGCATTGAAATTCTGTACGTTACTTGATAAACCTGAGCGTCGTAAAGTGGACTTAAAAGCTGAATATGTTGGCTTCCAAATTCCAGACGAATTTATCGTTGGCTACGGTATCGACTGCGCAGAAAAATATCGTAACTTACCATTTATCGCTTCAGTTGTAACGGAATAATATAATAGAATAAACTTCCACCATCAATTACTGGTGGAAGTTTATTTTCTATCACGATTCGTAAAAGACAAAGGGAGAGAATAAAAATGACAAAGACAAAATTTGAAAAAGTACTCCTCATCGTAAATCCAAAAGCAGGGCAAGGCGATTTACATACGAACTTAACGAAAATTGTACCACCTCTTGCGGCAGCTTTTCCTGACTTACATATCCTTCATACGAAAAAGCAAGGTGATGCAACAAAATATTGCGAAGAGTTTGCTAGTAAAGTAGATTTAATTATCGTCTTTGGTGGTGATGGAACAGTATTTGAATGCACAAATGGCTTAGCACCTCTCGAAACTAGACCTACACTTGCAATTATTCCAGGTGGAACTTGCAATGACTTCTCTCGCACACTTGGTGTTCCGCAAAACATTGCAGAAGCAGCAAAACTTATTACACAAGGACACGTAAAACCAGTTGATGTCGCAAAAGCAAATGGACAACACTTCTTAAACTTCTGGGGCATTGGACTTGTCTCTGAAGTATCAAACAATATCGATGCAGAAGAAAAAGCAAAGCTTGGTAAAATTGGTTACTACTTAAGCACAATTCGAACTGTAAAGAATGCTGAAACATTTCCAGTAAAAATTACGTACGATGGACAAGTATATGAAGACGAAGCTGTCCTTGTTATGGTTGGAAACGGTGAATATCTTGGCGGTATCCCGTCCTTTATTCCAAACGTAAAGTGCGACGACGGAACACTTGATATTTTTGTTGTAAAATCAACAGGCATTCAAGCGTTTAAAGACTATATCGGAAAGAAACTATTTGAAGACTCAAATGAAAATGACATCTTCCACGTAAAAGCGAAATCCATTCATATTGAAACAGAAGAAGAAAAAGAAGTAGATACAGATGGAGAAAGCTCGCTTCATACACCTTGTCAGATTGAATTGTTACAAGGACACTTTACGATGATTTATAATCCTGCGGTTGTTTAATCAATACTTTATTATACTTTAATAATTACTAAATTTCGCATTTTTGCGAAAAATACAGTATAATTAATAAATAAAAGGTTGTTAACAAAAAACGTTAACAACCTTTTTATTTTTTCAAAAAAACTTTTCACTTTAGAGGAGCAATCACATGTATTGGAGAAAAAATGATAAGCCTGTAGAAGATCCCGAAGCGATAGCTGTATGGGAATGCACAGCAGAAGACTGCCGTGGATGGATGCGTAAAAATTTTTCATTAGAAGAAGAACCAAAATGTCCATTATGCAAAAATGATATGAATAGTAGCGAGCGTTTATTACAAAAGCTCTAAATCCTGCTTTTCTTCACTTTAATTATTAAAATAAAGGATTATCTTTCTCCTTATCTAAAAGATGTATTTCCTATATGTGAATCGAAAGAAAATAGGTAATAGAGTAGAACATTGAAATAGAAAAGAGTAAAGACCTATTTCTTTCTTACGCTTTCGTGTAAAAAATCCGAAACCATACAAAATGATTTCGGATTTACTTTCGTTAAAATATTAAATTACATTTCGAACAAAAAGGAGCAGAATTTCCTCTTCGAATTTTCGCATCACATTTTGGACAATATACATATCTCTCTTCTATCTTTTCTCGTTCTATCATATGTAAAGATACGATTCTCATACTACACATAATCCCAATTAATATAAGGCTAACGATGAGTAGCATACCTCTCACTCCCCCCTCTATACTTTACCATAAAATAACAAAACCGATTCCCTCAATGAGAATCGGTTTTATCTTTATAACCCTAACTTCGTCTTCGCACCATCAGGAATTTTATCTATCGTTACTTGCACTTTATCATGTAAAATCTTTCCCCTTGTAAGCACATGCCAGTATGAATCTTTTTGTAATTCACCTACTCCATCAATCGTTACTTCTTTCTTATCGCCATTCTCATCATAGGCTGTAACTGTATATTCAAACCCTTTATTTCCACCAAACTCTTTTCCATCTGTATCAATAATTGCGTAATGATTTTCTAAATCAATAAATGGATTCACTCTATCAATCGCAGCGCTCCCATTTAATAAATATGCCGCTCCTGCCACGATAACAAGTAATGATCCAAAAATAAATCTTTTCATCTATATTCCGCCTTTCATTATGTTTTCTTTAAGATGTTTCTAAGTATAGAGCGTATTTCTTAATAAAAACTCGTACGGTTTCTTAACATTTTCTTAAACTAGAAGTGAAATATTAATTAGTAAGCTCAAGAAATAAAAAAAGAATTCTCCACACCACAATTGACAAAATTACACCTTTAGTGTAATTTTACACTATGATAAAAAAGGAGCTGTATGATGAATAAACAAGAATTTATTGAACTCGTTAATTCCAAATTAAAACTCATACGTGTTGAAAATGATTTATCACAAGATAAAATGTCAGAAATTATTGGTTTATCGAAGAAAACATTAGTAGAAATTGAAAAAGGAAGACGCACGCTAACATGGTCAGGTGCAGTTTGTGTCGTAACACTCTTCGAACAGAGCGATACAGTCCAGATGACATTCGGAGATGATGTGAATGAAATTATAAAAACAATCGCTTTTACACATTACAATACGAACTTCCCAAAGACGTTAGGAGGAAAAATGTGGTGGCGACAAATAAAAGAATTAAACGGTTATCAAATTCAACAAAATATTTTATCTCAACATTATAGAATTTTAGATAAAGAAGACCGCAGAATATGCCATTCATTCGAATTGGATGCAATAGAACAAAGATTTATGGAAATGGCAAAAACATCTCTATAAAGTGAAACTTTAATCAGTGGAGGTTTTACTACCCACAAATAGTGGGATAAATTAAACTTCGGAGTATAAATTAAATGAAGAAACAGATACATATTACTATTTTAAATACGTTAATCATTAGCAACTTAGTATTAAATTTATTTATTTTCACATCAAGAATGAGCTTTTTACCTTGGTATATTGAAGATGGTTGGGGCTATTTAGGATTATTATTTACATCCTTTATTTTTTTGCTTTGCTTCTTTCAATCGTCAAAGCTTCATAAAGACGGAAAGTTAACGACTCTGCAAAAGTTCATTCCACTTGCTTCTGCCGCACTTTCAATCTTTGTTCTTATCACTCCATCAAGTGATTTTATGACTGTATTAGCCAACTTAATTAATACAATTATATTAACAATTTATATAACTGTATTTCAAACAACACCTAATGTAAGTAATGAGAAGCTATTACGTTAAAAGGGAGAGTTATTCTACAAAATAACTCTCCCTAAGCATATACCTTTATTCTATTTACTTACTCATCACCGTACTTCTTCTTTGCTTATACAAATAAGCACCACTCGCAACAACAAAAACAATCCCGCCAAAATACACACCATACTCTATCGCAACTGCTACAATACTTTCAATATGTTGTCCAAATAAAGAACCGAGCACAAAGTAAACGAGTGTCCAAACAAATCCTGTCGTATAGGAATACAAAGCATATGCCTTAAATGACATGTTATTCATTCCAACTAAATACGGTACGATATGCCGCACGACTGGTATGAAGTAACTTGTGACTAACGCATAATGACCATACTTCTCTACCATTTGTTGAGATTTCAAAAGATATTTCGCTTTTTTCTTTTTCATTAGCTTATCAAGTATTTTTGTACCAAATATTTTCCCTAATATATAACCTAGCGATAACCCAGATACAACGCCTAAATATGTTAATAAAAATGCTGGAATGAAACTTAATATCCCTAGTGAAGATACAAAACCACCACTCATTGCAATCATTTCGTCTGGAATTGGCATACCAATAATACCTAACCATAAACAGAAAAATAACGCCCAATAACCGTATTGTTCAATATAAGATAATAATTCATGTAATTCCATTATGCATATGCTCTCCTGAGTTCTTTTTTACAGCTAAAGACGTACGCTGGTGGGAAATTGAGCCACACTTTCTCTAGCGTAATTTCGGGAAAGAAATGCTGTATAAATCCTTTTTTCACAAGCGAATATTGAAATGTTATGAATTCCCCATTCTCATGTATTGCTTCCATTGCATTGTTTAAAATGCGTTTTGAAACTTCTTCTGGCAAAGAAGTAAAAGGCAATCCTGATAAGACGTAATCAACGCATTCTATATGGAACTCTTCCATATACCTCTTTATATTTTCGGCTGAACCATGTACAACAATGACGTTTTGCTCATCTTTAAACTTTCTCTTTAACTCTTTGCAAAACACTTCATTAATTTCAATAAGAAGAAATATTGTTTCCTTCTTCTTTCTCTTCATAATTTCTTTCGTAAAGACTCCTGTACCAGGCCCTAACTCTACGATGCATTTTGCTTTATTAAAATCAATTACATCTACCATTTTCTTTGCTAATATTTTTGAACTTGGCGCAATTGCACCAGTATGTTTCGGATGTTTTATAAATTCATGTAAGAATGTTATGAGTTGCATGTAAACCTCTCCCCATTCGTTCAATAGTTTTTAACTTGGTTCTAAGTATAACTATCGTTTCTTAACAAAAATTGAGGAGATTTCTTAAGATTTTATGAAGAAATCAAAAAACAGCTACCGCTTATAGCGATAGCTGCTCCTTTATTATTTCGCACTCACAATCTTATAATAAGAACGAACTGTTATAAAGTAATATCCGATATAAATGACACCGTATACTCCAATACTAATTAGAAGCGGAATCATAATTTCAAATGGTAGTATGTTCCCTAAACCTTTTAATGCAAACAAGCTGTGCAGGATTCCGATTACTAACGGAATCGCAAAGATAAAGCTTACTTGTTTTGCGATAGCTTTTTTCATTTCTTGTTTTGTGACCCCTACTTTGTGAAGTACAATATAGCGCTCACGATCAGCATTTGCTTCTGTTAATTGCTTAAAGTAAATGATAGAACCCGTTGCTAGTAAGAATACAAGTCCTAAGAACATTCCGATAAACATCATTAGTCCTGTTCCTTCAAGCCCCATATGGAAACCAGTGTAGAAATCTCTAAATGGTGGTACCATTTCTGATTCACCAGCTGGCATCACTTTTGTTAATTTTTCTGTTAACACTTTACTATCTTTTTCATCTTTTACATCAATATTTTTTACAACGCGTGTTCCAAATGCTTGCTTCGCTTGCTCATACATTTCATCTGAAACGACAACAACTAATTCACCTAAATTTGTAATCGCAACGTCATTTGCACCTTGGATTTTTAATTGCTTCGTTTCATTTCCAATTTGGAATACTGCTTTGTTTCCTTTATATTGTGGACTAAACTCATGCCCTTCAATATATGAACTATCATATATAAATGCTTCACCAGCAGCTACATTCACTGTTTCTGCGTCGATTTTTTTAGCAAGTTTATTAAATTCAGACTGAGACATAAACTGATATTTCTCTGAAATCGTGTAATTCATATTAAGAATGAAATCAACTTTGTCTCCTTCAAACTTCCCTTTTACAGGAACTGTCTCAATTTCAAATTGATCTTTAACAGGGTGATTCTGCTTCTCTTCCGCAAGAATCGTATTTACTTTCTTATCTAGTTCTGCATCTTTTTTCTCATAAGAATAGCTGTATGGTGTAAATGCTTTTGATTGCGTAAATGTGTTGTAATACATCGTAACTGACGTACCAACCGCCGTTAATGTCACTGCACTTAAAATAGAAATTGTCGCAAGTGACTTTGCATTTCCTTTAATACGATATAGTAACTGTGACGTCGTTACCATATTCATACCGTTATAAAACGATGATTTATTATTTCTTGCACGTTTTAATACGAATACTGTAAAGAACATAAATAGTAAGTACGTACCTAATACTGTCGCAAGTAAAATATAAAGTGCAACTGCCATAAAGTCTGCATATTTAACTGCCTTCATAAACATTAACGCTAAGAAATAACCTGAACCGATTAAGAACACTGAAATTAATGCCATAATGACAGATCCTTTTGGCATTGCTTCTCCTTCACGTTCTGCGCGGAAAAGTTCAATTAACTTGAAGCGATAAATTAAACGATATCCTTGAAGTGATGTATACAATATAATCACAAAGAAAATAATTGCCGTATCAACAATTGCAGCCATCGGTACTTCAAAATGAACATTTAAGTTTAATCCCATCATACTTACTAGTAACTCAAGGAATAATTTTGAAAGGACACTACCAATCGCAATCCCGATTACTAATGACATTAATCCCATTAACATATTTTCATAAAACAGCATTTTACCAATCTGTCTTTTACGAATACCTAATAAGGAATATAATCCAACTTCTTTTTTACGTTTCCTTGTAAAGAAACCGTTTGAATATATAATGAACACTGCTACGAATATAATTAGCATGACACTGGAAACTTGGAACGCTCCACTAATTTTTTTAGAAGCTTCCGCTGCTTTTTCCATTTGTGAATTATATTGCAGTGCTTTAAATGTAAAATAAATAACAATACTAAAAATCATAGATGCAAAATATACAAAGTAGTCTTTAAAGTTCCGCTGTATGTTGCGGAGGGCAATGCTAGATAAGGTCATCAGCCATACCTCCGGAAATAGAAGACATTACGTCAACGACTTGTTGGAAGAACTGTTTGCGCGTTAATTCACCGCGGTGCAATTCTTTATATAACTCACCATCTTTAATGAAAATAACTCGTTTACAGTAACTCGCCGCAAACGCATCATGCGTTACCATTAAAATTGTAGAGTTATCATATTCATTTAACGACTTCATACTTTCAAGTAAATCTGTTGCTGATTTAGAATCAAGCGCTCCAGTTGGCTCATCCCCGAAAATCATACTTGGATTTGTAACAATCGCACGCGATGCTGCGCAACGCTGTTTCTGTCCGCCAGATACTTGATATGGGAACTGACTTAAAATATGATCGATACCGAACTTTTTCGAGATTTCAAGAACACGACGATCAATTTCATTTGCCTTTACTTTTGATAACGCAAGAGGTAACGCAATATTCTCTTTTACCGTTAACGTATCTAATAAATTATAATCTTGGAAAATGAAACCTAAATGATCGCGGCGGAATAACGCTAACTTATCATCATTCATTTTCACGATATCTTTTCCATCAATTAAAATCTCACCGTTCGTCGCATTATCAATTGTAGAAAGAACGTTTAGTAAAGTCGTCTTACCCGAACCAGAAGGTCCCATAATTCCAACGAACTCACCTTCTTTTACTTGTAAGTTAATACCTTTTAACGCTGCGAATTTATTACCACCCGTGTCATACACTTTTTCAATATTTTTTGCTTCTAACACTGTTTTCATCTCGACATCCCTCATTTCTTCTATTCTCTATTTTCAACTATATACATTCTCTACTCTTGCCACTATCGATGTTTCTTACACAAACATGACAGTTATGTAAGACGCATAAGTAAAGATATAAAAATTTAACCTACTGAACAAAAGTACTTTGTTACTATAGCATTGGGATATCATACCATCCATTCATTCTCCTTACAGGAACATTACAATTTTGTAAGGTTAAAAATGTATCCTACAAAGTTGTGCATGAAATGTCGGATGGGGCTATTTCTTTCCTGCTATTCTACTTACAGAGGAGGTCATTTAATGGATTCACTAAAAAATATGAATGCTGCAATGCAATATATTGAAGACAACTTGACAGATGAAATTAATTTTAAAGAAGTTGCACAGCTAGCACTCTGCTCTGAGTATCACTTTAAAAGAATGTTTTCTTTCCTAGCCGGCATATCACTGTCAGAATATATTCGCTGTAGACGTCTTACTCTCGCTGCTTTTGAACTAAAAGATAGCAATGCAAAAGTCATTGATGTCGCTATAAAATATGGGTACAACTCGCCAGATTCTTTTACACGTGCTTTTCAAAACTTGCACGGCATAACACCTTCAGAGGCCCGAAATAGTAGTCATTCTTTGAAAGCTTATTCACCAATGACCTTCCAGTTATCGATTCAAGGAGGAAACGAAATGAACTATCGAATTGAAGAAAAAGAACCATTTCAAATTATTGGTATTACAAAACGCGTACCGATTGTATTTAACGGTGTAAATGAAGAAATTGCTTCTATGTGGAAAAGTTTAAATCCAGAGTCCATTCAAACATTAAAGTCCCTTTCAAACATTGAACCTACTGGAATTATTAGTGCTTCTACTAACTTTTCTGAAGGTAGAATGGAGGAAAAGGGAGAACTCGATCACTACATTGGAGTAGCCTCAATGAAAGATTGTCCAGAGCAATTCACACAACTTGAAGTCGCAGCTTCAACGTGGGCCGTATTTGAAGCTGTCGGTCCATTTCCTGAAACATTACAAAATGTATGGGGACGCATTTATTCCGAATGGTTTCCTTCCTCAAACTATGAACTAGCGGAAGGACCAGAAATATTGTGGAATGAACAGAAAGATATATCTTCTCCGAATTTTAAAAGTGAAATTTGGATACCGGTTTTGAAGAAATAAAAAACAAAGCTGCTTTTCCATGAAAGGAAAAGCAGCTTTGTTTTACATTTTTAGTTCCTTTTTATAAGCGATATAGGAATACACCATCGTACCAACAACCAGTACGACTACAACACTTAACAAACTAATCATTTTCCACATTCCCGGTAGAAACGCCGAAATCGTAATTACAATACCGCCAATCATCATAATCTTTGATCCTAAGCGATGTGTTTTTCTCCACACTTCCTCACTACTTAACGTCCACGGTGTTTTTATACCTATGAAGAAATTTGGTTTACATTGCTGCATATAATTGCCGAGCACGACGAAGAGAATACCGACCATTATATTCACAACGATTCCAATTGGAATGTTATATCCTAAAGCATTTGCTAGTGTCATCATATTAATAGTAAATAAGAAAAATAAAATTGCTCCATTGATCCTTCCAAGTGCTTTAGGAAATTTTTTATAGTTATCGTACTTTGGATCTATCTTAGGCAATACAGTTACTAATGCATATATAAAAATCATAATTGCTACATCAAAAATCAACATTCCCATTTTTGACATATGCCCATTTACCTCACCATCAATGTTCCAATGGCTCGGAACTTCACCTGGTAAATGGGGCCACGCGACACACCATGCAATAATCGTTAAAGCAATTAATAATAACGGAAATATATGCTTCTTCATTTCCCCTCTTCCCCCTTATTCGTAAATGTAAACACCCAAGTCAATAAATCTTGAAATACAGTTGTGTTTAAAGAGTACATAACGAATTGTCCCTTTTTTTCATCTTGAATAAGTTCAGCATTTTTAAGTGCGTTTAAGTGGTGTGAAATACTTGGCTTTGTCATATTGAAATGTTTAGCAATCTCACCAGCAGTTAGATCACCTTCTTTTAATAAGTCCAAAATTTTTCGCCTTGTTGGGTCTGCTAATGCTTTAAATGCTTGATTCAATGTCTTTCTTCCTTTCACTAATTAGACATTTAGATATTTATCTAAATATTAAATCAATTTAAGTTAATTATCAATTGTACATACGCCCTTTTTACTTTCCACGCTTTTGACCTATACTGTTTACTAGCTTATCTTTCAACATAATGAAAAGACTTGAAACACATGATACACTATAGCTACAATTGTTTTTTTAGGAGGAATATACATATGTACAAAATTTTAATCGTTGAAGACGATCCAAATATTTCATCATTACTACAATCTCACATTCAAAAATATGGCTATGAAGCTGTTGTTGCAGAGAACTTCGATGATATTATGGAATCGTTTAACGCTGTAAAGCCACATCTTGTTTTACTTGATGTAAACTTACCGAAATTCGATGGATT
The DNA here is from genome assembly GCF_016483555.1 of Bacillus cereus group sp. N14. Lineage (NCBI taxonomy): Bacteria > Bacillati > Bacillota > Bacilli > Caryophanales > Bacillaceae > Bacillus > Bacillus cereus group sp. N14. The sequence goes on from NZ_JAEHBQ010000004.1 coordinate 236,963, forward strand.
CTACTGGTGCCGTCAAATTCGTCATGAATCTACTTGTCCTATTATTTTCATTTCAGCTCGTGCTGGTGAAATGGAACAAATTATGGCGATTGAAAGCGGTGCGGATGATTATATTACAAAACCGTTCCACTACGACGTTGTAATGGCAAAAATTAAAGGTCAACTACGTCGTATTTACGGTGATTATGCGCCAAATATTTCTGAACGTATCGTTGAAGTAGAAGGTTTAAAGTTATTCCCAGAACGCCCAGAAATTCATTTCGGTGCTGAGCAAGTTCTTTTAACGAAGAAAGAAGCTATTTTAGCAGAAATGTTATTATCTAAATTCCCTCGTACAGCGAGCCGTGAAGATTTACTAGCTGCTCTATGGGATGACGAAAGCTTTGTTGAGGAAAATACATTAAACGTAAACATTACGCGTCTTCGTAAAAAGTTCAATGAGCTTGGTATTGAAAATGCTATTGAAACAGTACGTGGACTTGGGTATCGTTTTAACGCAACTTGGAGTGAATAAGCATGAAGCTATTTTTACGTGATCATTTTGCATTTTTTCTACTATACGTATTAAACTTCGGTATCATTTTCGTTCTTTATGATGCAGTAGATGGATTTCAAAATAATAAATTTTACTTCGTCGTTTTAAGTTTATATTTATTCATTTGTTTCCTCGCTTATCGTTACGTTCGCAATCGTAGAATGTACCATAGATTAAGTGAGCAACCAGAGAAAATGGAAGATGCGTTTATTGAAAGAGCAACTGCTCCGATGCCTCACGGTGTAAATGAACTCGTGCGCACGCAGTACCGTCTCTTCCAGAAAGAACTACAATCATATGAAGTAAAACAACAAGAACATCAATTATTCATTAACCATTGGGTGCATCAAATGAAGACACCCGTTTCTGTTATGCAGCTTATGGTGCTCGAAATGGAAGACGAACATTTAATTCCGAAATATAAAAAGGAATTAGAGCGTCTAAACCAAGGGCTTGATATGGCTTTATACATGGCAAGATTAAATAACTTCCATGAAGATTTCCATGTTGAGACGATTTCATTAAAAGATGCGGTAACAAAAAATATTAATGGATTAAAAGAACTCTTCATTCGAAACGGGGTCTTCCCTGTTTTAGAAGTTCATTCTGATTTAAAAGTTGCTTCGGATGCGAAATGGCTAAAGTTCATTATTTATCAGTTAATGACAAATGCCGTCCGTTACTCTGGTGAGCGCGGAAAGAAAGTTTTCTTATCTGCTTACCGAAACGGAAAAGATATTATTTTAGAAGTTCGCGATGAAGGTGTTGGTATTCCGCAAGAAGATATTCGAAGAGTATTTGAACCGTTTTACACTGGGAAAAATGGTCGTGCATTCGGAGAATCTACTGGTATGGGACTTTATATTGTAAGTAAAATTTGTGATTATTTAGGTCACTCTGTCAAACTAAATTCTGAAGTTGGTAAAGGAACGACGATTAAAATCATCTTCCACAACGCTGCAAATAATCAAGCAGAAACTACGGAGAAGGTGACCGAAGCATGATCGGAACATATGCTAGCAAAATGTATGAGAACTTACTCTCATACATTTTTTGCAATAAAACTACATATTTGCCTTCTAGCGAGAGGTACATATTATGACATTTTGGCAATTTGCATTTAAAAATGTAACGCGCAACTCGAGAGCTTATTTTGCTTACTTTGTAAGTAGTTCCTTTTCCATTGCTGTTTTCTTTTCGTTTGCTGTTTATTTGTTTCATCCGAAATTACAGAATCCCACTATGATCTCTGAAATTTCAGGATTAATGATTTTTTCAGAAGTTGTTATTGTTTTGTTCTCGTTCTTTTTTCTACTCTATTCAATCGGATCGTTTTTAAAAGTTCGTAAAAAGCAATTTGGTATTTTAACTATTTTAGGTATATCAAAAAAACAATTACATCGACTCGTTTTCACTGAAAATATGTTAATTGGTATTTTATCTATCTTTTTCGGTATGCAGTTTGGATTTGTATTTTCACAATTTTTCTTATTAGTGACAGCGAAAATTACACATCTACCAGGGATATATTTATATCCCCCTACGAATGCTTTCATTTTAACAACGATTGTATTTCTTGGTCTCTTTATCGCTGTATCTTCATTTACACCCATGCTAATTCGTACGAAAAAGACGGTAAACCTTTTAAAAACTAATGGTGGGAAACAAAAGGAAAGAAAACCATCCATATTCATTTCTCTATTTGGTGCTATCTGTTTATTAGGTGGTTATACTTTAGCTGCAAACCCTAAATATTTCTTCTCAATAAACACGCAAGTAGGCGTTATCTATATGGTTTCAAGTGTTTTTGTGATTCCAGCACTTGTTACAATTGGGACATATTTTTTCTTTTCTCAAATTAGTTTCTTACTTATTTATATTTTAAAGAAAAGAAGAAATTTTTATATGAAACGAATTAATATGCTTTGGATTTCAGATTTAGCAAGTCGTATTCGAACGAATATCAATATGCTTTTTATTGTAGCGATGCTTTCTACAATTGCTTTCACAATGATTACGTTCCTATATGGATTCGGAAAGTTTACAAAGCTAGATGTTGCGAGAACTTCACCTTTTCCATTTTCTTATTTTTCGTATGACGCAAATCCTTTTGTTAACGAGCATTTAACTTGGCTTGAAAAGCAGTTACAAAAGGAAGATTTCTCTTATAAAAAACTAAAGGCTGATTTATATGAAACACCACTGAAAGAAGATGAAGGTATAACGACTTACAATGACATCTATGCAATGAAACAAAGTGACTATAACAAACTTGCAACTTCCCTGCGAATGAAACAACTATTCATGAGCGATAACGAAGCATATGTCTTAACAGGTAGCACTTATTTCACCTTATTCAGCCAATTTGAGCCAAGCTACAACAGAAAATCCATTACACTTTCTAGCACAAATACGACATTACAAGTAAAAGGCTATGAACAAGTAGGGGCCATTCCCTCTGACTTTTCATATCAAACTTTAATTTTACCTGACGCTGTTGTAAACAACTTACCAAATACAACAAAGCATGTAGCAGCGTACAATTATAACGTACAAAACTGGGAAAAAACGTATGAAATTGCTGATGATTTTATGAAAAGGATACAAAGAGATCGACAGGAATTCCAATACGATGGACCCCTTATACGCTCCTATGAATCAGCAGGCTCATTATATAGAATTACATCAGGAAGTGCCGCATACTTCCTAATCGGGACATTCTTAGGTGTCATTTTCTTTATTGGAGCAGGTAGCGTTCTTTACTTTAGAATGTATACTGATTTAACGAATGAACAAGAAAAATATGTAGCAATTTCAAAAATTGGTGTAACAGATGCAGAGATGAAAAAATCTGCAACCATTCAACTTAGCATTTTATTTTTCGTTCCGTACGTTATGGCGTCCATTCATACAATGTTCGCAACAAAAATGCTCCAAGACGTAATTGATTTATCACTATTCAAAGAAATTTCAGCTGTTCTTATTATTTTTGGAGTCGTTGAAGTCATCTTTTTCTTATTCATTCGTTCCTTTTACATGCAAAAGTTATCAGAGTATACGAATGGTTAAGTTTTATAAATATATTAGTACAGGAAAAGGGTATCTTTTATATCCTTTTCATCTTCACTCTATTAGGAGGCTTAGGTGAATGACATTTTGGCAGTTTGCATTTAAAAACGTGACTCGGAACGCCAGAGCTTATTTCGCCTATTTTGTAAGCAGTGCGTTTTCCATCGCAATTTTTTTCTCATTTGCAGTTTATTTATTTCATCCTAAATTGCATATGACAGACGTAAATGTTGCTCTGAACATATTAATGACAATATCAGAAGTTGTTATTGTATTCTTTTCGTTTTTCTTTTTACTATATTCAATTGGTACTTTCTTAAAAGTACGAAAAAAGCAATTTGGGATTTTAACAGTACTTGGCATATCTCAAAAGCAATTAAAGAGACTCGTATTTTTAGAAAACATGCTAATTGGTGTCCTATCCATATTTTTTGGCATTCAATTAGGGCTTGTCTTTTCACAGTTCTTTTTATTAGTTACCGCCAAAATTACGCATGTGCCTGGTCTATATTTATATTGGCCTACAGGCGCTATTATTTTAACAATAGTAATCTTTCTCGGTCTCTTTATTCTCGTATCGTCTTTTACACCGATGCTCATCCGTACGAGAAAAGCTGTACGACTTTTAAAAGAAGGAACAAAACAAAAAGAAAGAAAAGCATCCGTGCTCATCTCTCTATTTGGTGCGACGTGTTTAATATCTGGATATGCATTAGCCGCAAATCCGCTGTATTTTATGTCGCTAGGTGACATCATTGGGCTTTTATATGCCATCTCTAGTATATTTGTCATTCCATCGCTTATTGCAGCTGGAACATACTTTTTCTTTTCACAGATTAGTTTTTTACTCATTCGTATATTAAAAACGCGAAGAAAGTTTTATATGAAACGAATTAATATGCTCTGGATCTCTGATCTAGCATCGCGCATTCGTACGAATATTAATATGCTCTTTATAGTAGCGATGCTATCGACGCTCGCTTTTACAATGATTACATTCTTATATGGATTCGGTAAGTTTACAAAATTTGATGAAATTAGGAAAAACCCTTTCCCGTTTACTTATTTATCTCATACTGAAAATACGTTAGCTGATGAACATTTAAACTGGTTAGAACAAAAATTTAATGAAGAGCACTTTACTTATACAAAATTTAAAACGGATATATATGAAGTATCTTCAGCTGAAGATACCACGCATCTCTATTATGCCATTAAACAAAGTGACTATAATGTACTTGCTAAGGCTTTAAATTGGGAAACACTCACGGTGAATAAGAATGAATCTTATATTCTTATGAAAGACTTAGATGATCAGGTTATTGGAACACTTCATAATCAAGAAAAGAAAAATACTCTTACACTTACTCAAAACAATTTACAACTACAAGTGAAAGAATATAAAGGTTATAACCCATTCCCAAATCGCTTAATATACCAATTGCTCATACTATCTGATGAAAATGTAGAAGCATTATCCACCGTTTCAAAACAAATGAGTGTATATAGCTTTAAAGTTTACGATTGGGAAAAAGCACATAACATCGGTTCGGCATTTACAACAAAAATTTATAATGAAAGTGAAGCGATCAAAGCAGAGCATCCTCCTTTCCACGCAAGTGAAGCGAGTGATTCTCTATATAAAGCAAAATTAAATGTCGCTTCGTTCTTCTTAATTGGTACTTTCCTAGGAGTTATTTTCTTTATCGGTGCTGGTAGTGTTCTTTACTTCCGAATGTATACAGATTTAACAAATGAGCAAGAAAAGTATGTAACGATTACAAAAATTGGTTTAACAGCAGCTGAAATGAAACGTTCAGCAACTATTCAACTTGCTATTTTATTCTTTGTTCCATACATTATGGCATCGATCCATACGATGTTTGCGACAAAGATGCTACAAGAAGTTTTACATCTCTCGTTCTTCGCTGAGATTACAGTCGTACTGATGATTTTTGGAACAGTTGAAGTGATATTTTTCCTTTTAATTCGTTCCTTCTATATGCAAAAATTATCACAACATATTAAGTTTTAACGAATAGAAAGGTGATTACTATGGAAGAAGTTTTACACATAAAAAACGTATCAAAAGTCTATGAAGGAAAAGTCCCTCATACTGCTTTAAAAAATATAAATTTACATGTAGATAAAGGTGAATTTGTTGCTATCATGGGACCATCTGGTAGTGGTAAATCTACATTTTTAAACGTTATCTCCACAATTGATTCTCCTACTTCTGGTGACGTCGTTATTAACGGAAAAAAACCGCACACATTTCGTAGAGAGAAGTTAGCTATTTTCCGCCGCCAAGAGTTAGGATTTGTTTTCCAAAACTTTAACCTACTAGATACATTAACAATCGGTGAAAATATCGTACTCCCTTTAACGTTAGATAATGTTCCATTAAAAGAGATGGATGAAAAGCTTGATAACATTTCAAAAAAGCTTGGAATTGATCATATTTTAGACAAGCGTATTTTTGAAGTTTCTGGCGGACAAGCGCAGCGTACCGCAGTAGCACGTGCTGTTATTCATCATCCATCACTTCTACTTGCCGATGAACCGACAGGAAACTTAGATTCAAAGGCGGCAATTGATGTAATGGAGTTATTTACGAAGTTAAATAACGAAGAAGATGCAACAATTTTAATGGTTACGCACGATCCATTTGCAGCAAGTTATTGTAACCGTGTCATTTTCATTAAAGATGGCGAGCTTTACAACGAACTACACCGCGGACTATATCGCGAGAAATTTTATCAAGAAATATTAGATGTTTTAGCCTTATTAGGAGGAAGACGTGGATGACATTTTGGCAATTCGCATTTAAAAATGTCTCGCGTAATTCTAAAGCATATTTCGCTTATTTTGTAAGTAGTGCTTTTTCTATAATGGTTTTCTTTTCATTTACTGTATACGCGTATCATCCGCGCTTACAAAGTGTACAAAACTTTCAAGATCGAGATCCTCTAATGAATTTAGCTAGTACAGCTCAATTCGTTATCGTTATGTTCTCGTTCTTCTTTCTCTTATATTCAATCGGGACCTTTTTAAATGTTCGGAAGCAGCAATTCGGGATACTCACGATTCTCGGTATCTCACAGAGACAATTAAAAAGATTGTTATTTACTGAAAACATGATAATCGGGATATTATCTATCTTTATCGGCATTCAAGGTGGGCTTGTATTTTCTAACTTTTTCTTATTAGTCACTTCGAAATTAACAAGTGCGAAAGGCCTTTATTTATATTGGCCAACAGAAGCAATTATCGTGACAACCGTAACGTTTATCATTTTATTTTTAATCGTTTCTACGTTTACACCGATGTTTATTCGGACTCGTAAAACAGTCCACCTTATTAAAGGGAACAAGAAAGTGACAGCCGAAAAAAGGCCGTCTATACTCATTTCGATATTTGCTTTAACTTGTTTAGGGTTATGTTATTATATTGCCGGTTATCCACAAGGCTACGTAACCGAAAAAAATGTGCAAAACGGATCTGTCTTCTTTATTATATTATCTATTTTGCCACTCGTAGTAATCGGAACATATTTTTTCTTTTCACAAACATTTCTTCTTTTTATCTATATTTTAAAGAAGCGTAGAAAGTTTTATTTGAAACAAATAAACATGTTATGGATTTCAGATTTAGTTGCTCGTACCCGTAGTAATATTAATGTACTCTTTATCGTTTCTATGCTATCTGCGCTTGCATTTACGATTATTATCGGACTATTTGCTGCGAATAATAATACGAAAACGTCGATACTAGAGCGATATCCTATTCCCTTCACATACAAATTAGAAGGGGATCATTCCCTTGAACGAAAGCACGTTAATACTATTGAATCCGAACTTTCCAATGCTCATTTTCAATATAAAAAATATAAATTTACGCTTTTAAAAGATACTGCTTCAAAAGAAGAGATTGCAATTATGAAAATGAGTGATTATAACGAAATTGCTAAACAGTTAAAGAGACCTACAATCACCCTGGATTCAAAAGAAGTTTACATTATTTCTGGCTATTCACCAGAGCTATTAAACCTTGTATCAAATCCATTTGTAAAACAAAATACAATTACGCTTGAATCCAATAAAAAGGAGTTTTATATAAAGGGATTTATTAACAAAGGAATAGCACCACCATTTGCATTAGCAAATTTAGTTATTATGCAAGATTATGCAATCGATACTATGATTCCTCATATTGAAACCATTACAGTTTATAACTACTTCGTGGATAATTGGGAAAATGCAATTATTCCAACAAAAAATATATTAAAAAGTATTAGTAATGACACCGAAAAATATTATGAGGCACATAAAGACGATAAGCATGCATCTCCCGTTCCTTTTAATATTTATACAGCTACTGATGAGTTACTCCATAATAAAGAAAATGCAGTTGCTCAATTCTTTATTTGGGCATTTCTTGGCTTTATCTTCTTTATCGGTGCGGCTAGCGTTTTATACTTCCGTATGTATAACGACTTAACGAATGAAAAACAAAAATACATTACGATTACAAAACTAGGCTTAACTGAATCAGAAATGTTTCGCTCTGCAACGATTCAGTTAGGAATTTTATTTTTCGTTCCTTATATCGTTGCTGGTGTTCACACGTTATTTGCGGTTAAGTTTTTACAAAGCATGTTCGCTTTTTCTTTACTAAAAGAGTTATTGATTGTACTCACCTTTTTCGGGATTATCGAGATTATTTTCTTCTTCTTAATCCGTTCTCTGTACATTAATAAATTATCACAGCATATAAAAATATGAATAAAATAGCCTTGTGCAGTATGCACAAGGCTATTTTCAATAGTTTTTAATTAGCAGCAATATCCACCATAGCCGCCGCCATAACCGCCGTAACCACCATAACCACAACCGCCTCCGCCTCCGCCGAAGCAGCTAGCACCGATGATAATTAATAAAATAAACAATACGATTAGAAGCGCAAAACCGCCTCCGCAACCATGGTTTCTGCGGTTACAATCATCATGTCTGTGTTCACACTTTTCGCTCATTACTCTATTCCTCCTTTAGTATCATTCATAACAAGTTCACCTTGCTCTAAATGAGGGGATTCCATTTATAGTATGTTTTCAGGGCGAATAGGAAGCTTGGCTTACCTAAAAACGGGCTTGTTTTTGGAAATGGGCTTCATCAAAAAAAAGATACCAATTAAGGTATCTTCTAAATAAAAGTATTTAATAAAAGCGCAAAACCAAATGCAATAAATGATAACAATGTCTCAAGTACCGTCCACGTTTTAAACGTTTCCTTCACCGTTAATCCTAAATACTCTTTTACAAGCCAGAATCCTGCATCATTTACGTGAGAAAACATTAATGATCCTGCACCCGTTGCTATAACGAGCAATTCTAAATTTACACCTGACATGTGCTGAATAACTGGTGAAACAATCCCTGCTGCTGTCGTTAATGCTACTGTCGCTGAACCTGTTGCAATTCGAATTAATCCAGCTACCATAAAAGCTAACACAATTGGTGATAACGCTATATGTTCTGCCATTTGGGCAATCGCTGTTCCAACGCCGCTTTCAATTAATATTTGTTTAAATCCACCGCCTGCACCAATAATTAAAATAATGGAACCGACCGGTAATAAACTGTCATCCGTTAATTTTTTAATCATCTTTTTATTAATTCCTTGCCTTATTCCAAGTAAATAAAATGCTGCAAAACATGAAATAAGTAAAGCAATTACTGGACTTCCTATAAATACAAAAAATTCAGTTATCTTTTTTGGTAATGAAATATATGGTGCCACTACTGATAAAATCATCAATACAACTGGTAATAAAATAATAAAAAATGAAACTTTACGACTTGGTAAATCTGTTGATACAGTCGTAACTCGAACAAGCTCTGGTTCATTTTCAGGTATAACCCTTTTATGTACCCACTTTGCAAATATCGGTCCTGCGATAATGGCTGTTGGTAACGCGATAATTAATGAATATAAAAGTACCTTTCCTAAGTTCGCGTTATAAATACCGATTGCTGTCATCGCCCCTGGATGTGGTGGCACTAGCCCGTGCACAATAGATAATCCAGCAATAACAGGTAACGCAATTAATAATATATTTTGCTTCGTCGTTTTTCGAATAGAAATAACAAGTGGTAATAAAATGACGATCCCCACTTCAAAAAACACTGGAATTCCTATAACAAATCCTGCAAATAACATAGCCCACGGTAGTTTCTTTACACCGAAAAATCGAATAAAGAAGTCTGCCACTTGCATGCCGGCCCCTGAATCGGACATCATTTTTCCTAAAATTGTTCCGAGAGCTAAAATACCAACTAAATGCCCTAGTACACTACCAACACCAGTTTCATAGGCAGTCACTATTTTCGTCAAATTCAATCCAGACATGATAGCTAAAAATAAACTCGCAACTGTTAAACTAATAAATGCATGCCATTTCCACCATGATACCCCTAAAATAACAATCGCGATTGCAAATAACGTGACGATTAATAAGTATATATCCATCTCTCATTCCCCTTACTTTTATCCCGTATTTGCAGGCAATAAACACCTAATTGGTGCGGGATGAATCTAATGAAACACTTTATAAAAAAAGAGGGCGAATACCCTCCTTTTATACGTCATAATTCACTACATAATGCTGCATTTCTGTGTTGTAGTAGCCTTCGCTATATTCAATTACTTCGCCAACTTCATCGTAAGAATAGCGCATACGTTTTAATAACGCTGTCCCCTCTTTTTCACCTAACGCTTCTGCAACGAAACTAGGCGCAAGTCCAACAGCGAATTCATCTCTGAAGTTTTCTAAATGTATACCTCGGTCTTCAACTAAATCGTAAAGCGATTGCAAGTCAAAGTCCGATAAATCTGTACTTGCCATGTGTGCTGAGAAATAGTGCGTATAATGAATGTACGGTGCATCATTTAACGTATATAAACGTTCGATACGAAAACTTTCCCTACCGAATAATTGAAATGGCACTGTTCCTTCTTCATTCTGAACAATTTCTGCTTTTAGCAATTTTTTCTGTACTTTATATCCTTCTTCCACTAACACTTCAGTAAATTTCTTACCCTTTGACAGTTTTGTCGCAGAAGTGTTACGGATAACTTTCGTTCCTTTACCGCTTTTCTTTTCCAAATATCCTTCTTGAGCGAGTTCTTTAATCGCATTTCGTACTGTAATTTTACTTACTTTGAACTCTTCTTCTAACTGTGGTTCGGAAGGAATATTTGTATGAATCGCATATACACCATGCAATATTCGATCACGAATAATATTTTTTATTTGCAAATATAATGGTCCTTTTTTTCTCGTTACGTTCACCGTTACACCCACTACCTTTCTACATCACCTACTGATGCCGTCATTGCCCGAAGTATATCCTTCTCTGATGACATTGGCGTATCACCGACGATTGTATGTGCAAGCATTCCAGCTGCTGACGCAAATGAAACAGCTTTCTCTGGTGCAAACTCTTCTATCTCGCCATGAATAATCCCGCTCGTATAAGCATCTCCAGCACCTATTCTATCATATACAGAAAACGTAAGTGTTTTTGCAAAAGTGAACGCACCATCTTTACATATAAACCCGCGAAGCGAGTGTGTATTATCGCTATTAATAGAGCGATGTGTACCAGCAATTGTAGCGATATGATATGTTTCAGCAACCTTTGGAATAAGATCAACAAGTTGCGCCTCTCGCTCTGTCTCCTCTGTTTTCATTCCAAGAACGAACATTGCATCTTTTTCGTTCATCATAACGATATCAGCAAGAGATAGCATTTCTTCGTAATGTGGTTTCGCCTGCTCATACCCGTCTTTTCCCCAAAGAGATGGACGATAGTTGCAATCAAAGACGACAGTTCCTCCGTTTTCTTTCACTGCTTTCGCTAAAGATTTCATATGATGGCGCACCGTATCATTCATCGCAAGTGTAATTCCGCAAAAATGAACGATATCAATTTCCTTTGCGATTTCTTCAAATTGATACATGTCTTCACATGCCGTATTGAAGCTGCTTTCTAATCGATTTGAATATGTAACGCGGCTTGCACGTGCTCCAAATCCATTTTCTAAAAAGTACATGCCGACATATTTACCGCCTCTTGAAATAAACGGTGCCCGAATGCCTAACTTTTGAATATGTGATACCGCAGCATCCCCAACAGAATTTTCCGGTAAAGTTGAAATAAGAAAGCCTTCATGACCGAGATGAGAAAGTGCTGCTGCAACGTTCACACCTGTACCAGAAAATGAGTACTTTAATGTGTTAGCTTGCGATAACAATTCATACCCTGGTACTTGCAGGCGCATCATTACTTCGCCGAATGCTGCAATTTTCTTACGCATTTTGATCAACTAGCTTCTTCACTACCGCTAATAATTCGCGAACATCTTCTACTTTCGTATTGCCAGTTTCTTTATCAATAATAGAAGAGTACACGTGCGGGATAACTTGCTCTACATTTGCTTCTAGCGCAATACGTACAATTGTTTCGAAGTTTTCTTTATCAATTCCGCCTGTTGGCTCTAATGCAAATCCTTCTTCCGCACAAGCTTTCGCAACTGCGCGATATTCTTCTTCATGAGCTAACCCTTTCATTGGGAAGTATTTCAATGAATTTCCGCCCATATCACGTACAAGTGCGATTGCTGTTTTAATTGGAACGATTGCTTTTTCTTCTCCAGCTGCACTAATTGGACCAGTAGAAATATTTACGTACCCTACTTTTCCTGTTGGTGATACTAAACTATTAATCCAGCTATCTTTTCCGCCAAGATTTGCACGTGTCGCTCCAACTGAAGGGAACACTTGATTAATATGACTACCAGGGTAATGCTTCGCAATTTCAGCTACAACTGCCGCTTGGCGATTATCTCCAGCTCCTAGTCCGATTGATACCGCGTCATCAATTTCTTTTCCGTATGCTTTCATCGCTGTAACGGCTTCTTCTACTGTTGGGTAGTCTTTTGATAACACTCCCACTACTACATAACCTTCTGCTGCTTCAAAGATGTCTTTCGCATTTTCAATATTGTTCGCTAATACATTTAATGCTACACGGCCTTTATAAAAACGTTTTTGAATGTTTGTCATTTTAGTTTCCCCCTACAATTTCTCTCAATTTTTCTTCAATTACATGTATGTCATCACCTTGAAGTGGACGTGGATCAATATCAAAGAATCCTTGTCTTACTCCGTAATCACGTGTATAAATGGCAATTTCCCCTTCGCGTAATGCTGTTACGACGTCTTTTGCTGATTTATTTAACTCGTTCTCGTTAATGTGAATACGCGCTCTAAAGATTGCTCTTCCTGCCTCATCTTGAACGATCGTTACATTTACACCGTTTAATTCTTTAAGCGGCATAAGTACTTGTAATAACTCTTTTTCTTGTTCACTTTTATCTTCTTTTACTCCGTACTCGTCAAGCGCTTGAAGTAAGCCGAAAGTTGTTTCTTTCCCAACTTTCATACTTCTTCCGATGCAATGTAATTGCACTTTCAGCCACTCGATATATTTTCGTTTACCGCCGACAATACCAGAAGTTGGTCCTTCAATTGCCTTTGAACCGCTATAAATGGCAAGGTCTGAATACTTCACATATTTTTGAATATTTTCTTCAGCTGCCGCATCGACGATAAGTGGTACGTTATTTCGCTGCGCAACTTCCCATGCTTCTTCAACAGAAATCATATTTTTTTGCACGGCATGATGGGATTTCACATATAGAATCGCTGCTGTATTTTCACCAATCGCATCTTCAATATGTTCTGCTTTCCCTTCATTTGCGTAGCCAACTTCTACAAGTTTTCCTCCGCCTAAGTAAATCATCGTTTCAACAGGAGCACCGTATTGAACGTTATGACCTTTTAACATAATCACTTCGTTTTTCGCGATGACCTCTTGATGAAGTCTTTCACTTTTACGGCGATTTCCTTCTGTAACGATACTAGCGATAGAAAGTGCAATTCCGCTCGATGCTGAATTTACAACGACAGCTGCCTCTGAATCTAGAATTCTCGCAATATGGTCTCCCGCTTTATCTACTAAATCTGCAATTTCCACATAATTTTGTCCACCATGTTTCATCGCATCCATAACTGTATCTGTCGGAGCGGATACACCTAAAATACTCATTCTACCGCTCGCATTAATTACTCTTTTTAATCCGTACTTAGCATTCAATGAATGACCCATTGATTACAACCCCTTTCGTATCAATTCTTCTTTCAGCAACGCGCTGATCCCCTTCTGAATCAATTAACGTAATCGGTTCATCTTTCACCGTAAATAAAGTTAAGTTTGCAATATCGCCTTCTTGAATACGGCCAAGCTCTGGTTTCTTCAGCCACTCTGCCGCATTTTTCGTCACCGCATTTATTACTTCTTCTAGCGGATATCCTAAGTAAAGAAATTTCGAAAGAACGTGAGCCATACTATACACTGGACCGTGTATACGATTCTTCCGGTAAATGTCTGTACTAATTGTATTAAAGGCAATACCGTGACGCTTCGCCGCTTCTGCTACTTTAAAAGAAAAACTAGCATTACCGTGACCAACATCTAAATGAACACCGCGCTTCACTGCATCTAATAAAACTGGTAGCGGTTTTCCTTCTTCATCAAATAAATTATTTTCTTTCCCGTTTAAATAATGTGTAATCACATCATCTTTTTCTAAAAGAGGTACAACTTCCTCAATGCGAGGAGGCGCTGAACCGATATGTACCATAATCGGTAATGATGTTTCACGAGATAAAGAGCGTGCAACATGAAGCGGTTCAATTCCACTATCACAAACGACACTTTTACTCATTCTCGCCTTTAACCCGACGATTACATCTTTATACTTTTCTACTGCTTCTATTACTTTCTCTTTATCTATCCATCCCATGTTGGATAATTCATCAATTCGTTTCAAACCGATGCGAGAAATATTTAAAAAGGCAAATAAATTCGTTTTCGCCTGCTCTCTACTTTTTACTAAATCTGCAATACGATCAGCTCCGCAGCTACCCGCATCAACAATTGTCGTTACCCCTTGCTTAACGCCAATTTCATCCACCTCATCGCCATACGGATCAAACTCTGGAAAAGCATGAACGTGTAAATCAATCCAGCCACTCGATACGTAAGTACCTGAGTAATCAAGAACCTTTCCACCCTCGCCAGCACCAGCTTTCGTCACCTTTGCGATTTTATTATTTTCAATTACAATGTCAATCTCTTCCCCGTTCACACGTTTCACATTACGTAGTACGAATCGTTCTGTCATTGTATTTCCACCCTTTTCTATAAGAAGCCCAAGAATACGCTTACATTAAAGTTTCATTTTTATTTATCTCTTTCACATATTTAGAGTAGCACAAAAAAAGGAAGAAGTAAATATAACGTTATAATGTTTAAAAGTAGAATAAGAGATACTCCTCAAAATTCTGATAGTACAGGAAATTATATCAACGATTTTTCGAATATATCTATCAAAACCTGCACTATATCAACGATTTTTCAAATATATCTACCGTAATTCAAAATATATCAACGATTCAACAAGAAATATCGATTTACCGACAAAAAACGCCAATCCCTTTCTTATATACGAAAAAGCTGCTCCAAAACGGAACAACCTCTTTATCTATTCCTGAACCGTCACAATAACCCCATCCATATTGTTCCCCGAAATTTCATACTGCTTATTCGCTGGAACATTCACGTTCCTGTTCTCTGACACTTTATAATAAGAAACCGTATATTTCTTACCTTCCACATCGGTTGTGATTTCTTTTTTCTCTTTTAAGTAGTCTAAGTATTCCTCTAATGTAATTTTCTCCTTTTGCATAATCGCACTATGCGGTAAGCCTACATAACGTATATGCCACGGCTCATATTGAATGCCTGTAATATGACTTTTATTTTTCGGATAACGTAAAACAAAGCCATGCTTCCATACGTTCTCTTCAATCCACTTTCCTTCAGGGGCTCTCTCCATTTTCTTTTGCGTAGATCCAATGTCGAGTGATAATCCTAAATTATGTTCACTGTATCCTGCTGGAAGTGCATAGTCAGATCCCATTTCTTTATATAATTTACTTTGCTCTTGAAAATCTCGATAACCACTACTCATTAAGAAATGCTGTACTCCATCTTTTCCAGCTGCATCGACAACGTTCAAAAACTTTTTTACAACATCCTTTGATAAACGAAGGTTTCTATCAAATATTACGTAACCTCTTACTAATTCACTATTGTGATTTACATTTATAATGTCAGACCTAATACTATCTTTTTTTACTGGGTAATCTTTATTCACTAATAACAGATTACCTTTATAAATCTCGTCTTTTGTAATCTCTATCTTTTTCATATTTTCAGCCTTTACTGCACTATTTTCCTCGCCGATTTTCACATCAATTTCCTTTTGAAACAACGGTGATATATAAACGCCTACACAGATTGTGCATGCTATAAAAAAAGAAATAAATACCCACTTTTTCATTTCTAGTTCCTCCTTAACGTAACTTACGTATAGAATAGAAAAAACTATTAAAATAAAAAGTGGGGTAAAGTTTAAATTTTTATTAAATTGTTAAGTCTCGTCTTTTGGTAATCTCACTTCAAATACCGTTCTAACTACATTACTTTCAGCAGAAATCTTCCCATCATGCTGCTCGACAATATTTTTCGCAATAAATAGTCCAAGACCTGTCCCGCCACGGTTCTCCGTTCTCGATTTATCACCTGTATAAAACATATCAAATAGATACGGTAAATCTTCTTCTGGAATGCTATCTCCGTAATTAATAACTTGTACGACAACTTCTTCATTATCGATATACCCATTCAGATCAACAAGTTGTCCATCATATCCATATCGAACGGCATTTGTTAACAAGTTTTCAAATACTCTAGCTAACAATTTTCCATCACCGTTAATCGGTAAATGTGGATCAACATTCAATCTAGCTTCTAAATGCTGTTTCTCTAATAGCGGATACAATTCTTCATCTAGCTGTATAAGCAGCTCACTGATATCAATTGGCTTTTTATTTAGTTGTAACATGCCATAGTTCATACGTGTAATTTCAAATAGCTCATCAATTAAGCTTTCAAGCCTTTGTGATTTCGTAAAAGCAATCGTGGAAAAATGTTTAATTTGTTCTTTTGTTAAGTTTTTATCTTTAAGAATTAAATCTAAATATCCTAACACGGATGTTAATGGCGTTCTTAAATCATGAGCCAAATTCACAACGAGCTGATCTTTACTACTTTCAGCAAAGTCCCCTCTTTCCACAGCTTCTTTTAACTTTTCACTCGCAACATTTATTTCGCGCGCGATATTTCCAAACTCATCATTTGATGAAACTTGAACTTTATTTGTAAAGTTACCGTTCGCAAGATGATGAATTCCATTAGAAATTTCACTAAAGTATTTTAAATACGGTTTTGTCAAAAAGAAGAAAAAGATAATAGATAACGGAATAAAGAAAATTAAAAAGAAGTTAATATCTCCAACTTCCCTTACCATTGACCTAAATTGCGCTAAAGGCTCTTCGTAGCGAACCATCTTTTTATAATACAGCTGCAATCCTTTATAAATGATATAAGTTACAGTTGCTGCGAGCACCATACTTAACGCAAATAAGGCAATCATTTTAAATCGAAAGCTTTTCATCATGTTACCCATTGAAAGTATAACCTACCCCCCACACTGTTTTTATTAACTTATCCTTTCTTTTATCTTCTCCAAGTTTTTTCCGCAACGTACGAATATGTACCATAACTGTATTTCCGCTTTCATAATAATCATCTGCCCATACTTGCTGAAAAATATTTTCCACATTGTACACTTTCTTCGGATGGCTCGCTAATAAATATAAAATATCAAACTCTTTTGGCGTTAATTCAATTTTCTCATCGTACACATCTACCGTTCGGCGCTCAGGATCAATCACAACTCCGCCTATGGCTAAAGCAGATTTGCTCTCCGCTACTTTCGGTTGATTTAACGTAAGAAATCGGCGTAATTGTGCATTCACACGTGCGACTAATTCAATTGGTGTAAAAGGTTTTGTCATATAATCATCTGCACCTAATACAAGACCTGTCACCTTATCAAAATCAGATGTTTTCGCACTTAGAAAAATGATTGGCATATGGTGCTTCGCGCGAATTTGGCGCGTCACTTCATAACCATCCATTTTCGGCATCATAATATCTAAAACCACTAAGTCGATTGGCTGCGTTTCAATAACATGAATTGCCTCTTCTCCATCAGCTGCTTTCACGACGTGGTACCCTTCTTTTTCTAAATGTATCTCAATTAAATCAGCAATTTCTGCCTCATCATCCGCTATTAAAATTGAAATGCGCTTCATATTACTCCCCCTTATATACGCTCGATTGTAAACTAGTCTATCCAATTTGTACAATACGAAAAGGTTACTCGCAGGAGTAACCTTTTCGTATTGTACTGTGATAGTAAATGAAATTATATCGACGATTTTTCAAATATATCGAACACAACTTGAAATATATCAACGATTTTTTTAATATATCGACGTTTCGACAAGGAATATCGACTTACCGACAATTAACGACGAAATTCGCCTGCTATTTGAAAGACTCAACCTACCGCTCCAAAACAATTCGCTGCTTCGTAATTTCCGCCAGCCTTCCGCGGTCAACTTCATACTCAGCACCAACGCTTTGCGGTACAATCACTTTCCCGCCCTCAAGCATCACTTCCGGCGAAATAATATCCTTCTCCCAATGTCGACTAGAAGCGGATATATCACCAGGAATCGTAAAGTTCGGCAATGAGGCGAGAGCAACATTTTGAGCTCGTGAAATCCCCATCTCTACCATACCTCCGCACCAAACAGGTATGTTATGCTCCATACAATAATCATGGATTTGAATCGACTCCGTTAATCCGCCCACTCGTCCTGGTTTAATATTAACGATACGGCAACTGCCAAGCGTAATCGCAACGCGCGCGTCTTCTAAACTATGGATACTTTCGTCTAAACAAATCGGCGTTTCAATTTTCTTTTGCAGCTGTGCATGATCAAGAAAATCGTAATCCGCTAGCGGTTGCTCAATCATCAGCAATTGAAATTCATCTAATCGTTTCAGTTTCTCCGTATCCGCTAACGTGTACGCTGAATTTGCATCAGCCATTAACGGGATATGCGGGAACTCTTTACGAATTTCTTTCAATAATTCGTAATCATGCTCTGGCTTTATTTTTACTTTAAAACGCTCGTATCCTTCTTCCGCGTACTTCTCGATTTGTTTTAACATAACCGGAATCGTATTGATTCCAATTACAACACCGGCTTCAATTTCAGTCCTAGTTCCACCAAGTAATGTCGCTAACGGTTTCTTTTGACGCTTCGCATATAAATCCCAAACAGCTCCTTCAATTCCGGCCTTTGCCATTCGGTTTCTCTTTATATGCTGGAACAAACTCGGCATTTCATTCGGATGAGAAATTTCAGCCTTTAATAAATCAGGTAATAAAAAGTCTTGCAGTACATGCAGCGCTGTCTTCACTGTTTCTTCCGTATACCACGGTTCAGAGAAGGCAACGACTTCACCAAATCCAATATGTCCATCTGTATCTTCTAATTCAATAACGATGCTCTCACGCTTTTCGTAAGTTCCGTAGCTTGCAGCAAACGGGATGACGAGTGGCATTTCTGTTATATGAAGTGCCGCTTTTTTTATTTCCACTTACATCTCCTCCACTAATTGTCTTAACTCTCGTCTTAACAATTTTTTCGAAGCATTTCGTGGTAATTCCTCTAAGAAACATGCTTTCTTCGGCACTTTATATTTCGCTAATTTCTCCTCGCAAAAATGCAGAATTTCTTCTTCTGTTACCTCTCCACTTTTTACAACAAAAGCAGCAGGTACTTGTCCCCATTTATCGTCAGCCATACCGACAACACCAGCTTCTGCTACCATCGGATGAGAAAGCAACACTTCTTCAATTTGAGCCGGATATATATTTTCTCCGCCAGAAATAATTAAATCACTGCGGCGATCTAATACGTATAAAAATCCTTCTTCATCTAAATAACCGAGATCACCAGTATGAAGCCATCCGTTTTGAATGGTTTCGTGCGTCGCATCTTCACGGTTAAAATAACCACCTGTTACGTTCGGTCCTTTTACTACGATCTCGCCTTCTGCAAACGGCGGTACTACTACGCCATCTTTTTCAATACGAAGTTGACACTGAAATAGTGGTTTTCCAGCTGATCCTACTTTCGTTAACATATAATCTGCGGATAACGTACAAATTTGCGACGAAGTTTCTGTCATACCATACGTTTGATACACAGGAATTCCTTTATCTACACATGTTTCGAGTAACGGTTTCGGGGCTGGTCCTCCGCCAAGTAACATGCATCGTAAAGAAGATGGATATGTCTCTTCTCCAAGTCTCTCTAATAAATCAGTTAACATTTTTGAAACGACAGAAATAATCGTAACACCTCTCGTTTGAAGTGATTTATGAATAAAATCAGCATCGTATTTCGGAACGAGTAAAATGCGCATGCCGTACATAATATTTTTCATTAGAAGAGATAACCCGCCAACGTGGAACATCGGCATACAAGCTAACCAGCAATCATCCTCACGAAGTCCTAAATTAAACGAAGAACCAACTGCGCTCGCCCAATGATTGCCGTACGTTAAAATAACGCCTTTCGGTTTCCCTGTCGTCCCAGACGTATAAATAATTGTCATCGCTTCTTCTAAAGAGAATTCTTCTTGTATAAATGCTTCCGCCTTTGGCCCATTCATCACTTCGGCGAACGAATATACAGGAACATCTTTAGCCTCGAAATCTTGATCCGTCACTAAGCATACAACTTCAGCATCATCCATTTGCCAAAGTAGCTCTTCTCTTGAAAGACGCGTATTTAAAAGTACAGCTACTGCACCTACGTAAGATAGGGCGTGAATAACTGTAATCATCTCCATACCATTTTTCATCAGAACAGCCACCTTTTGCCCACGCTTTATCCCAACATATGAAAGGTGTTCACAAACAGATACTACTTTTTCATGCAGCTGCATAAAAGTAACCTTTTCATCCTCTATTTCAATTGCAGTGCGATCTGGTGTTAAAAATGCACGTTGCATTAACCAATTTGGCATCGTCTCCATCATTCATTCTCCTTTCATGAAAGAAAGAGACTTGATATGACATCAAGTCTCTTAGTTGTTTTGTTTCTTGTTGATCTCATCTAGCTACGCCTCCTAGCCCCTTCCGTCTAAGAACCTTCCGCACGAGAAAGTAAAAAACACTTTCTGTGCGAAAGAACCTTAGCCAACGGGGCTAAGCAGTCGGCTTCGCTTTTAAAACATCTAGCTACAGCGGCTAGAACAGTCGGTCGTTTCACGCCTTCCTACGAGGCAAAAAGCGCCTCTACGTCAGGAGTTCCAACGCCCTCTTGTTCTAAGCGAGCCGCTTCCGCTTTTGGTTTGATCACGGGAAACGAGGGAATTGACCGAAGTCCGGACTGCGTTTTTCTTTGAACGCGTCGCGACCTTCTTTTGCTTCGTCAGTTGTGTAGTACAATAACGTTGCATCTCCAGCTAGTTGTTGAATACCAGCTAGACCGTCTGTGTCTGCGTTGAATGCAGCTTTTAGGAAACGAAGTGCCATTGGGCTGTTTGCTAAGATTTCTTGTGCCCATTGTACTGTTTCTGCTTCAAGCTCTTCTAATGGTACTACTGTGTTTACTAAGCCCATATCAAGCGCTTCCTGTGCGCTGTATTGACGGCATAGGTACCAAATTTCGCGAGCTTTCTTGTGGCCTACCATACGAGCTAAGTAACCAGCTCCATATCCACCGTCAAAGCTTCCTACTTTAGGACCTGTTTGTCCGAATACAGCGTTGTCTGCAGCGATTGTTAAGTCACATACGATATGAAGTACGTGTCCACCACCGATTGCATAACCTGCTACCATTGCGATAACTGGTTTAGGAATTGCGCGAATTAGACGTTGTAGGTCTAATACGTTTAAACGAGGGATTTGGTCGTCACCTACATATCCACCATGACCGCGAACTTTTTGGTCGCCGCCAGAACAGAATGCACGTCCACCTTCACCTGTTAAAATGATAACGCCAACATTTGCATCATCACGAGCGTGTGCAAAAGCGTTGATTAACTCCATTACCGTTTTAGGACGGAATGCGTTATGTACTTCAGGACGGTTAATCGAAATCTTTGCGATACCATTGTATGTTGAATAAATAATATCTTCGTAATTGCCTTCTTTTACCCATTCAATAGCCATTACAACTACCTCCTTGTATATTTCTGATCTCCTCTATAAGTGTAGCTTCCTTCTTAGATGAAAAAGCATCACTGCATAGTTTTTAGAAATCCCTTTACTATTGTATCAAACTTTTCCGGTTGTTCCACATGAATTGCATGGCCAGCACCATCAATTTTGACAAATTTCGCGTCAGAGACGCATTTTTCGATGTTTTTTAATATGCGAAAGAACTTTTCATCATGCTCCCCATTCATTAAAAGAACAGGTATTTTTAAGTTTTGCAGCTCGTTCCACCATGAAGGCTGAGCCCCTGTTCCCATGCCGCGCAAGCTATTTGCAATTCCTTTTGGATTGTTAGCAAGTCTTTCTTTTCGCACTGCTTCTTGTACGTTTTGTGCTAAACGTTTTTGCGTTTCAAACAGCGGAATATTTTCCCACATCGTTACAAAACTATTGATGCCTTCTCGCTCAATTTTATCGGCAAGTCGCTCATCTTTTTCACAGCGTTCTTTTCTAGCCTCTTCACTTTCAAGCCCAGCTGTACAATTTTCTAATAAAAGAGAATGTACATACTCTGGATATAGACATGCCATTGTAATCGCCAGTCTACCGCCCATTGAATAGCCGAGTATGTGCGCTTTTTCAATATGAAGGTAATCTAGTAGTTCTTTCATTTGCAATGCTACATTTCGAATATCATAATGAGTCACATCTTCAGGACTTTCCGTTTTTCCGTGCCCCACAATGTCTACTAGAATGACTTGAAACTGCTCACTCCAAGAAGGAACGAAGGAACGCCACGTTTCCATGCTTCCCGTAAAACCATGAAGAAGTAGAAGTGGTTCCCCGCTTCCGACTACTTCATATTCATACGATACACCTTGCAGCGTTACGTTCATTTTGATTCACCTTGCAACGATGTAGTAATTACGTCCTGCGTTTTTGCCCACAATTTACGGTGCAATGTTAAGTTTTCATCACGGTTCGTACAAATTTCTACAACGTGTAAACCTTCCGTCGTCGTTCCTTTTTGTACCTCTTCTCGGAATTGCTCCCAACCATTTACACGACTAAATGAACCGCCGTACATTTTAACAACATGCTCGTAATCAAGTCCAATTGGCGTTCCAAATAATGATTCGAAATGTTCCTTTTTCTCATACTGTGGTAAGAATGAGAAAATACCACCACCGTCATTATTTACAACGACAATTGTTATATTTAATTCATGTAATTTTGCGGCTAATAATCCGTTTAAATCGTGATAAAATGATAAATCACCGATCACTAATACGAGCGGATCGCAAATAATGCTCGCTCCTAAAGCTGTCGAAATGATTCCGTCAATCCCATTTACACCGCGGTTTGCCATCACTTGAATATTTTTATCCGATGTGAAGAAGAATGAATCTGTATCACGAATTGGCATACTGTTACTTGCAAATAACGTTGCCCCTTCTGGTAATACGCGGACGATATCCGTAATGACTTTCCCTTCAAATGCCGTTTCATATGTTTCCATTTCACGAAGCGTTTCCTTCGTTTTTTCGTTTATATGTTTCCACATTCCGAACCAATCATTCTTTTTCATAACTGGCATTTTTTCTATTAGTGCACTGCAAAATGCAATATCACTTGCCTGTACAACTTCTGTCGCAACGAGAGCTGGGTCTCTCCATTGGCCAGATTCTTCAACAACGATATGAATGGCTTTCGTCTGTTTTTTAATGAACTGCGTTAATGCTTTCGAAACAGGCATACCACCAAAGCGAATTATAACTTCTGGCTTCCACGTTTCTTTTAACAATTCATTTCGTAAAAATGTATCGTAACAGTCGATTATCATCGTTTTATCGTGATGTCCGCTACGAATGTTAGAAAGTGGATCCGCTAATATTGGATATCCCGTTTTTTCAGCTAGTTCTGCCGCAAACGCTGCGATTTCTGAATGACTATCATCTCCACAAATAATAAGCCCCTTTTCCATATGTGAAAGGCGCCCTACAAGAGAATCTACATATTCACTCGGCATCATCACGTTCCCTTGCTGAACTACTCCTGTATATTCCCCGCGTCCTTTATCCCATAAACTTTCTAATGAGAAATCTGGGATAAGCGGCTCGCGAACTGGAAAATTAAGATGAACAGGTCCTTGCGGCGCTAGAAGTGCGCTTGCTATCGTGCGCTGCGTCGTCATGCGAGCATAATGATACATCGCTTCACTCGCTTCTGGAAGTGCCATCTCTGTAAATTGCTTCACAAATGTACCGTATAAATTGAATTGATTCATCGCTTGTGGTGCACCAACATCTCTTAATTCATGCGGTCTATCTGCCGTTAAGACGATAAGCGGCACTCGTGAATGAAAAGCTTCACATACAGCTGGATAGTAGTTCGCTGCTGCCGTTCCTGACGTACATAATAATGCAACAGGGCGTTTTTTTGCTTTTGCGATACCGAGTGCAAAAAATCCCGCTGATCTTTCATCTACATGTAAATATGTGTTCATTCCTTCATGTTGTTCCATTAGTAGAGCAATCGGTGTTGACCGTGAGCCTGGACTAATGACAACATCACATACATTTAGACGCGTCAGTTCATCCACGAACGCGCCTAAATAATATGATAATGCTTCTATATGATTGTTCATTTCATTAATTCCTCCAAAGCACCAAGCATCGGTCTAAACTTCAAGCTTGTTTCTTCATATTCAAGTTGCGGTACTGAATCAATTACAATCCCGCACCCGGCAAATAAGGATGCTTTTGCGCCATTTAATAATCCGCAGCGAAGTGCAACCGCAAATTCACCATTTCCTTCATCATCTATCCAGCCAATCGGTGCACCATATAACCCTCTGTCTAACAATTCAACATCACGAATCAGTTTCATCGCTTCCAAACGAGGTGTCCCGCCAAGAGCTGGTGTTGGGTGTAATTCTTCTACCATTGTTAAAAGACTCGCATCGCCTTTTGCCTCTACAGGCGTATATAAATGAATTAAGTTTTTCGTTGTTAATAAGCCCGGACTTTCCGGAATATTAACGGATTCGCAGTGCTCATTTAGTACTCCTCGAATCATATTCACAACATAACCGTGTTCAGCTAAATTCTTTTCATCATGAAGAAGCGCATTACTATTTCGTTTACTTTCTTCTATAGATTGACCATGACCAGTTGAACCAGCAAGACACATCGACGTAAACTTCTCATCTTCTTTGCGAATTAATCTCTCTGGCGTCGCTCCTAAGAAGCATGCTCCTTTATAATCAAAAGAAAATACGTAACAATCTGGTTGCCCAATGCGAAGCGCTTCTAAAACAAGAGCAGAATCAATATGATGATTCATTTCTACTTTTAGCTCCCTTGCTAATACAACCTTCTGCACGTTCCCCTGCTTCATCTCATCTTGCACTTTCTCAATGGCCTTCATCCAGCCTTTCGGATCTACTTCTACTTTAGAAGTAACTGTTAATTTCGATCCTTCTAGTGCACATTTACTCTCCCCAAAAATTTTCTCTTCTAAAGAAACAATTTCGTTATAAAGAGTTTCTGCACAATCAGTTGCTGAAACGAATGTATTCATTGTTAACCATGCTTTTTCATTTTTTACAGTTAATAAAAATGCTGGTAGTGAAAATGTCGTATCATCAAATTCTTTCCATAAGTCGGTTTTCTCTTTTTCTCGGTCAAATGAAAATCCACCAAATAAAAGAGGACCTGTTCCAAATTCGTATCTTTCTCTTTGAACAAATGCTTTCTCTTTTACTTTATCCCACTCGTCACGAGCCGTTTGAAAGCGTTTGTGAGAAGAAGTTGCTATAGTGAAAACAGAGCCAATTCCAGCAAATATTACATGCTGAGCTGGGTCTGCAAAATAACATCTATTTTCGAATGCAATCCTTTTTCCTGCTGCATAAAACAGAAGCGGATCCATCCAGTCTATTTGTTTTACGAAGCTCACTAATATTTTTTCATCAGTTGCACGCTTAATGGCTGCACTCAAAACTTCTTGCAAGCCTATTTGTTTCGTTTGAATCACAATTGTCTCCCCCCTATGGGCGAAAAATAGTCATAATTACGCTTGATTTTAAGATACACCTCAAACGAAAGGCCTGTCAACGTTTAGCATTTCTGAGAAATTCACCTTCTCCTCCTAGAAAATAAACGTTGACACTAAATGATGCTTTTTCTACACTTAGTTGTGTACAATATGTGACCAAAGGAGGATTCAACATGGAAATGAACGTCGAAACGAATTCCTCTCCTACGGCGCCAAAGCCAAGTAAGCAAACAGGCTGGCGCATTTGGTGGAGTTTACTACGTCCCCATACATTAACAGCAGCTTTCGTTCCTGTTTTCATCGGAACAGCCTATGCGATGCAGGTCGGAGGTATAAATCAAATACATCTCCCTCTTTTTCTTATGATGCTTCTCGCTTGTCTTCTCATTCAAGCAGCAACAAACATGTTTAATGAATACTTTGATTATAAAAGAGGACTCGATCACGAAGGATCAGTTGGTATCGGCGGCGCTATCGTTCGCGATGGCATTCAGCCGAAAACGGTGCTTAACTTAGCATTTGGATTTTTTGGGATCGCAATACTATTAGGTGTTTATATTTGTATGAATTCTAGCTGGTGGCTTGCTGCAATCGGTCTTGTTTGTATGGCCGTTGCCTACCTTTATACAGGCGGCCCACTTCCAATTGCCTATACACCATTTGGAGAGTTAACAGCCGGATTATTTATGGGTGTTATTATTATTGGGATTTCATTCTTTATTCAAACTGGAACTGTAACATCAGAAGTCATTTTATTATCTATTCCAAGCTCCATTTTAATTGGTGCCATTTTACTAGCTAATAACATTCGTGACTTAGATGGCGATAAAGAAAACGGTCGTAAAACATTAGCAATTCTCGTTGGACGTGAAAGAGCCGTTGGTGTACTCGCTTCTATGTTCATCGTTTCTTATATTTGGACAATCGCTCTAATTATCGTGAACATCGTATCACCGTGGATGCTTATCGTATTTTTAAGTGCACCGAAAGCATTGAAAGCGACGAAAGGCTTTGTTGGTAAAAGCATTCCAATGGAAATGGTACCTGCGATGATTGCAACAGCGAAAACAAATACAATCTTCGGTCTCCTCATGGGAATCGGATTATTGCTTGGATATTTCCTCTAAAAGGAGCTGCTTATGCAGCTCTTTTTTCATATACCAATTTCAGCTCATAATTCCTCCTCTCGACGCTCATACTATGTAAAGAAACTGAATTGTAGGAAGGTGGACGACTATGTTAACTCCACAACAAATAAATCAATTTAAATCTATTTTAGAAAAACAACAGCAAGAAGTTGAACAAACAATACAAACTCATGAGAATACAGATCGTGCTTCTGAACGCGATTCTATTGGAGAATTATCTAGCTATGACAATCATCCAGGTGATATGGCTACAGAATTGTACGAACGTGAGAAAGATTTCGGGCTCATCGAATTTTGGCATAAGCAGCTAGAAGATACGAAACATGCCCTGCAAAAAATTGAAGCAGGTACGTATGGAATTTGCGAAGTATCTGGCGAAGAAATTCCGTTTGAAAGATTAGAGGCAATGCCAACCGCTACAACATGTATTCAGCACACGACAAATAAATTAAATATGAACACGCGACCAGTTGAAGAAGAGGTGTTGGCTCCTTCTTTTCACAAGCACGACGAAGATCATTCTGTAGAATACGATGCTGAAGATGCATGGCAAGATGTCGCAAATTATGGGACATCAGAAACACCGTCCGATTTAGAAAGACAGGATTCCAAAAACTATAATGGCATGTACGTAAATAGTGAAGAAAATGTTGGGTATGTAGAGGATTTCGAAAATTTTATAGGAACAGACATGTATGGCAAAAACCCTCAAGTTTTCGCCACAGAAGAACATGAAGAGTATGAACAAATGCTTGATGACTTTGAAGAGCGTACTTTCAAAGGCGAGTTATCTTCAAATGAATCTAGCTCCAAAGAATAAAAAAAGCATTCCGAAATTCGGAATGCTTTTTATCGCTAGCTAATTAGTTTTTTGTAACGTTAGCTGCTTGTGGTCCGCGGTTTCCTTCAACGATTTCGAAAGAAACTTCTTGACCTTCTTCTAAAGTTTTGAAGCCGTCGCCTTGGATAGCTGAGAAATGTACGAATACGTCTTCTCCGCCTTCAACTTCGATGAAGCCAAAACCTTTTTCGCCGTTAAACCATTTAACTTTACCTGTTTGCATGTCATGTACCTCCTAAATAAAAATGAAACTATGAATCCACATGAAAAGGTGGATATAAAGGACATGAATGTATAACAAGCTTACAGCCTTTAATACAACGTGCTTTATTTCCGTACCACATTATGTAGCTCAATAGTTCTTTCACTATATCATGCTATGTCAAAAACGTCAAATGAGAACACTTTCAATCCATCGTTTTTTATAATCCTAGTATAACCTTAAATTTTCATTCTATTTTTATTCAAAAATTAACAAATCTACAGTATTCTAATTCCTTTGATTTCTGTACAATATAATTACTACATATGATGAGGTGAAAAAATGCAAGCACATGAAATCGAGTATAAATTATATGGCGATGATATGCAGTTTGTTGAAATTGAATTAGATCCAGAAGAAAGCGTTATCGCAGAGGCTGGCGCAATGATGATGATGGAAGATCATATCGAAATGGAAACCATTTTCGGTGATGGTTCTGGCCCATCTAGTGGTCTATTTGGTAAATTAATGGGCGCTGGTAAGCGTCTTGTTACAGGTGAAAGTATGTTTATGACTGTCTTTACAAATACAGGTCATGGCAAGCGCCACGTATCATTCGCCGCTCCTTATCCAGGAAAAATCATCCCTGTTGATTTAACACAATATCAAGGGAAAGTCGTTTGTCAAAAAGACGCGTTTCTTTGTGCAGCAAAGGGCGTTTCTATCGGAATTGAGTTTACGAAAAAAATTGGAACTGGTTTCTTCGGTGGTGAAGGTTTCATCATGCAGAAACTTGAAGGTGATGGACTCGCTTTCATGCATGCAGGAGGAACTGTATATAAGCGTGAATTAAAACCTGGCGAAAGACTTCGCATCGATACAGGTTGTCTCGTTGCCATGACAAAAGACGTTAACTACGATATCGAGTTCGTTGGAAAAGTAAAAACAGCTCTATTTGGCGGCGAAGGTTTATTCTTCGCAACGTTAGAAGGTCCTGGAACGGTTTGGATTCAGTCCTTAACACTTAGCCGTTTAGCAGCACGCCTTACAAGCCCAGCAGCTCAAAACAGCGGTGAAGGCAGCGTTTTAGGCGGACTTGGACGTTTATTAGATGGAAAAGAGTAAACAGTGCCCTTATGGGGTGCTGTTTTATTTTGGCATGATTCGTCCATAAGTCACTATAATTTCATCCACTAATTTAAATACGCGATACAAACTATTTGCCCCATCCAAAAGAATGAATCAAGTCCCTCACTGCATATATTGAACTATACCTTTTCTTAAGGAGGGCTTCCTTAATGCGTACTCCTTTATCCTTCGATAAAGATACCGCCATATTGTTAGCTTCTTGTTGTGAGTTAACGTATGAACAATATAAACAAAATGGGATTTTCGAAATACCAGATGGTTTTCAATATGTACAAGGCTTTCAAGGAAAAACCATTCAAACGACAGATTGGTTTGGATTCATACTAGAATCTGAGGATACGATTATTGTAGCTTTTCGCGGGACACAAACAGATACCGAATGGATTATCGATTCACTCGTCAATCAAAAACCATATCCATATGCTTTAAATAGCGGAAATGTCCATAACGGCTTTCTTTCTATTTATGAATCTTGCCGAGATTCTATTATGGATATGCTCGTATCATTACCAGCCCATAAAAAACTTCTTGCAACAGGTCATAGCTTAGGCGGCGCGCTCGCTACACTACATATACTAGATGCGCGTATCAACACCGCCTTCGCACAGTACGGTCTTTATACATTTGCCTCCCCCAAAGTGGGCGATATTGCATTTCGCAATTATTATAAACTACAAGTAGCTAGTAGCTTTCGCTTCGTTAATCTATTTGATGTCGTTCCTCTTCTCCCTCCGCGTAATGTCCATTTTAATGACCAAGACTGGGAATATGCACACGTTCATCACAATATGACTTTTACAAAAAACACAAAATCCATTACAAATAATCATGCCATGACAACATACAAAACATGTCTGACTTCTCATTTTTAACCAGGTAATGATTGGAAACTCTATATCCTTATACTATAATAATATATGAAGTTATTTTTGGATGAGGGGACCTTACATGCTAAAATTTATCTTTGCACTTTTTCTCATTGTAATTTTTTCGTTTACAGGTTTCTTTACATTTTCATACTTTGCGACAGGAGAATACGATGGAACAGGTATCATATATACCGCCATCCCATTTCTTTCTTAAGCAAAAAAAGAAAACCGAGCTTAATGAGATTAAGCTCGGTTTTTCAAGTGATTATATTCCTCTTTTAAAAGTGAATACACTTTAGCATCCCTATACGTATTATCCATTTTTACACTTTGTCTCAATATGCCTTCATATACCATTTTCAATTTTTGCATCACACGTTCAGAAGCTATATTCTCTGCGTCACATCTTCCTTCCATACGGTTTATATTCAGCTCCTGAAAGCCTATTTCAATGAGTTCTTCTAAAGCTTCCACAATAAGTCCTTTACCCCAATACGCTGGGCTAATTACAGCTCCAATCGATGCACTATTATGTGGCATGAGCCATATTCCACATGTCCCAATCACTTTTTGAGTATCCTTCAGCATAATAGACCATATAAGAGCCTTACCTTCTCGTATCGTTGCAAGCATATTTTCTACTAAACTATGCGTTTCCTCTTTCATTTTATGCACTTCCCGGGGTACATATATAGCTGCTTCTGGATTTGAATACACTTCAAACAAATCATCTACATGCGAATACTGTATCTTCGTTAATAGTAATCTATCTGTTTTTAAATTCAGTTCCTCACACATATCTCCCATACATCATTTCCCCCACTTCAACTTAATAAAGAAAAGTCCCTTCAAAAGGGACTTTCACTTAATACTGTGTAACCGCATTACCAATACTCCAAATCTCATTACTATACTGTAAAATCGTTCGATCACTCGCAAAATGACCAGACTGTGCAATATTTAAAATCGACATTTCTAACCACTTCGTTCGGTTTTCATACGCTCTACCGACAGCTTCTTGCCTTTCCGCATATGGACCAAAATCTCGCAGAACGAAGTATTCATCATTTTGAATTACGAGAGAATCATAAATCGCTTCAAATTCAGCTCCCGAATGTGCAAAGAAACCATTCGTTAACTGATCTACTACTTTTTTAATATGCATATTGTGGTGATAATAATCACTTGCACGATATCCACCATTTTGATAGTAATGAAGAACCTCTTCCGCTGTTAGGCCAAAAATGAAACAGTTATCATCACCGACCCGGTCTTTTATTTCAACATTAGCTCCGTCTAACGTTCCGAGTGTAATCGCACCATTCATCATAAATTTCATATTCCCTGTTCCTGATGCTTCTTTACTCGCAGTTGAAATTTGCTCACTCACATCCGCAGCTGGGAATATATCTTCCGCTAAAGACACTCGATAGTTTTCTAGAAAGATAACTTTCATATATTGACTCACATACGGATCATTATTCACTTTCCTTGCGAGTTCATTGATTAATTTAATAATTTTTTTCGCATAGTAATAGCCAGGTGATGCTTTCGCTCCAAAGATAAACGTACGTGGATAAAATGTAAAACTAGCATCCTCTTTCAAACGGTTATACAAATATAAAATATGAAGAACGTTTAATAGTTGTCGTTTGTAAGCATGTAGTCTTTTTACTTGGACATCAAAAATAGAATTAGGATCAATTGTAATCCCCATTTTATTATAAATACGCTCCGCTAAAATCTCTTTACGCTCTTGTTTTACCTCTGCAAATTTCTCTTGGAAACTCGCATCGTATTGAACTGTTTGCAGCGCTTGAAGCTTAATCGGTTCTTTCTTCCACTCTGTTCCAATCGCCTCTGAAATAAGGTTCGTCAGCTGCGGATTCGCCTTCATTAACCAACGTCTATGAGCGATTCCATTCGTTTTATTATTAAACTTATCTGGATAAAACTCATAAAACAGTCGCATTTCACGTTGCTTTAAAATTTCCGTATGAATTTTTGCTACACCATTTACGCTATGGCTACCGACAATTGCTAAATGAGCCATTTTCACAAGATCATGCGCAATAATCGCCATCTCTTCAATACGATGCCATTCATATGGATAACGTTCCCAAAGTTCATGACAGAAACGTTCATTAATCTCTTCAATAATCATATAAATTCTCGGTAATAACGGTTTAAAAATGTGAATTGGCCACTTCTCAAGCGCTTCTGATAACGTCGTATGATTTGTATAAGAAATCGTTTGCGATGTTATATGCCAAGCTTCTTCCCATGCTAGTTTTTCTTCATCTAATAAAATACGCATTAGTTCTGGAATCGCCAAAACTGGATGTGTATCATTAATATGAATCGCAATTTTCTCATGTAATTGACGAAGGTCACCATATCTTTCTCTATGCAAACGAACGATATTTTGCAAGCTTGCTGATACGAGGAAATATTGTTGCTTCAAACGAAGTATTTTCCCCTCATCATGCGTATCATCTGGATATAAAAACTCCGATACCGCCTCTGTTTCACGCTTATATTTCAAAATATCTTTGCAATTTTGCGGGAAAGGAACTGGTTCAGCATTCCAAAGTCTGAGTGTATTTACAGTACTCGTCTCGTAACCTACTACTGGAACGTCATATGGTACTGCCATAATCACTTCTGCATTCGTATGCCTAAACTCTAAACGCCCATCAATGTATAGCGGTTCAACATTGCCGAAATAACTTACTTCTACAGCTTGATCATGCCTTCTTACTTCCCATACGTTTTCATGAAGAAGCCACTGCTCTGGAAATTCAACTTGATAACCATCAACAATTTTTTGATCAAATAAACCGTGTTTGTAACGAATTCCACAGCCATGACCTGGTAAGTTTAAAGATGCAAGTGAATCAAGGAAACAGGCTGCTAATCGTCCAAGTCCACCATTTCCAAGACCTGCATCTGCTTCCACCTCTTCTAACTGTTGTAAAGAAATCCCAAGCTCAGAAAGTCCTTGCTCACATACATCCCTGATGCCTAAATTTAATATGTTACTTCCAAGCAAACGCCCAAGTAAAAACTCAATGGATAAGTAATACATTTGCTTTTGCTCTCCAGACCGATAACTTTCATTCGTTGCAATCCATTGACTATTCATATACTCACGTACCATGTACCCAAGCGTATTGTATTGATCACGAGTTGTAGAGTCTTTAAAACTTTTACCATACATCGTCTCTAACTTTTCTAGAAAAGCTGATTTGAAACTTTCAACATGAGTAAACATTTCTTCACCACCTACATGTTATTCCATGAGACTTTTATACAATTTCTTATAGGCAAGAGCTGATTTCTCCCAGCTATAATCTTCAGTCATCGCTTGTTTTACAAGCTGCTCCCATACCGGTTTATCATGATAAAATTCAATCGCACGAAGAACCGTGTGCAACATGTCATGCGCATTAAAGTTCGTGAAACTGAAACCATTTCCTTCTCCAGTTTCTTCGTCATAAGATTGTACAGTATCATTTAATCCGCCTGTCTCTCTTACAATCGGAATTGTACCGTACGCTAATGCGATAAGTTGTCCAAGTCCACACGGTTCAAATAGTGATGGCATTAAGAATAAATCACTTCCCGCATACACTTGATGGGCTAGTTCTTCATTAAATCCGATATACACTTTTACCTTCTCAGGATACTCATATGCCATCCACTCAAAGAATTGTTCATATTCAGAATCACCTGATCCTAAAATAATACATTGCACATCTTCCTCCATTATTTCGCGGAATACAGTACGTACTAAATCAAGACCTTTTTGCTTCGTTAATCTCGTTACCATCGAAATAATTGGTGTATCTTCTTTTTCTGGCAAACCAAAATAACGCTGCAAGGCGCTTTTATTTTCATTCTTTTCCTCTAATGACTCTGCATCATACTGAGCAGTAATATACGAATCTGTTTCTGGATTATATACGCTCGTATCAATTCCATTTACGATGCCGCTAAGCTTACCATTATTTTTTCGTAACAACCCATCTAACTTCTCACCGAAAAACTCATATTGAATTTCCTCTTTGTATGTCGGGCTAACCGCTGTAATTTGATCAGAAGCGATAATTCCGCCCTTCATAAAGTTCACATTTCCATAAAACTCTAGCTGCTCACTATGAAAATATTCATCACCAAGTTCTAACAAGTCGTACATCACTTCAGGAGGAAATACACCTTGGAACTGCAAGTTATGAATCGTATACACCGTTTTAATATGCTCATATAATGGATTATCTTGATACTTTTCACGTAGTAAGAAATTCACCATAGCTGTATGCCAATCGTGGCTATGGAGAACATCCACTTCGAAATCAAGATGCGGAATACACTCTAAAACTGCTTTTGAAAAATAAGAAAAACGCTCTCCGTCATCATAATGACCATATAGAGAATCTCTCTTAAAATAATATTCATTATCTATTAAGTAATACGTAATCCCGTCTTGCTCACCTTTTAAAATTCCGCAATATTGATTTCTCCACCCAAGCGGGACGTTAATTACTTTGTGTAACGTACATCCATCCCTTAATTTTTGCGGAATAAGACTATAATTTGGAAGTATAATGCGAACGTCCACACCTAATTTTTTCAGCTCTTTTGGGAGCGCACCTGCTACATCAGCTAATCCTCCCGATTTAACAAATGGTACACATTCTGATACTGCAAATAAAATATTCACTTGTTGTCCCACTGCACGAAAAGCTTATACGACTTCCCTTGCAGCTTCCTCCCTTCGAGTTTTCATTTGAATGAATGCTTTAATCAGTGGAGGAAAACCCCCCACTGATTCTTTTAAGAATAACTATTAATCGTACTGTTTTGAATGCTTCCTTTTTCTACAACATATGGCTCATCGGCGTTTCCTTTTAGTACTACACCGTCACCAATTTTCACGTCTTTATCAATAATAACACCGTCTATTATACAGTTATCTCCAATTTTGCTCTTTTGCATAATAATGCTATTACGAACAATTGAACCTTTTCCAATTTTAACAGAACGGGAGATAACACTATTTTCTACTTCTCCTTCAATAATACTGCCGTTTGCAATCATTGTATTTTTTACGGCTGCACCCTTCAGGTAACGAGTTGGTGGTTCATCTTTTACTTTCGTAAAGATCGGTGCTTCTTTCTTAAATAATTGCTTCCAAATAGCAGGTTGCAAAATTTCTAAGCTATGTTTATAGTAACTTTCAATCGAATCAATAATAGCTACATATCCTGTATGCTCATACGTAGCAATATGCAGTGATTTTCCGCGCTTTTCTCTCACTACATCAAATAAACTGTATTGCTCCACATCTTTATATGTCTCAAATAAATCTAACAATAATTGTTTCTTTAACACGTATGTTTGAAGCGAAACCCCTTCATGGCAAACTTCAGTAATATCAGCTGCCGTATGTATATGTCGCTCTAACACCGCTTGAAAATTTAATGCTGTTACGAGATGGCTATTCGTAATAACAACGTATTCTTCTCTAGCTCTTAAAAAATAATCAATATGTCTTCTAAAATGTGCAAAAGACCCAAATTCATCTTGGTCACATTGGCAATTTGGCGGGAATAAAAACAGTCCGTCTCTTTTTCTATCTAAATCCCACTGTTTTCCTGAACCAACATGGTCCATTAGTGAACGGTTTTTATGACTTGTAAAAACCGCTACACTATGAATATTAGAATTCACCATATTTGAAAGCATGAAATCAATGAGTCGATAACGGCCCCCAAATGGTAACGCCGCTAATGAACGATGCCCTGTTACTTTCTTTAAGGAAGGAAAACTTCCCGTTGCATTAATAATTCCTAACATTTTTTCTCCCATTCATTTCATCCCCCTTTTCTATTTCCCTTCAGCAATGAGTACTACATCGTCGACATTTTTTTCTGGACGAATAATTGTTCCATCTTCAATAACCATTTCCGATCCAACAATCGCTCTTTCAATCACAACATTTTTACCAATCTTCGCTCCTGGCATAACGACAGAATCAATAACCATACTACCTTCTTCCACTGTCACCCCTTGGAATAATACAGAATGCTTCACGTCCCCTTCAATGACGCATCCTTCGTTAATAAGTGATTCTTCTACTTTTGCCTTTTCTGCAATATATTGAGGTGGCTCATTTGGATTCACAGAATAAATACGCCAATTACGATCGTTTAAATTCAGCGATGTTTCATCGCGAAGTAAATCCATATTCGCTTCCCATAAGCTTTTCACCGTTCCAACATCTTTCCAATATCCTTCAAACGGATACGCCATCAGCTTTTTCCCTTCATCTAATAAAAGCGGAAGTACATCTTTTCCGAAATCATTACTAGATTCAGGATTTCTTGCATCCATCTCTAAATACTCTTTCAAAATTGCCCAGTTAAAAATATAAATTCCCATTGATGCAAGATTACTTCTTGGAAATTGCGGTTTCTCTTCAAATTCAACAATCTCCATCTCTTCGTTCGTATTCATAATACCGAAGCGACTCGCTTCATCCCACGGCACTTCAATAACAGAAATCGAAACGTCCGCTTCTTTCTCAATATGGTAATCTAGCATTTTACTGTAATCCATTTTATAAATATGATCGCCTGATAAAATCAGAACATACTCTGGTTCATACTGACTTAAATAGTTTAAGTTTTGATAAATGGCACTGGCCGTACCTGTGTACCACTTCACACCTGAAGACTCCGCATAAGGAGGTAACACTGTGACTCCACCGCTTACTCGGTCTAAATCCCAAGCATTGCCGATTCCGATATAATTATGAAGTTCGAGTGGTTGATATTGCGTCAAAATCCCAACCGTTTCAATACCAGAATTCGCACAGTTACTTAGCGTAAAGTCAATAATGCGATATTTACCACCAAATGGAACAGCTGGCTTGGCTAAATTTTTTGTTAATGCACTTAATCGACTACCTTTTCCCCCTGCTAGTAACATTGCTACGCACTTTTGCTTTTGAGCCATCTTGTTTTTTGCTCCCCTTTCTCGTCTTCACTGGTCGTAATATGGATACGCCAAATGGTGGAATTGTAATTTCTACATGTGCCGCTTGATTATGATACGGTTCTTGAATCGTCTTGAGACGTTTCTTATTCACTTGCCCCGATCCGCCATATTGCTCAGCGTCACTGTTTAAAATCTCGTTATAATACTCGAAATCTGGCAAACCTACTTTATAGTTTTCATATGTAGCTTTCGTAAAATTACATACGACAACTAACGCATCTTCTTGTTTATCCCCTTGGCGAATAAATGAGAAAATACTTTGCTCATGATTATTAGCATCTATCCACTGAAATCCTTCAGGTGAATGATCAAGCTGCCAAAGTGGTTTGGAGCGCTTATACAATGCTATGAGCTCTTTAAAGTAATCATGCATATAACGATGCATTTCAAAATCATGTAAATTCCAATCTAAATCTTCAAGGTCTTTCCACTCATCAAACTGCCCGAATTCTCCACCCATAAAGAGCAATTTCTTACCTGGATGAGTAAAGAAATATCCATATAATAAACGAAGTTGAGCAAACTTATCCCAGTAATCTCCTGGCATTTTATTTAATAACGACTTTTTCCCATGAACGACTTCATCATGAGAAAGCGGTAATATGAAATTTTCAGAGTAAGCATATATTAAAGAGAACGTCATTTTCTCATGAATATACTTCCTATACTCAGGCGCACACTCCATATATTTCAGCACATCATTCATCCAGCCCATATTCCATTTGTAATTGAACCCAAGCCCACCTTCATACGTTGGAGCTGTTACAAGTGGCCAAGCTGTTGAATCTTCTGCTGTCATAAGAAAATCTTCATCTTCTGCAAACACCGCTTCATTTAACTCTCGTAAAAATGAAACAGCGTGCTCATTACTTTGTTCTTGTCCTTCTTTATTCCAATACAGCATATTCGCAACTGCATCCACCCTGAAACCGTCAATGTGGAAATACTTCATCCAAAATAACGCATTTGAAATTAAGAAATTACGTACTTCCCTCTTCCCTAAATCAAAATTAACAGTTCCCCATACTAGGTTTTCTTGTACATCTATATCTTTATATTCATAAGTCGGTGTCCCATCAAACAAATATAAACCGTGAGCATCTTTACAAAAATGCCCCGGCACCCAATCTAAAATGACACCGATTCCATATTTATGACATTCATCGACAAAATACATCAAATCATGTGGCGTGCCGAATCTACTTGTCGCTGCATAATATCCCGTCCCTTGATATCCCCAAGAACGATCATATGGATGCTCAACAAGCGGCATAATTTCAATATGTGTAAATTGATGTTCCACCACATACGGAATGAGCTCCTCGGCCATTTCTCTATAAGAATACAGAGCGCCATCTTCTTTCTTTTTCCAAGAACCGAAATGTAATTCATAAACTGTCATCGCTTCTTTATAAATCGATTTTTTCTTTCTCTTACGAATCCAGTTTTTATCATTCCATTCATATCCCTCTATATCAAAAACTACAGATGCCGTATTTGGTCTTACTTCTGCATATACTGCGTAAGGATCTGCTTTTAAAATAACGTCACCATCCATCGTTTCAATCGCATACTTATATATCTCATTCTCTTCAATATGCGGTACAAACAAGGACCAAATCCCCTCTTCTGTCACTTGTAGCATCTTATGTTGCTCATAATTCCATTCATTAAAATCTCCAACAACACTCATTGCTTTCGCATGAGGAGCCCATACTGTGAATCGTACACCTCGCATCCCATCTTCCGTCACAATATGTGCCCCAAAGATGTTATAACTGTCATAGTACTTTTCTGTATGAAACTCATCTCGTTTCACTTCTTCACAATTTATTACATCCAATATGTTCACCTCACTAAGATGACAGAAATTTTTTACTCTTTATCATTTCTGCGAAAAACTGAAATATCCTTGTTATTTTTTTAAAAATATTCGTTTTTTTCTTTAATTTCACTTAAAATATTCAAATTTACTGTGTAAAATATCGAATTTTGACGAATATTCATTGTAAACGCTTTATTACCTACTAGTCTTTCATCCTATTATTTATTTCTCAACCTTTATTTCATTAGAGTTATCCTATTTTACCCGCTATTTATCACTTAAAATCGCAACAAAATAATCTGTCATAAAAAAATGTTTCTCAACATTTTTTGTCACAATTTTATTGAAATGGCAAATTCATAAGCATATACTTGTTCTCACTAAAGAACTACGAACTCTCGCAAATATAATTCATACTGAAACACTATGTTTACTCTGTCCATTCTCCTGGAAAAAGTTTGATAAAAAATTAAATTAGGGGGCTTTCTTATGTCATTAAAACAAAAAGTTGGAATGGGAGTTGTCACAGCTTCACTTGGCTTATCCCTTACATTTGGCGGTGTATTCGCCTATTTCAGTGATTCTGAAACATCTAGTAACTCATTTCAAGCTGGTACACTAGATCTTTCTATTAACCCAAGCGTAATTGTTAATGTGAAAGATTTAAAACCAGGTGATTTGATTGAAAGAAACTTCAAGCTTGAAAATAAAGGAACATTGCATATTGCAAAAGTAGCACTTGAAACATCCTATGAAGTTACAGATGCAAAGCAAAATAATGATGGTGAAGATTTAGGCGATCACATCATCGTCAAATTTTTAGTGAATGACGGAAAGCCATCTAATCCAAACGATGATCATGAAATTTTGTGGGAAACAAAATTATCAGAATTAAAAACTATGAAACCTGAGGATGTAGCTACTTCTCTAGAACGTCATAACTTAATAGACGGTATTAAGTCTGGTGAAACAGACTATTTACACGTTCTCTTCTCCTTTGAAGATAACGACCAAGATCAAAATAAATTCCAGGGTGATTCCATGCAGCTAAACTGGACATTCCATACAGAGCAAACACCAGGCGTGGAGAAATAATTTTTAAAATATAAATTATCGGAGGCCTATACATGAAAAAGAAAAATCGTTTTGTTATCGGAATTGTAACGGCTGGTGTTCTATTTTCAACTGCCCTTCCGTTCAATGTACTTGCTGAAAACCCTATTAACCAAATTGACTCTTCAAACGCCCAGTCTTTACTATCAAAACTTTCTAAAGAACAGCGTCAGGCATTACAAACGTTAGATGCCAATCCTGGTTTTACGATTTCACCAGATATTAATACGAGCAGTTCCGAACCAGTAAATATCATTGTAGAATTTCAAACTGCGCCAGTAAAGATTAATGAATTAAAACAAAAAGAAAAAGGGTTACAAGCTGCTCCTGAAAATATAAAGGCACGTATTGATCAAGAACATGAGGAATTCCAAAAAGGATTAAAACGCCTTTATCAATTTAGCCCATCAGTAAAATCAGGGAATTTCCAGTCTGTACAAATTAAACGTTCTTATAAGCACGCTATAAATGGCGTTGCGCTGACATTACCTGCAAATACAGTTGAAGAATTGTTAAGAATTGGCGTTGTAAAACGTATTTGGAAAGATTACGAAGTGAAATTAAATTTACCAAAACAAGCAGAGCAGAAAGTACCTCAAAAACTAACAGATAGCATTCCCCAAATTGGGGTAGATAAGTTACATAGCGAGGGTATTACCGGAAAAGGAATTAAAGTTGGTGTACTAGATACAGGTATTGATTACAATCACCCTGACTTAAAAGACGTGTATAAAGGCTATCGCGCAAAACCGGGTGAGGATTCTAGTAAGATAGACCCAAACTCCGTAAAAGGTTGGGACTTTATTAATAACGATGCAGATCCGATGGAAACTACGTATGCAGAATGGCAACAATCTGGCGCTCCTGAATTTGATGATCGTGGCTCTTCCTTCTACACCGCGCATGGTACTCACGTAGCAGGTATCGTTTCTGCTCAAAAGAAAAATACATCCGATTCCGCAGTAAAAGGTGTTGCACCTGACATTGAACTGTATAACTATCGTGTACTTGGTCCATACGGAAGCGGAGATAGTTCTGGTATTATTGCTGCAATCGATAAATCTATTTCTGACGGTATGAACGTTATTAACTTATCGTTAGGTGACGATAGTAACAATCCGCTTGATCCAACGTCTATCGCTGTCAATAACGCGATGCTTTCTGGCGTTGTTACAGTCGTTGCTGCTGGGAACTCTGGTCCAAATCCAGCGACACTCGGATCACCAGGTGCTTCTCCATTTGCGATTACGGTCGGGGCAAGTGATAGTTCTATTTCCTTACCAAAACTATCAGGTCATGCTGGACAAGTACAATTCCCTAACTTAATTTTATTTGGCAAAAACTTCACTGATAAAATAGAAGATTTCAAAGGACAATCTCTCCCTATTGAATCTGTAGGAATCGGTACGCCTGACGAATTTAGTAAAAAGGATGTAAAAGGGAAAATCGCTCTCGTTGCACGTGGTACACTCTCATTTGATGAAAAAATCGCGAATGCGAAACAAGCTGGTGCAAAAGCCGTTATTATTTATAACAATGTGGACGGAGAAATTCCTTTCTACGTTGGCGAAAGCACAAAATACATTCCAGCATTCCGCCTAACGAAAGAAGATGGTGAAAAACTAAAAGCTCAAATCGAACAAGGTAACACCTCCTTTACTTTTGGCGAAATTAGTTATATTCAAACAGAAGGCGATCATCTTGCAGACTTTAGCTCACGCGGCCCTGTTACATCAAATGATGATATTAAACCTGATATTACAGCACCTGGTGTTGCTGTACTTTCAACAGTGCCTGAATATATTAACGATCCACAAGAAGGCGAAAACTATGACGTTTCCTATGAGCGTATGCAAGGAACATCTATGGCATCCCCTCATATCGCTGGCGTTGCTGCTCTTATTTTACAAGAACACCCAGAATACTCTCCATTCGATGTAAAGGCGTCTCTTATGAACACGGCTGATGATTTAAAAGAAAAGTATTCTGTATATGAAGTTGGAGCTGGGCGAGTAGATGCATACAACGCTGTTCATACAGAAACAAGCTTTAAAGTATTAGATACGACAAAAACTGTTGTAAATGATGAAGTAATTGAAGTACCAGAAGAAACTGGATCTATTGCATTCGGTAAGTTTTATCAAAAAGACGGTGAAGCTCTTGAACAAAAACGAAATATAAAAGTGGAAAACCATAATAAACAAGAGAAGAAAGAATTTAAAACAGAAATTTCTTATACACCGGCTTCTTCTACTATTAACGATGCTGTCGCAAACAGTGTAAAAGTCTCTGTTCCAGAAACAATTACTCTTGATGCTGGCAAATCAGATGAAATCGAAGCAAAAATTAATGTCCCAGCCGGTGTAAAACAAGGCCGATATGAAGGATATATTCATATTACAAATACGAAAAATAAAGAAGAAACGTATCAAATTCCGTTCTCTATTCGTGTATCAGAGCCTGGTATTGAAAACGCGATATTATCAAGAAAAGCCATTTCAACTGATACATCGAAATTTAATCCATACGGTGAATCCTATGTTCACGGGGCATTCCAATTAAATAGCGAACTTGAAACGTTAGATCTTATCGTGAAAGATTCCAAAACAAATAAAGCGCTCGGCTTCATCGGAACATTAAACACGAGTGGACTAAAAACGGATGTGTATTATTATTTAGATTCATTCTTTAACGGAAAAGTATATCCTTTTACAAATGATCCTGCAAAACCAATCGGTGATGAGAAAATCAACTTACCAGAAGGAGACTACACAATTGAGTTTGTCGGCTACGATAAAGCCGGGAAAGCACGTGTGAAAGGTGATTATGTCGTAATTGATAATACACCACCGGAAGTGAAATTAACGGGATTAAAACCTGGTATTTATGAATTAAATGAAGAGAATTATACAGTGGAAGATGGCAAAAAGGCACTATGGATTAAAGGTAATGTATATGATTCAAACGTTGAC
Source organism: Bacillus cereus group sp. N14 (assembly GCF_016483555.1). Lineage (NCBI taxonomy): Bacteria > Bacillati > Bacillota > Bacilli > Caryophanales > Bacillaceae > Bacillus > Bacillus cereus group sp. N14. The sequence continues at coordinate 280,148 of NZ_JAEHBQ010000004.1, forward strand.
TACTTAAAAGGAAAAGGCTTAAACATTACGCAAGAAGCGAATGGCGTTATGTACTATGATTATTCCCCATACTTGCATAAGTTTTTACCTATTAATGCAAATGGTGACTTTAAAGTTGGCATTACTCCTGAATCCTTTAAGGTGGAAGGCCCAATGAACACAGGCGTATATATTTTCGATTATGCAACTGCAGGACCTGACTATCCAAACGGTGTAAATAACTATTGGTTTATCCCACAAGGAGCTCAATATGCGAAAACTAGCTATGATAAAAAAGAAGTATACAAAAATGATGAACTTACTGTAACCCTAAATGCGAAACACGTAAAACAATTCGTTGCTGGGGAATATAACGTAAAATTCCTAGAGAAGAACTTCAAATTTGCAAATGCGAAATTGAATCCTGCTTTTGAAAAACTCCTTTCTGAAAAAGGGGTAACAGCAAAAGTAAATGAACCGAAACTAGAAGCAGGTTCTGTTACAGTGGGCGGCGCTATCGATGACAAAAACTTCGCTGGATTAGATGGTGATTTCCCATTCATTGATGTAACGTTCAAAGTAGAAAATGATGAGTTTTATGAAGCAAATGCTCAATTAGATTTATCAGTGTTCGCTTACTGGAAACAAGGTGAATCAGAACCAAACAGAATGCGTGTGCTTCAAGATCAAACATTCTCAGTTATGTCTTTAAACTCACTAGTAGAAGGAAATATTAAACCTGGTGCATTCTTAAATGAACGTGGATATTTAGATGAAAAATCCGATTATACAAAGCTTGGTATAAAAGTATATGCGACTGATTCTTACCGTCATAAGTTTGAAGGCTCACTAGATAAATACGGATACTTCAAATTAAATGGACTTCCTGTTAATAAACGCGACTACAACTTATATGTAGAAGTGCCAGGGCATTTAACAAGCCAACTAACAACAAAATTAGGTACTGAAAAAGATGGTAAGCTGCTTGGCCAATATTATTATGCACGCCTTGATGAAAACCTTGCCGGTGATGTAAATGGTGATAAAGTAATTGATATAAAAGATGCTGAAATTATCGCTAGCAACTATGGTAAAAAAGGAGTATCTGTAAAAGACGGAGACCTTAACAAAGATGGTATTGTCGACGAAAAAGATATTCGCTTCGTTGAAAAGAACTTCTTGAAAAAGGGTCCGGATGCATCTAAATCACAAACACCTGCGGAAAAATCAAAAAGCGGTACACTGGCAGATATCTTAAAGAAATTGGGATTAACGCCTAAAAAATAATAATAAAGAGCACTCTACGTAAAGTAGAGTGCTCTTTTCTATAAACGATCCTTATCCAGCAAAAGGGGTATATTGGGGATATACAAGGGAAACCGGAAAAGGAATTTATATTAAATTATATGAATTCAGAGGTAGGAAGCAGTGTCCCGCCTCTGAATGATTTATCAATTATTATAGTACTGGTGCCATTGTTTCTTTTAATACTTTTACAGAATGAGCGAATTTCGCTTTTTCATCTTCATTTAGCTCAAGTTCTACGATTTCACGTACACCTTCGCGGTTAATAACAGCTGGAACACCTACGAAAGCATCTTTCTCACCGTATTGTCCTTCAAGGTATGCAGATACAGTTAATACGCTGTTCTCGTTGCTTAAGATTGCTTTAGTTACACGAAGTAGTGACATACCGATTCCGTAGTAAGTTGCACCTTTACGCTCGATGATATGGTAAGCTGCATCACGTACGTTTTCGAAGATTTTGTCTAAGTCTTCTTGTTTGTACTGTTCGTTGTTAGCTAAGATTGTTTCTAGTTTTTGTACACCGATAGTAGCGTGGCTCCATACTGGAAGTTCAGTGTCACCGTGTTCACCAACGATGTAAGCATGAACGTTACGTGGATCTACATCTAAGTAGTCACCTAACATGTAACGGAAACGAGCAGAGTCTAAAGTTGTACCAGAACCGATTACACGCTCTTTTGGTAGACCAGATTCTTTCCAAGTTACGTAAGTTAAAATGTCAACTGGGTTTGTAGCGATTAAGAAAATTCCATCGAACCCGCTATCCATAATGCCGCGAACGATTTGTTTAAAGATTTTTGTGTTTTTCTCAACTAAATCTAAACGAGTTTCACCTGGCTTTTGTGGTAATCCAGCAGTGATAACTACTAAATCTGCATCTTTACAATCTGCATAGCTACCGCTCCAAACTTTTGTTGGCGCTGGAGAGAATGGTACCGCATGGCTTAAGTCCATTGCTTCTCCTTCTGCTTTTGCTTCATTAACATCTACAAGTACGAATTCTTCAGCTACACCTTGGTTGATCATTGAGTAAGCGTAACTACAACCTACAGCTCCTGTTCCTACTAATACTACACGATTGATACCTTTTTTCATGTTAATTTCCCCTCTCTATTGTTCACATATATTTTTTTATGATTGTTTAAGTAATTAATTAAAATACTAATTTAATGTTGTTTAACTTCTTTACATTCATATTGTAGCACGTATTATTGTGAATTACTTCACAAATTATGACCTATTTGTGAATTTTTTCACATAGAGTGTAAAGTTGATGGAATAGGTGTGGAATCCATTTCAATGGAGGCGTTTTCTTTAGATTGTGAAAGGGTTTTTCTTATGTTTTTGTCGGTAAGTGAAATTATATCGGCGATTATTTTCATATATCAACGATTTTTAGAATATATCTACCGTAACTCAAAATATATCAACGATTCGACAAGGAATATCGATTTACCGACAAAACCCGCCAATAATAACAGCATAAAAAAGCTGTCTCCAGTAGATCACCTATTGAAAGACAGCTTTTTTCTATTTATACTATTTATTTTCCGCGGTAGCTCCTAACACAGCGGCCTTTACATAATTTTGACCGTTTAATTTTTGTAAATCCGCAGCCGTTCCTGTCACAACAACACCAATAACTTTTACATCTTGCTCACTTGGTTTTGCTTTCTTTCCTTTTAGGTAATCATATATACGTTTATATTCCTCATAAAACTTTCCCTTTTGCTCCAATCAATTGAACAGATTCAATCGGGATTTGTTCAATACGCTGTTGCCTTCTTGCTAGATCACGATGCCTATTAATCGCAACCTGAAATAACCATGTTTTTATATACGTAATTTTCATGTTCGGTATAGATAATAACGCCTTATGTATCGTATCTTGAACGATATCCTCTGCTTCTACTGGTGTTACTCCAATTTTAAGCAAATACCTATAAATACTTTTTGATGTTTCTACAATAATCTTTTCATACTCCATCGCTCTCTCCTTTCTATTAGTTAGACGATTCAAATAGAAAAAAGTATACAAGAAATCTATAAAAAAAAGCAGACTATTCAAAGTCCGCTTTTACACAATAAAAAAGAGATAGCAGATTATGCTATCTCTTTTAGTATGACCCGTACGGGATTCGAACCCGTGTTACCGCCGTGAAAGGGCGGTGTCTTAACCACTTGACCAACGGGCCAATTCTGGCAGAGAAGAAGGGATTCGAACCCTCGCACCGCGTTCGCGATCTACTCCCTTAGCAGGGGAGCCCCTTGAGCCACTTGGGTACTTCTCTATAATATGGCTCCGCAGGTAGGACTCGAACCTACGACCGATCGGTTAACAGCCGATAGCTCTACCACTGAGCTACTGCGGA
>NZ_JAEHBQ010000040.1:0-20313 GCF_016483555.1 Bacillus cereus group sp. N14
TCCGCAGGTAGGACTCGAACCTACGACCGATCGGTTAACAGCCGATAGCTCTACCACTGAGCTACTGCGGAATAATAAAGACAATTTGTATCTTATAAAATTTCTTATCGTAAGTCAAGATGTTTTTTCTCAACATCTTGTACAAACGTGACATGTTTATAATATACTGGATTGCGTTTTCACTGTCAAGATGTTTTCTTTATCAGGTTCAGTTTCCCTTTACACTTTCCGCAGACATATCTTTTTGTATTTATTTGACGTCTTCTTACATATTGAAGCAAACAGCCCATACATTCATACGTATAAACCTTTTTTTCCTTCTCTTCATTAATTATTCGTTTACAGAAGCGTGGCGCATCAACTTCTTTCAACAATTCACGAAAATCTCTATCCCGGTGCTTATAGCCCCTTCCTGTAATATGTAAGTGATAATGACAAAGCTCATGTTTAATGATTCCGACTAACTCTTCTTTCCCATACATTTCGTAATATCGATAATTCAGTTCAATATTGTGTGTATTCAATAGATAACGTCCACCAGTTGTACGCAACCTACTATTGAACATAGCTCTATGTAAAAATGGCGTTCCGAAGTATTGTAGTGATACTTCTTCCACCAGACGCTGTATTTCTTGCTCATCCACTCTCATTCCTCCTAAACTAAAAAATATTTTTACACTTTTCTCCTCCCTTATACATATATTAAATAGTACATATACCCATCCTCATTCAAGAAGCGTGGTTTCTAAAAATATAGCATGAATAGAAATCCACTCACCAACCTCTCATCAATAGTACCTTACATTTTTGAGAGTAGGATTAAACAAGGAGGGATTCCTATGCCTACGTGGCTAAAAAAACAAATGCAACGCGCATATTTTGAAAAAAACCGGTATCAAATTAAATTACTAAATGAATGCTGGTTTTATTATAGCAAAATACATCAAAGCTCATAATCCATTACACGTTTTATCCCATAAAAAAAAGAGCAGTTTCATCTGCTCTCTTCTCTTACTATTCAATCGGCAACATGGATAGTGCAACGCGACCTTTTTTCGTATCAATATCATCTACCCATACCTTGACGATTTGTCCGACAGATACAATATCTAACGGATGCTTCACATACTGTTTGCTTAGTTTAGAAATATGTACTAAACCATCTTGTTTTACACCTACATCAACAAAAGCACCAAAATCAACAACGTTACGAACCGTTCCTTCCAGTTCCATACCACGTTTTAAATCTTCTAATTTCAAAATCCCTTTTTTCAGAAGCGGTTTAGGCAACTCATCCCTCATGTCTCGCTCTGGACTAATGAGCGCATCTATAATATCAACTAATGTTGGCTCCCCAACTCCCGTTTCTTGCGATAACTTAGAAATCTCCACTTCTTCTAAGCTCTTTTGTAATTGCAATTGCCCTACGTCATCTTTTGATAACCCTAGACTCTTCAATAACAACTCAACATTTTTATATTGTTCTGGATGAATACCCGTTCGATCTAACGGATTTGCCCCTTCTAATATACGTAAGAAACCTATGCATTGTTCATATGTCTTCGCACCTAGACGCGGTATTTTCTTTAAGTCTGTTCGTTTTGTAAATTTCCCTTCTTCTTCACGCTTTGCCACAATATTTTTCGCAACAGTTTTCGATAAACCCGAAACATATTGCAATAACGCAACTGAAGCTGTATTTACATTCACACCGACTTGGTTAACTGCCGTCTCTACTACAAATGTTAATGATTCATTCAACCTCTTTTGAGATACATCATGTTGGTATTGTCCAACCCCAACTGATTTAGGATCAATCTTCACAAGTTCAGCAAGTGGATCTTGCAGACGTCTCCCAATAGAAACAGCACTTCTTTCTTCAACCTGTAAATTCGGAAATTCCTCACGAGCTAAATCGGAGGCCGAATACACACTCGCACCAGCTTCGTTCACAATAATATAGAAGACTTCTTGTTTCACATTTTGTAATACATCAACTATAAATTCTTCCGATTCTCTAGAAGCTGTACCATTCCCAATCGCAATCATTTCAACTTGATATTTATCTATAATAGAAAGAACTTTCGTTTTTGCATCTTCATATTTACGAACAGGTGGATGCGGATAAATAACATCAATATATAGAACCTTCCCCGTATCATCTACAACAGCTAATTTACACCCCGTTCTATATGCAGGATCTAAAGCTAACACAACCTTTCCTTTCATTGGAGGTTGTAATAACAAATTACGTAAGTTCTCAGAGAAAATATGTATCGCTTGTTCCTCAGCTGTTTCTGTTAATTCTTTTCGAATCTCTCTTTCAATGGAGGATTGAATTAATCGTTTATAACCATCCTCAATTGCTAACTTTACATAATGTGCACTTTTAGAATCGTTATCACGAATTACTCTCTTATATAAGAAAGTTACTATCTCATCTACTGGTGGAACAACAGAAACTCTCAATATATCTTCTTTCTCACCGCGATTCATCGCTAATACACGATGCGGTACTACTTTCTGCAACGGTTCTTCATAACTGTAATACATTTCATATATATTCTTTTCATCTTTCTCTTCATCTTTTACGGACGAAGACATAACACCTTTTCTAAAAGTAACATTCCGAATCCAACTACGATAAGCTGCTTCATCTGAAACGATTTCTGCAATAATGTCTTGGGCACCTTGTAATGCTTCTTCTGCAGATTGCACTTCTTTCTCTGCGTTAATAAACTCCACTGCCTTCTGATTTGGATCTTCTTTCTTATATAACAATAACCATTCAGCTAACGGCTCTAGTCCTTTTTCTTTTGCAATCGTTGCTTTCGTTCTTCTTTTCTCTTTATATGGACGATATAAATCTTCTACTTCTTGCAACTTTACAGCTTTAACAATTTGCTGACGTAACTCTCCTGTCAGTTTCCCCTTCTCATCAATAAGACGAAGAACCTCTTCTTTCCTATCTTCAAGCTGCATCATATATTGCCATCTCTCTAAAATTGTACGAATTTGCACTTCATCTAAAGAACCTGTCCATTCTTTTCGGTAACGAGCAATAAATGGAACTGTGTTACCTTCTTCTGTTAATTGAATAACATGACGAACTTGCTTTTCGGTAAAGCCTAATTCCTTCACTAACATTTTCATTAACGCTTGTCGATTATCTACCATTTCCATATACAACCGTAACCTCCTCTATAATAAAAAAAAGTTGCCCTGTAAAGAGAGCAACTTAAACTGCCGATTTAAAAATCTATTAGTCCTAAACTAATTTGTAGCGCTTCATCTACACGAATCATCATCACTTCATCTAAGTGAGTGATTTTGTCCGTTAAGCGCTGCTTATCGATTGTTCGAATCTGCTCAAGTAAAATAACAGAATCTCTCTCAAAACCGTACTTTTTCGCATCAATTTCCACATGAGTGGGTAATTTAGCTTTTTGAATCTGTGCAGTAATAGCCGCTACAATCACCGTTGGACTAAAACGATTTCCGATGTCATTTTGAATGACAAGAACCGGACGAACGCCTCCTTGCTCAGAACCAACAACTGGGGAAAGGTCTGCAAAATACACGTCGCCGCGTTTTACAATCAAAATATTACCCCCCGCTAACTAAGCGTTCTACTGTATGAGCTGCTTCATACTCTGCTAAGAAAGCTTCCGATGCAATACCAAGATTAATTTTTCCCATTTCAATGTACCCACGTCGCATTGATTCATGTTGGTAGCGTTTCTTCGTCTTATGTTGACGCAATAACAGTTGTGTTGCCTGGCAAATTAGTTCATGGCGATTCTTATTCTCTTGTTTTCCAATTCCGTCCAATTCCGTTACCATTTGCTTTGGCAACCGAACCACGATTTCAGTAGTTACACTTGATTCGGACACAAAAATACACCTCCACCGTCAACTACACACCCAAATATATATATGACACCTATTGTAATAATACCATTGTATGGAGCCTGTTGCAAAGACTTCCTTATTCCTTGCTTATGTTTTCCAATTCACAAACAAAAAATTCATATTCTTTTATTTTTATCTTATTACAAACAAAAAACGAAAGAGTTTCCCCGCAAAATTCACGTTAAATTATGTTAAAAGTAATGATAAGTAAAAAGCTTCCCATCAAAAATGAGCTTATTCTTAACCAATGAACAGTCCTCTCAAATGACAAGAAGCAAACCATACTACCTTCTATATATTGTTCAAATAATTGATTACTTCTACAACCTTGCCGTGCCGTATGAATATTCTCGGCACTCGGAAGCTTATCGTTGCAATAATTTCATAATTAATAGTCCCAGAATATTCAGCAACCTCAGTAGCACTAATATACTCATCACCTTGTTTTCCAATGAGTGTAACTTTCGTACCAAGCGGCACTTCACAAGGAAGGTGTATCATGAATTGATCCATTGTTACTCGACCTACAATCGGTACCCTTTTACCATTTATAAGCACTTCGAACCCTTGTAATCTTCTAAGCCATCCATCTGCATATCCAATCGCAACAGTTGCAATCCATTCTTCCGTTTTCGTTCGGTAAGTGACGTTATAACTAATCCCATCCCCTTTAATCACCTGTTTAATATGAGCAACTTTCGTATGCAGTGATAGCGCTGGTTCTAATTTAAACGGTAAAAAAGGGCGTATTTCTACAGACGGGGATAACCCATACATCGCAATGCCAATTCGTACTGCATTAAATGTAATCCCTTGAAAACGTAGCGTTGCAGCACTATTAGCTGTATGGACAGACTTAGGATCCACTCCGAACTCTTTCAACCAACTTAACTGCTGCAAAAATGTGTTATATTGCTTATCAAAGTAAGAAGTCTCCACCTCATCCGCTGTTGCAAAATGTGTATAAACTCCTTCTAATTCTAAAAATGGCGCACCTTCTAAACTCTTTAAAAATCCTTTTAATTCTTTTCGTTCGCGTATTCCAATTCTCCCCATACCACTATCGAAATTAATATGGTATTTCATTGTAGATGAACCATCCCAAAGTTCGATCGCTTCATCCACCCATTCTTTTTGAAAAACAGTTAACGCTACATCATTTTCAGCAGCTACATTGACATCACGAGGCGGGGAAGGACCTAACACTAGAATCGGCACAGTAATACCAGCCCTTCGAAGCACTAGAGCTTCATCTAAAAAGGCAACCGCTAACCTTGTCGCCCCTGCTTCTAATGCCGTTTTAGCTACCGGTACATAATCGTGTCCATATGCATTCGCCTTAACTACAGCAAAAATCTCTACATCACTTGGAATGAAATCTTTAATGTGTGTAATATTGTTATAGATCGCATCTAAATCCACTTCCACCCAAGTGTCACGGTAAAATGGTGCTTCTTCCATAAATACACTTCCTTATACACGATATGCGAAGCTTATTCTTTTATATGCTTCTTTTATGAAATCCACCCTTCAAACTAAGAAAAGACGTGGTGCACATATATCACCACGTCTAAGAAGTTTACTTCACTTGCTTCTCTGTAACTGAACGAGCAACCATTAATAGCTCCTTCGGCTCTAAACCTTTAGACACGAGCATATATTCTACTCCGTTATGCGACCACGTTAAAGAATCTTTCGTCAATGCCCCAATTGTAAAGCCAAGATCAACCAATTCTCCGCTCACACTTATCGCTGACGAAGCCTCTGCAACTTTTGCCTTTTCTTGTATCAAAGTAAAGGATTTCTTACTTCCAGTGTATGTGAGTATCGCACGCTTGCCACTGTCTGTCTTCAACTCTTTTTCATCTTTCAAAACCATACCTTGCGGCGTATCACGCGGATACAAAATAGCAAATGGTTTGTCTTCTTTCGCTGTTGTTTGAACATCTACTTGCGCTCTAGACATATTTTGTTTCGTATCAAATGCACCTTTATCAAATTTCGCATCAAATTTCACTTTTGAGAAATCTACTTTCACAAGAACATTTTGATCATTATCCATTAACTTCACCGAAACTGGTGTTAAATCACTTTTCTTCAATGTAATCTCTTGTTTCGGCAACATGTTTTGATGTTGATAGTTTGTTTTTGTTTTAAAAATATAATACTTATCTGTTTTTTCAAAAGTAAGGTTTTTCTTATCCTGCAAAATATCTCTCACAAGGGATTCATATAAATAAGCCTGGCTACTATTTTGCGGCCAATCACTTTGGAAACGGAAACTCTTATTAAGTGCTGGCGTTAATACAAATACCCCTTCTTCATTTCTTAAAATAATTTGGCTTTGATCTTTTTTCGCATTCTGCAAATTCACACGATAAAAAGAAGGTTCCTTATGCCATATTTCTACCTTGTACTCCTGAGGCTCATTCCCTGTTTTAATAGATAATTTTGCTTCAGCTTGATAACTTTTCATCCCTTTTACTTTCGCCTCTAAATCTCTCACAACATCATCTTGTTTCTTTTCCATACAACCCGCCAACACAAAAACGGTTAATAAACCGACAAGAACTAAAAACAGACGCCTTTTCATCACTTCAGCCCCTTTGCCCCTATAAATGAATGGAAGATGTACCTTCCTTATCGCTACATCAAATATATGAGACAAAGATATAAAATATGCAGACTAGCGTGACGAGCTTTCTAAAACAACTTGAGCAACAGCAAATTCCTTACTATGACTAATTGATAAATGAACAATATGCTCTGTACTTGTAACGAGAATCGGCTTACCTCTATCATCATTCCTTACTTCAATATCTAAAAAACTTACTTCTTTTCCAATACCAGTTCCTACCGCTTTTGAATACGCCTCTTTCGCTGCAAATCTTCCAGCTACAAACTCTGTAAGGCGACTTCCCTTCAGCTCCTTAGCAACATTGCGTTCACTTTCAGTTAAAATACGCTCCATAAATTTAAGTTTTCCATCTAGCATTTTTTCAATTCGATTCAATTCAATAATATCGATTCCAATCCCTACAATCATTTCAAAATCCCCTTCTTCTATTTAGCTTTCTTTTTTCATATTGTAAGAATAACAGAGAATCTTTCTGATGCAAAAGGAGTGATACTCACAACATGCTAATACCTTCTGCCCGCATTTCCTTACAACCAATCGTCATCACTTTACTTCTCATACAATTAGTCACGATTATGTTAGGCGACTTTCTTCTCTTTCCCATGGCATCCTACAATGAATATATCGCTAAAGGAGAATGGTGGCGTCTCATAACTTCCTTACTTGTACATGTAGACTTACAACATTTCCTTTCTAATAGTATTTGTTTATTTGTGCTTGGCTCTTCTATTGAAAAACAACTAGGGCACTTTTCTTTCATCATTATTTTTTTCCTTTCTGGAATTCTTGGAAATATTTCTTCTTATCTCATTATGCCTCTTGAATATATTCATGCCGGGGCATCTGGTGGTATTTTCGGATTGCTAGGTGCACAATTATTTCTATTGTATAGTCGATATCGTTCTTCCAATCCAAGAGACATTGCTATTTTTTCAATCATAATATGTATATTACTACTATTCACTTTCTTTAATCCCTCCGCTAACCCTATAAGCCATTTAACAGGATTGATTATTGGTGGTATTTGCACTCCTTTATTAACAAAAAAATTCGATGGTGCAGAGCTTATTTAATATAAAAGCTCGCACCATCGACAATTTCTACATCTGTTTGTTTACTTAAATCTCTCATGAGTTGAAATAAAGACTCATCCTTCTTCTTCGCCTCAATCATACAATCAATTTGCGAAACACTTCCCTTTATCTTTTTTAAAAAAGATAAAAAAGTATCTACATCAATAAAGTCCGCATGCGCTCTCGGGTCTTTTCCCTCTCTAGGACTAGAAATATGCATTTTCACTGGTAACAAAGACGATCCCCACGTATGTACAACACGCGCCCAATCTTCATGCCAATCTTCTCGATCATTATTCATCATATGGTGATGCAAATCAAACACGACTGGAATATCTAATTTTTCACCTAAATACAATGTTTCTTCTAAAGAAAAGGTCGTATCATCATTTTCTAATATGACCATCTCTTGGATACTTCTTGGAACACTTGACCAATTTTCTATAAAGCGTTCTAATGCGAGTTCCTTATCTTTATAACCTCCACCCACATGTAATACGCATCGTTGCTTATGTTCAATCCCCATACCTTTTAATAATTTTTTATGCATCTGCAATGTCTTTACAGATTGTTTAAAAATATTCTCTTCAGGTGAATTCAGCACAACGAAATGATCTGGATGAAAATCAATACGCATATTCATTCGAATAGCGTAATCACCTAGTACTTTTAAATTTTCTTTTAAGGGACGAATATAGTTCCACTCTAACAACTCCTCATGATTCGCTAAAGGAACAAGCTTGGAACTAAGCCGAAAGAAAGATATATCATGCCCTTTATTATGCTTTAATAACCGTAAACAATTTTCTAAATTCGAATTAGCAATTCTTTCGAGTTTACGAATTGCAGCCTCTCGATCACCAATTCGTTGAAACTGCGCATATGTCATCGTTTGAGATGGAGATGCATTCTTTAAATGTACACTCATCGCAACATATCCAAGTCTTACAAGCATGTAGCACCTCTTTTCTACACAAGTTATTATGTAGTATGTACAATTACAGAAATAAAAAAAGAGAATGCCAGCAAAGGGCATTCTCTTTTTTATTAAGCTTGTGGACGGCTATGATGTTTTCTTTCGCCACGTCCATTTGAAGATCCAGGGCGACCTTGACCTTCACCTTTACGACCACGGCTACCACCATCACGATTGCGATCACGGTTACGGCCATCGCCACCACGGCTACCACCATCACGATTGCGATCACGGTTACGACCATCGCCACCGCCGCGTCCGTCACGACTACGATTACGGTTACCATCACGGTATCCGCCTCCGTTACCGCCGCGTTTTTTAGAACCGCCACCTCTTGAAACAACTGGTGGTTCTGACGTTAAAGCGATTGGAGTTGTATCTGGCTCTTTTGTCATCATTTTTAAAGCAGCAGCTACTACTGTTACAGAATCATTCTCTTCTAACATTTCTTCTGCAATACGCTTGTAGTATGATAAATTATCATTTTCAATTGTGCTTTGAAGTTTTTCAGCGATTAAACGTTGTTGACCTTCTAATGCCTCGTCAAGTGTCGGTGCTTCCATACGATCAACTTTACGTTTTGTAGTGCGCTCGATATTTTTTAATTGTCCTGATTCACGTGGTGTTACAAATAACATTGCAATACCTTTTTTACCTGCACGGCCAGTACGACCGATACGGTGAACGTATGATTCTGGATCTTGTGGGATATCGAAGTTATATACATGTGTTACGCCTGAAATATCAAGACCACGTGCAGCAACGTCTGTTGCAACAAGAACTTCAATAGCACCTTCTTTAAATTTACGTAATACAGACATACGCTTCGCTTGTGTTAAGTCACCGTGAATACCTTCTGCTGCATAACCACGTAAGTTTAATGCTTCTGATAATTCATCAACACGACGCTTTGTACGACCGAATACGATTGCAAGCTCTGGAGATTGAATATCTAATAAGCGTGTTAACACGTCAAACTTTTTCTTTTCTTGCACTTCTAAATAGAACTGCTGAATGTTTGGCATTGTTACTTCTTTTGCTTTTACTTTAATGTGTTGAGGCTCAGTCATGAAACGCTCAGCAATACGACGGATTGGATCTGGCATTGTCGCTGAGAATAATAATGTTTGATGTGTATCTGGCACATCTGTTAAAATCGCTTCAATATCTTCAATGAAGCCCATGTTTAACATTTCATCCGCTTCGTCAAGAACAACTGTCTCTACGTTTTGTAAGCGAAGTGTTTTACGGTTAATATGATCTAAAATACGACCCGGCGTACCAACAATAATGTGTGGGTGTTTTTTTAGAGCACGAATTTGGCGGTTAATATCTTGACCACCATAGATTGGTAAAATACGAACGCGTTTATGTTTACCAATTTTGTACAGCTCTTCTCCAACTTGAATTGCTAATTCACGCGTTGGCGCGATAACAATACCTTGAACTGCTTCTTTATTTGTATCCACTTTATCTAATAGTGGTAATCCGAATGCTGCTGTTTTCCCTGTACCTGTTTGTGCTTGCCCAATAATATCCTTACCTTGCAATGCATGTGGAATTGTTTCAGCTTGAATCGGCGTAGCCTCTTCAAAGCCCATACTTTCAACAGATTGTAGTAAAGACTCACTTAATCCTAATTCTCGAAATGTTGTCAATGTTACTTCTCCTTTTCTATCCTATACTTATCATTTAAAAAAAGGCGTTTTCCGAATTTGCGGAAAAGCCCTTTTCCTGAATGCTCACGTATATAAACGGGCGTATATTCTTCGCGAAAATACTTCTAAACGTTATTACACTTTATCAATTATAAGTTTTGTATGTGCAAAAAGCAAACCCAACTGTTACCTTATTTTCATATTCAGAGTTTTTTTCTTCACTTTTATTTTTTTATATTTACTGTAAGCGCTTATTATAAGTTTCTTCTATTTTCGCATCTATCATCCCTATTTATATACACCAATTATTTCAACATCGTAATTACTTCTTCCAATTTCATGCCGCGAGATGCTTTTATTAATACAACATCTTTCACATCAACTACTGCTTGTAACTCTTTTACTAGCTCTTCTTTATTATCATACGCTTTTACACGCTCAATAGGGAAATTAATTTTCGCTCCTTCAGCAATTTGAGCCCCTAATTTACCATATGTGAACACATATGCAATTTTTGCTGGATCGATTAATTTACCGACTTCATAATGAAACTGTACTTCTTGATTTCCAAGCTCTAACATATCACCGAGTACAACGATCTTCTTAGCAAATCCATCTAAACCGTTCATTAAGTGGAATGCTGCTTCCATAGCTGTCGGACTTGCATTATAAGCATCATTGATAATTGTTAATCCACTATCCGTTTTTACAATTTCCATACGCATGCCCGTCATTTGAAGTGTTACTAAACCTTGTTTCATTTCTTCCCATGTTACACCAAAATGTTTTGCAATTGCCATTGAAGCAAGCGTATTATACACATTATGTTTCCCCAATACTGGTAAGTAGAATGAAATATTTTCTTCTCTATTCATTTTAAAATGTGTCCCAGTTGCCTGTAATGTTACAGTCGTTGGATAGTAATCATTTGCTCTAGCATCACCAAAAGTAACTTTTTCAGCTATTAAATTCATTTCAGGAACACGATTTGTTAATAATGGCTCATCTCCGTTATATACGAACACTCCACCTTCTTGTAATCCTGTCACAATTTCTAATTTCGCTTCAGCAATTGCCTCACGAGAGCCTAAGTCCATTAAATGTGCCTCACCAATGTTCGTAATGATAGCTGCATTTGGACGAGCTAACTTAGATAAGAATTCAATTTCCCCTCGGCTTGACATACCCATTTCTAATACAGCTACTTCTGTATTTTCTTCTAAGTTTAAAATAGTAAGAGGTAACCCGATATGGTTATTAAAGTTTCCTTCTGTTTTTTGAACTTTGAATTTAGTCGCAAGAAGACTTGTTACAATATCTTTTGTAGATGTTTTACCGTTACTCCCTGTCACACCAATAACTTTCACATCCAATTGATTGCGATAGTTTTTCGCTAACATTTGTAATGCTGATAACGTGTCTTCCACAAAAATAACGGGAAGATTCTCAGGTGGATTTGCTACATCTTTCATCCATAATGTCGCCACAGCTCCATTTTCAACGGCTTTATCTACAAAAGCATGTCCATCGAAACGTTCACCTTGAATCGGAACATATAGGTTGCCTTTTTCGATTTTTCTCGTATCAATAGACACTCCTTGTATAGTAATTCCCTCATATTGCTCTGCTAATCCCGTACCATTTACCATCTGTTCTACTTGTTTTAACGTTCGATTTATCATGAGAACACTCCTTACATAGAGGAAGCACTATTCCTGCGAATAGTGCTTCCTCCTTTTTTGTTAGATTGTATATTTAATTTTTTGTTTTTCTTCGTGACGCTCAATCGCTAAACGAATTAGCTCTTCAATTAATTCCGGATACGGTAATCCAGTATGTTGCCATAGTAGAGGGAACATACTAAACGGCGTAAACCCTGGCATCGTATTCACTTCGTTAATATATACTTCTCCATCTTTCGTTAAGAAGAAATCAGCTCTTGTTAAGCCAGCACTATCTAACGATTGGAATGCAATAATTGCATCTCGCTTAATGACATTAGACTCTTCTTCTGTCATTTCAGCCGGAATAATTAATGCTGTATCGCCATCGATATATTTCGACTTATAATCATAGAAGTCCTTTTTCGGTACGATTTCACCTACAACTGAACATTTCGGTTCATCATTACCTAATACACCAACTTCTACTTCACGTCCAACAATATTTTCTTCTACAATAATTTTGCGGTCAAATTGGAATGCCTCTTCAAATGCATTCTCAAGCTCTTCACGATTTTTACACTTATTAATGCCAACACTTGAACCAAGGTTTGCTGGTTTTACGAAGCAAGGATATCCTAAAACTTCTTCTACTTTTTCATATGCTGTTTCATAATCTTTTTCCCATGCACTACGAATAAACGATGCATACTTCGCTTGTTTCAATCCAGCTTCTGCGAAGATGTTTTTCATAACAACTTTATCCATACCAGCAGCAGATGCTAGAACACCATTTCCTACATAGGGAATGTTCATTAATTCTAATAATCCTTGAACCGTTCCATCTTCACCATTTGGTCCATGTAATAATGGGAAAATAACGTCGATAGCATTTTCCTCAGAAGCTGCAGATGGAATGATTTCTGTGCTTAATGATAACGGAGAAATCGCATTTTCTGCGCCGCTCATTTTTAGAACTTCAACATCTGTTACTTCACCTTCAATACGCTCACCGCGCACCCACTGACCTTGTTCTGTAATATAAATTGGATGAATCTCGAATTTATCTTGATTTAATGCTTTAATAGCAGCAAGAGCCGTTTGTAGCGAAACTTGATGCTCAGCTGATTTTCCACCATATAATAAACCTAATTTAATTTTTGTCACTGAAATCACCCTAACCAATTGTTTTCATTTTTCTATTTTAGCACTTTTTATAAAAATAGGTAGTTCCTATTTGAAATAAAATGTAACTTCCACAAATAATTAAATGACACCACTTATTGGTTTTCTATACTTTTTCTACTTAACTTTCTTCATAAATATACAAAATTAAATTCTAAAATACAGTGAAAATTTAATTAACGAGGGGCCATCCCCACTAATTATCAGCCCGCACCAATCGGACAGTTATCTCCCGCCGAATTTTGAGGTGGAAGTCTTACTGCCCACAAATAGCGGGATAAAATTGTAATCCAATCTAGTTATGTACCTAAAATATGTAGAAATCCCCTTTTTGTGTATGTCATCTACTCATTAAGAAGATTGTTTGGTCAGTGTGCCTTTTTGCCTTTGCTCAACGAGACGATCTAAAGAAACATATACAATACCTGCAACTACACATCCTACAGCTAAAATTGTAAATAGAAAGTGGCCAAGTAATCGATCCAATAAAAAACCGCCCAGAAGTGGACCGAATGCGCCTCCTGTAATCCACTGCAAACTGGCAGCTCCCATATAAGTCCCTCTCAAGTGCTCAGGGGCCAAATTCGCTACAAACGTCATCTGTACAGGCGACATAATCATCTCACCTAACGTATATATAGCATAAACGAACAGCAACGTTATTAAAATAATCGTAGCATTTGCATCAAATTCTCCAAACCACTTCGGTAACCATCCTATAAAGAACAAACCAACTCCGAACAAACATGCACCATATAACATCGTCTTTCCGACAGGTTTATCTGTGGCCCATTTTGAAATTTGAAATTGGAACAACACAACTAATAGTCCATTTAAAGCCATTAAATATGGATATGGATTGTTAGTTCCAAAAATGCCTTTCATTTCATTATCAAAGTGCAGCGGTAACATGCCCTCTGTTTGAGAAAATCCCATCGAAATAATGATACCTGCTAACAAATAAATCATTAGTGCCTTATCTCTCATTACAATTTTCCAAACCGCCTCTGATTCCTTTTCTTTATTTTCTTCTTTATTCGCACTCTTTGGCATTGTCTCTTGAATAAGAATGAATACAAGTAATGCATAAAATAACATCGTAGACGAGGCAATAATAAACACAAGGTTCTTCGACAACATAACTACTGAAACACCCATTATCGGGCCAATTGCAGCACCTATATTGTGCCCCATTCGTAATAAACCATATGCTTCTGTTCTTTTTTCAGGTGCTGTTACATCCGCAACCATTGCTGATGCAGCGGGATGGAACAATGAATTACTGAGCCCTAAAAAAATAGATAAAATAGCATAAGGAATAAATCCTTCTATAAATAAAAAACCTAGCATGAACAAAGCATTACTCACCATTGAAAAAATCATTATTGGCTTTCTTCCATATATATCAGCAATCCTCCCACCAAGAAGAGAACCGAAACTTGCGGCAATCGGAGAAAGTGCCATAATAACCCCTACTTCCAATAACGAATCCACCTTATCTTTTAAATATAGGGCAAAAAAAGGCATCAACATCATCATTGCAATTCCATTTAACGTTTCGCCAATAAACCGAATCCATATATTTCGGTCCATCTCCCTTAACTCACGCCACGTATTTTTCATACATTCCCCCCTCAGTTCCCCAACAATTATATTATATACACAATCAGAAAAATGTAAATTTTCAGAATAAAAAATCCATCCTAACAGAATTAGAATGGATTTTTTAACTTATAAATTTGCTGCATCTTCTTCGTCTTTACTATTATTTAAAGCACTATGTTTTCGGCTATATAAGAAGTAAACCGCAATACCGATAACCATCCATACCCCAAAACTAATCCAAGCAGTTCCGGATAACTGAAGCATTAAATATAAACAAAAAATCACCGTTAATGCTGGTAAAAATGGTACAAGCGGTGCCTTAAATGCTCTTGGTAAATCCGGATGAGTTCTTCTCATTACAATAACAGCAACAGCTACAAGTGCAAAGGCTGATAAAGTCCCCATATTTACAAGATGCGCTAACACATTTAAATCTATTAATCCTGAAATAAGTGCTGCAATAATTCCTGTTGTCCATGTATTTAAAAATGGTGTTTTAAATTTTGGATGGACTTTAGCAAGGCGCTTCGGCAATAATCCATCTCTACTCATTGCATACGAAACACGTACTTGCCCATACATCATAACTAACATTACTGTTGTGATTCCTGTAATTGCTCCTACTGAAATTACTCCCGCTAAACTATCTTGTCCAATAAATTGAAGTGCAAAAGCAACTGGATCTGATATATTTAACTGTCCGTATGGAACAATTCCTGTCAAAATAAGTGAAACAACAATATAAAGAACCGTACAAATTAATAAAGATGCAATAATGCCAATTGGTAAATCACGTTGTGGACGTTTCACTTCTTCTGCTGCCGTTGAAACTGCATCAAACCCTATGAATGCAAAAAACACTGTAGCAGCTCCAGCCATTACACCATCTAAGCCAAACGGCATAAAAGGTGTCCAATTTTCAGGTTTTACATAATTAAAACCAGCAAAGATAAATATGAGAACAACCGCTAATTTAATAAACACCATAATGTTATTTATTCGTGCACTTTCACGAACACCTCTAGATAAAAGAACTGTCATTACTAAAATAATTAGAACCGCAGGCAAATCAATTATTCCACCCTTTCCTGTACCAGGGGCCGAGGAGAGAATGGTAGGAATATGGATCCCAAATCCCTTTAATAAAGATTGAAAATAAGCGGACCAACCGTTTGCTACAGCAGATGTAGCGAGTAAATACTCAAGCATTAAGTCCCATCCAATTAAAAATGCGAATACCTCTCCCATCGTCGCATATGTGTACGTATACACACTGCCTGAGACAGGAACTGAAGAAGCGAATTCAGCATAACAAAATGCAGCAAAGGCACAGGCTAACGCGGCTATCGCAAATGATAATATAATAGCTGGTCCAGAATGTTTTGCTGCTACCACGCCCGTTAGAACAAAAATACCTGTTCCAACAATTGCCCCGATTCCAAGCATAGTTAAATCCAATGCACCCAATGTTCTTGCTAACGTCTTTTGCTTACTCTCTTGCATTAGCTTTGCAATAGGCTTCTTTTGAAAAATTTGCTTCATAGCATGCTCCTCCAAGTTTTAAATTTTCTGAAAATTTTTAATTCGCTTTTTATTTTACTCATTGCATTTTCCCCAGTCAATACTTTTGTCGAAATAAGTAGAAATCTTTCGGAACATACAATATCCTTATCGTTGTTTCTATATGTCTTTCCGTAATTTTTTTTGGTATTATTATACATGTCGATTCCACAAAAGAGGCATGCTCACTTATTGAGCATGCCTCTTTTTACCTATTTCACAGTATGTGAACCTTCTTCAATCCAGCTATACATATATTTTTCATCTTCTGTTTCATGTGCTTGCTTTACAATACGAAGCGGACGGAACGTGTCTATCATAACAGCTAGTTCAAGTGTTTCTTTCTTCCCTATACTTCCCTCTGTTTTCCCAGGATGCGGCCCATGAGGAATTCCGCTCGGATGAAGTGTAATAGAACCTTCTTCCACACCTTTCCGGCTCATAAAGTTTCCCTCTACATAGTACAGTACTTCATCACTATTCACGTTACTATGATAATATGGTGCCGGAATAGATTCTGGATGATAGTCGTATAAACGTGGTACGAAAGAACAAATAACGAAATTGTGACCTTCGAACGTTTGATGTACTGGAGGTGGCTGATGAATACGACCTGTGATTGGTTCAAAGTCCTCTACATTAAAGACCCACGGATATAAATAGCCATCCCAACCAACAACATCTAACGGATGGTGCCCTAAAACATGTTTATGCATATAGCCTCGCGACTTTGTCATTACGACAAACTCACCTTTTTGATCATACGTCTCTAATTTTTCAGGACCACGAATATCTCTCTCACAAAACGGACTATGCTCTAACAATTGTCCATATTCATTCCGATAACGACGCGGCGTTGTGATTTGACTATTTGCCTCTACAACAAGAAACTTAGTCTCTCCTTCATCTGGAATAACACGATAAATCGTTCCAATTGGGATTGTTACATAATCACCTTTTCGATAGTGAATCGTTCCAAACATCGTTTCAATTTTCCCTGTTCCGTAATGAACAAATAACATTTCATCACCATCACCATTACGGTAGAAATAGTCCATTTTTTCTGTCGGAGCCACTACTCCAATTAATAAATCCTCATTCCCAAGCATAAAATTCCTTCCGCTTACTGCATCGCCAGTTTTTTTATTTTCTTTCGTGCGAAAATGACGATGAGCAAGAGCTACATCTTCTTCATACTGCAACTGACAAGAATGAGATAATGCCGCATGACCTACTTCCGTTGGCATATAATGATGGTACAAAATAGATTGCGTACCAGAAAAACCTTTTGTTCCCATTACCTGTTCGCGATAAAGCGACCCATCTTTTTTACGGAATTGTACATGTCGTTTATGAGGTAGCTCCCCCATGTGACGATAAAACATGCCCATCACCTGCTTCCATTTCTTTTTTGACCGTATTACGTAACGTACCTAAACCAGTAATCGTAAGTTCTACAACATCCCCATCTTGCAGCCACTCTTCCGTACCCAGTTCTAAAACACAACCTGTTCCTACTGTCCCAGAACCAATCACATCGCCTGGATATAACGTAACGTCTTCCGAAGCACGTTCAATCATTTCAGCAAATGTATAGTAAATATCTTGGAAGTTCCCCTTTGATAATAGCTTTCCATTTACATGAGCAGTCATTTCTAACTCATAGCGGTCACCGTTACGATACACATCCAATTCCTCTTTCGTAACAAGGTGCGCTCCTAATGAAGTTGCAAAATCTTTTCCTTTTGCTGGACCAAGTCCTACCTTCATTTCTGTTGCTTGTAAGTCCCTTGCACTCCAGTCGTTCATAATACAATAACCAAAAATGTATTCCTCTGCTTGCTCACGAGAAATATTTCTTCCTTCTTTCCCAATTACGCAAGCGATCTCTAACTCATAATCAAGCTTTTTAGATTTCTTCGGACCAATTACAAAATCATCTGGACCAATTACAGCACGATGGTTCGTAAAATAAAAAACCGGGATATCGTACCATTCAGGTACAACCTCTAGCCCTCTCCGGCCGCGGGCCGTTTTTACATGCTGTTCAAACGCGTAAAAATCCCGAATACTACTCGGATTAGGAATTGCCGCCGCTAATTGCACTTCCTCTAAGGAATATATACCCTTTTCCGGATTCTCCATATTACGCAATACTTCTACATACTCATCCGCTTTCTCTAAAAAGGCGAACATAGAAGAAGGTAATTTTCCATCGCTAGCAAGATTCATATCAATTACTTTGTCACCTTCAAGCCATCCAGCTCGCATTTCTTTCGAAGGAAGACGAAATGTAACAAATTTCATCATGATTCCTCCCTATAAAAATGAAATTTCCACCAGCAAAGAGACTTTTGCTGGTGGATACAAATCTTATAAGTTTCCGCGACGTTCCTGTTCTCTTTCAATTGATTCAAATAATGCTTTAAAGTTCCCTTCTCCAAATCCGCGAGAACCTTTACGTTGAATAATTTCAATAAATAAAGTTGGACGATCTACAATTGGTTTCGTAAAGATTTGTAGTAAGTATCCTTCCTCATCGCGATCTACTAAAATCTTTAATTCTTTTAACCTATCAATTTCTTCATCAATCTTCCCAACTCGCGCACTTAACTCATCATAATAAGTATCAGGTGTATCTAAAAACTCCACGCCATTTTCACGAAGCGCTTCCACTGTTTTAACGATATCGCTTGTTAATAAAGCAAGATGTTGTACACCTGCTCCATTATAGAATTCTAGATATTCTTGAATTTGCGATTTTCTCTTTCCATCTGCTGGCTCGTTAATAGGGAACTTAATACGACTTCCATTTGTCATAACTTTCGACATTAATGCTGAATACTCTGTACTAATATCGTCATCATCAAAATGAATCATTTGTTTAAAGCCCATAACATTCTCATAATAGCTAACCCATTCTTCCATTTTCTCAACATTACCAACTACGTGGTCTACAGCAATTAAACCTGACTCTTCAAATGGAATATTAAACTCCACCTGTTGGAATCCTGGCATAAATGTTCCTTTATAATTTTTACGCTCTACAAGCGTGTGAATTGTATCACCATACGTACCAATAACTGCTTTTTTCAATGTACCGTTCTCGTCTGTTAATTCCACAGGTGGAGCAATCGCGACGGCACCACGTTTCACAGCTTCCGAGTATGCTTTGTCAACATCGTCAACAAGTAAAGCAACATCTTTTACACCATCACCATGTGTCTTTACAAATTCTGCGATACGATTATCGCTACTTAAAGCTCCAGACACAACAAAACGCATATTTTTTTGCACAAGAACATAAGATACCTTTTCACGGTTACCAGTTTCTAATCCAGAGTAAGCCACAATTTTGAAACCGAATGCTCTCGCAAGGTAATAACTTGATTGCTTTGCATTTCCTACGTAAAATTCCAAATGATCTACATCACGTACCGGAAAAAAGTCCTCCATTTGTGCAGCTAGCGTATCCATAGATTTTTGTTTCATAAAATCCTCATCCCCCTGTAAATAGATTAAATGGTCCATACTTAAAACCAACCGAAAACGCTTCCAACATCAATTAATAGAAATTAGTTAGCAAGCTAACAAATTCTGACCTTTAAAATTTTCTATCTTTTCTGTCAAATTCCTCTTTTTTTCTTACATATAAAATTCGACTTTTTTCTCTTTACATGACGGAGGGAATATTAATACTTGAAGATATATATGAGAGGAAAACAAAAAAGACCCCAACATATTAACTACTTACTAATATGCTAGAGTCTTTATTTTTTTTGAATGATTGTATTTATATGTCTCATACTAATACATTTGCAAGGAATAAAATAAATGATGTTAATACTACCGCTCCACCTAATGATCCTAATAAATCTGTTTTTGTTACTTGTAACACTTGTTCACTGTTCATATTCCTCATTCTCCTTTCATTTTGTAAGATTTAAAACTTCTATTATACTAATACACTTGATAGAAATACGATTAATGCCGTTAATACTACTGCTCCACTTGCTGATCCTACGAAGTCACCTTTTGTTACTTG
>NZ_JAEHBQ010000041.1:0-16863 GCF_016483555.1 Bacillus cereus group sp. N14
TCGAGCTCCGGTAGAATATCGAATCTCGATGGCTGCTTAGTCTTTTTAATACTGTCTACTTGACAGGGATAAGACCACTATTACGATCGGTCTCTTTTTTTAGAACATAAACAAAGGATGCAAAGTGCAACAAAAAATATAGGTAACAAAATTATAATAGATAGCCTTACGACAGAGTCTTCATAAAACAAGTATCGAATCATAGGCATATCCCAATATGAAACTTTTAAAACTGCAACTGTATTTTCTCTCGATGTTTCATTTAATTTTGTACCTATAACTTTTCCGTATACAGTAAATTCTCCTATATAAGCTGGATCATCAACATGAAGGAAAGGTGTATCACCTTCAAGCTCAATGTCCGTAGATTTTACATTAGGATATGTATCTTTAACTTTTTCTTTTAATATAGCTAAATCACTTTTACTTATTTTTTGAGGTACTCCCGTAGTGGCTTGTGCGTATACGTGTAATTTTATGTCATCTTTTTGGATAGCTGACCTCCCTACTATTCTACTTGGAGAAAATATAAGTAATATCACATACAAAATAAAAAAGATTACAAAGACTTTAGAGAATTTTTCTAACTTGTTCAATTATCACACCACCTAAATTGCCCAGGTTCATTCATTTCTAGTAACTTTTTATATAAAATTTAATGTAAGTTCTGCTCTCTGTTTACTAACTATATTGTCTTCTGTTAACTTAATTCGTTAAACAGCTTTATCTATTAACTCTGTTCTTAATTTTAAAATAGTAATCACATCACTTTTCAAACGAAAATAATTAATTAATGTTTTACACTTTCTCAATATTACAGTATGAAATTTCTTATATAATTAAATTATTCTCTTTATTTATTTTATGTATCTGTTCCCTTTGAACCCTACTATAATAGGGTTCCTTTTTTATAATCATATATTTATTAATTAATTTATCAATTTCCTGGCTTAAATGGAGGACTTTCGTATGACTAAAGCCATGTTTATTTACCAGTTCTACTAATTCTAATTTTTTATTTTCTATTAGATCATTTAACTTCGCCACTAACATAAACTTTTTTCTTTCACACTCCCCCTGAACAAAATAAAAAGAGCTGCTCCCAGCTCTTATATACTAAAAATCTTTATTATTGCAGTGTGCAATTTTCCACATTCTATTATAAATGAATATATATGAAGCCAACAACAATAATTTTAGTGTATTAAGAAATAAAAAAGCAGCAATATTTCATTACTGCTAGAACTTCTTAATAAATTCATTATTAATAAAAACATATTCTTCTGGTTCATCAGCTTCACCATACCAAGCTTCCAGCTTTATAATTTGTTCTGCTACTTCTTTTAAAATCACATCCATAAATAATGTAATAGGTGCCACGTTATGTTCAGTATCTCTGTAGTTCTTTAGATTGGCTATAAATGACCATTCATTATTTTTTAAATTTGTATAATACTCTTTCTCTTCTTCCCAGTTTCCTATGTGCCACCTCATATATAGAAAATCATCTTCTGCTAATGCTTCATTTATCTGTTTCTTTGTAAATGGAATGTCTTTACTATGATTAACTTTTAGATATTCTTTAACGAACGGAAACTTTAAACCAGCTTCTTCCTAGCTTCCTGTATTTATTAATTCCACCACTCCTTTATATTCATCCTTTATAATTACTTTACCTCGAAAGGCTGTACACATTTCAAAAGACAATTTTTTCACCCTCTTAAATTCATTATGAATTTAATTAACATATATACTTAACTACACAATAGAAGGTTTTAGAAATCGTATTACGTTCCCCTTTTCACTAAATTCACTCTCATTGTTACAATTCTTTGAGGTAAGATCCACTATATAACTCTCTGAAATTTTAAAAGTTCTTTCCTCATTAAACATTGTCAAAGGTACTGATACTCCAACATTATTATCTAAATGGCTTAGTACTATTACAGGGATAGTTTCACCTTTTAATAAATCAACATATGAGGTCTTAACTTTATAATACTGCCCTTCTAAAAAATGCATTTTTCCGTTTATTAAATCCACTGCAACGCCATTATTACAATACGCTAAGCTTTGATTTGAAAAATGAATATCGTCCGATACTTTAATAAATTTCATTGTTTTATTATCAAATATATAGTAACCATCTCTTACTACAAAAAGATTATGTGGATTGATAAACTCTAGCAGATAATGCGTAATTTCAAAGCTAGTATCTCCCTCAATCATTTCTCTGTATTCTACATAAAGTTTTTCTAACTTTTTAAATGTACTTAGTTTGATCCCCTGATTTGGTCTTGATGCAAGTGTTAAGTCATCTAATACCCATTTAGCCACATATGTTGACGTTGGAATCATTTACAATTTACCCCCTTCAAAATTCTATATATGAACATATAAACTATTTAAATTTAATAAATTGGGCTCTACTTAAAGTATAGGCAGAATCTATTTAATAACTAAGATAATTCTCTAACTTTTTCATATTTACTTCTTTTGAACTACCCCCACTTTCACTTCGTTTAGAAGAGGGGGATTCCTAAGTAAAGAGTTCTATCGAACTCTAATTTATTAGGCTATCTCCACAGTCCTTGCGGTTAGAAGCCTTATCGCTTCATTCTTTAGATTGATACTTGCGTTAATATCTCTATCATGGTGTGTAAGACAAGAAGGGCAGTCCCATTTACGTAAGTTTAGATTTTTAACGTCTTTGTTTTGATATCCACA
The DNA here is from genome assembly GCF_016483555.1 of Bacillus cereus group sp. N14. Taxonomy (NCBI): domain Bacteria; kingdom Bacillati; phylum Bacillota; class Bacilli; order Caryophanales; family Bacillaceae; genus Bacillus; species Bacillus cereus group sp. N14. The sequence goes on from NZ_JAEHBQ010000041.1 coordinate 2,728, forward strand.
ACAAGAACATAATTGGCTTGAAGCAAATGTTTTCGATACGACAATGATTTGTTTGCCGTACCATTTTGCCTTATATTCCAGCATAGTTCGAAACTGAGACCATGATACTTCACTAATTGCTTTTGCTAAATTATGATTCTTTAACATCTTCGATACTTGCAAATCCTCTATACCAATAACATCGTGGTTCTTGATGATTTCAGTCGAGATTTTGTCCAAGTAATCTTTTCTAGCTTTTGTCATGTATTCATGGATTCTAGCTACTTTTACCCGCTGTTTATTCCAGCGAGAAGAGCCTTTCGTTCTTCTAGAAAGAACACGTTGTTCTTTTGCCAACTTCTCTTCTAATAATCGAAAAAACATCGGATTTTTATAGATTGTTCCATCTGACAAAATGGCGAAATTTTTTAGTCCCACATCCATTCCAATGTAAGAATTTGTTTTCGGAAGTTCTTGCACCTCTGTTTCAACTAACAATGACACAAAGTATCTACCAGAAGGGTTCCGTCTAACCGTAGCATTTAAAATACGTCCCTTTACTTCACGACTTTTGGCAAATCGAACAAGACCTAGTTTTGGCAATTTCATTTTGTTTCCTACAACGGCAATGTTTTCATTTGTTTGTTTTGTGGTGTAAGATTGTACGTTGTTCTTCTTAGATTTGAAACGGGGGGCATTGTTTTGTTTTTTGAGAAGGCGTGTATAAGCATCCGCAAGGTTGCGAACAGACGACTGAATCGCAATACTATCCACTTCTTTTAGCCAAACAAACTCTTTCTTCATGGCAGGGAGTTTGGCAGAGCATGTACCATATGTTAAACCTTTTCCTGTTTCTTTGTATGCATTATTCCATAGAGATAGGAAGTGGTTGAATACAAAACGAGAGCAACCAATCGTTTTATTGATTAGGGTCGCTTGTGCTTTATTTGGATAGATACGAAATTTATATGCTTTATTGATCATTATTCCTTTCACCCCCATTTCGATATGTGTCTATTATACAACAAACATACATTCGATATGTAGTGAAGTAACAGTTTATGAATGTCGAACAATTAAGGTGGCTTCCTGCCATCCCTTGTCTGAAGCCAATTCATCTCCCACCTACTCACTTCGCGTTCCTTGAGGAAGGAGTCTTCTTGCCTAAAATGATAAATTATAATTATCAAACTCCTACTATGAAATTTTCAAGAATCAAAAACTAATACAATTTGATGTAGCTATTTGGCTGTATAAAAATAAACTAACTACCGATTAACTGGATTTACACTTTAAAAAATGTACAAATTGTTCCTATTATGTCGAGACAATTGAACTATTTGAAAAGAAAACCATACACGGTAAATCATATAAGGATATATGTAGCGATTGTGATTATGTTTTACGTAATTACGTGTGAAATTCTAAATGATATTTCCGTCCTTTCAAGGACAGCATTCCCTTGATTACCATATTTTTAAAAATATATTAAACATATGGTACGTGAAATTTTATGAAGTACACTTTAGGAGGTATTAAGCACATGGCAAATGTTGTGTTAATTATAAGGCATTCAGATTTATTAAGATCTATGAATGAAATATTAACTAATTCTGAATCAGTAGAAAAAGTGCACGAATTACTGAATCAGGCAAAAACAAAAAATACACTGCCACACGGTCTGTTATGGCATTGGACGGACTTTAAGTGGGATATGCCAGAGGAACTAGGAGAAAACATAAACGATACTAAAAATAGCGAATCCATTTTACTATTATTTTATTGGCTAAATTGCATTGGAAATGAAAACTATTATTTAGCGAGAATTGAGGAAAGATATGTTATAGATGGGCATGATCCATTAGATACATGGGGTAATTTACATGTACCATCATTAGATTTATCCTTAAATGTTTCAATCTCCTTTGGTTTTGAAAAGGAGGATACAATATGAAAATACGTAATATTTACCGTCATAGTTATGGAACTGCAAGTATAGATAAAATTCTTCCTTCAATAATAACTAAAAGCATTTGGGATTTTTTTAAAACACAAATAATTTTAAGAAACAATTCTATATTAAGCTATAAACACATCTTTGATTTACAATTGGAAGATAATTATTTGGTATTAAATTATCAACCAGAAAGTCCAGGTTTTGAAATACGTTCCAAAACGAATGTAAAAGTGGATAAACTTCCATTAGCACACCGTATATGGATTATTGATAACGGTAAAAGTTTTATTATGATGTTACCTACGGATTATTGATAGTAATTAGACTATACACTTATTTTACTTAGTAAAATAAGTGCTTCGAAATAATACCATTTAAAATACCGGTTCTTATTAGAGCCGGTATTTTTATTATGTATGAAGCTTTAGGATCCATTAATTATAGGATAGCCTATAGATATAACACACTCCCCTATAGTTAGGTTACTTAGATTTTTTCAATTCTTTGTTTGCTTTATCAATTAACTTAGAAGCAGTCTCTAATCTTTCAACCCCAGCATCAACTTCATTTTCTTTACCCTTATCTAAACCTTCTTGTATGATTGCCACTCCATCTTTTACATGAATCATCGCTACACCTACATTATGTTGTACTGGGTGATCTTTTTCTTCATACTCTAACTTACTTATTTTGTCCACTAACTCTAAATAAGGTTTAGATACTTCTTTTAACTTTTCTGACTTTTTCTTCATTGACTTGCTACTTTTTACAATACCGTCTATTTCTTTAGATTGTTCGGAGAAATCTTTCATTAAATATTCTAGATTCTTACTGAAGTCTTCTTTTTTATTCTGTTTAACAGAAGCTTCCATTGCTTCATCTTTCTTAACCTTTGTCTCACATCCAACCCCAGTTAACATTAACATTGGAACTACTAAAAAAGATAAAATCTTACGTTTCATTGACATATACCCCTTTGTTTTAAAATGCTTTTTCTATTCTTTCCACTTTTTTATTTGTTTCCATTTATTCGCCACTACGAATATCGTTTATTTTACCTATTTTCCTAATGTTTCAGCAATATCTTCAATCTCTTTTAAATATATATCGTTTACATCACTTATCCCCTCTAAATACTTGTCAAATGGTTCATTCATACTGTCTGTAGCTTCTTTAAGTTTACTTGAATCTTCTTGTTTAATAGCGTCTAATTGCTTATTAAAAGATTTATCTAACGCTGTAGTTGCTTGAGATACCTTTTTATGGGCATCTTTGTATTTTGAGCTTGGTGCTAATCTTCTCATTTGTGCTGTAACTGACTTTGCTTGTTTAAATTTCTCTTCAAACTCAGCTTTGGATGATTCAGAACGATACCCCTTTTCCTCAGCTATAGCTAGATCTTCAATAATAGTATTAAACTCTTTATTTAATTGGAGTAGATTTCCTGCATAAATGTCTTCCTTTTCTGCATCTTCTTTCGAAACAATAGTGTCCTCTTCATCTATTGCATTACTTCCACAACCAACTCCTCCTATTAATAGCATGAAGGGTAAAGCAAGTTTTAGTGCCTTTCGTTTCATATCTTTTCCTACTTTCTTCGAACTCATTTTCTAGTAGTTCAGAAGATAACAAAATTACCACTGTCTTAATTTATCTTTCTATTTGATGTCTTTCATCATCTCGTTTGCTTCGTCTATCTTCTTAGAAGCCTTAACTACTGCATCATTACCTATTTCTATTAATTTTCTATCTTTTAATTCTAGACCGTCACCAATTGATTTAAGTGACATATCTAGTAAACCCATAGCAGTATCCATTGTAAATTGCACATCTTTATACTTTTCGTCATGCTTTAATTTTTTAACCTTTTCTGATGTTTCAAGTAAGTCCTTAGAAGCTAAATCAAATTCTTTCTTCTTCTCTTCTACCGACTTTTGGCCTGTTAATATGTCACTTACGACCTTGGACTGTTCAGAAACCTCTTTCATCAGATAGGCTAAGTTTTCTTCATAGTCTTCTTTCTTATTTTGCTCAATAGAAATTTTACTATCTACTTGTTTTTCTTTTGTAGTACACCCTGCTACTAACATAAGTGAAAATGTTAATAATATTAGATTCTTTACTTTCAAATCCTTATACCCCTCCCCCTAAAAAATGTAAGTAATTAACATATGAAACCATAACATAAATTACGAAAATTGGATATAAAAAACGTCTATTCTCACAATAAATTTTGAGTGTTCTAATAATTTTTATAATATGTATTACAATTATAGAGTATCTCACTCCAGATACTTTTTTAATTATTCTTTATTTAACTTCTAAAGTTTAGTATTTTGTTACTTTTTTATGTTCCATGGGATACCGTCAGCATTTTGCTAAATAACCTACGCTATGCGGAAAAGTAAAATAAGCTGTCCATATAAACAGCTTATTTACATAATTATCGTTAGCCGAAGTCATTTTAAAATTCTATGTGTCGATTTTTTCTTTGCCCTTACGGATAAACCACCATATCAAAGCCACAAATAGCACGAAAAGCGGTATTATTTGAATAAAGAAAAATCCTTTCCAAAAATAAAGTGGATTATTATATGTAAATTCTGTTGACGCCTCATTTGTATAAGAAACAAACGAACCTACCAAACAAGAAATTGGAATTGTGAGTAGATTTATCGCTAAACAGATTATTATCAATGATAGATTTTTAGCCTTAATTTTTGGTGAAACAGACATGAAAAATAAAAATATTGAAGTACCGGATATAAGAAAAAATGGTATTACATAAAAAATTAACATAATATCCCTCCATGATTTTGATTGTAACATCAGCAAAGACAATTTTGTGCAAATTTGCATGAATAGGGTATTCATGTGAGGTTAACATAACGTCTCATTATCGATAGCAAGAAAAAGGTGGATCTCTCCTCTAAAAAGGCATCCACCTATTCATTATGTACTTCTATACTTGTTTTGTTTTCTTTGTTAGTGCAAACTTCAAAAAAGCTGCAAGTAGTAGGAGCAGCGGTATTCCCTGAATAAAGAGAAATCCTCCCCAAAAATCAAGTCCAGTACTATATGGAGAATCTGTTGCCATCACACCTATAAATAAAGCCACTGGAATTGTGCATAGATTTACCCCTAAACTGACCATTATAAATGTTAGATTTTTATCCTTTGTTTTTGGTGAATCAGAATTGAAAAATGAGAATATTGCAATACCGATTGTAAAATACAGTATCACATAAAGTTGATTAATATATTCCATAATATTCCTCTGTTATCCTAATTGTACCACTAGCAAGGACAATTTTGTGTAAATTTAGATGAATATGTACAGAGATAATAAAGTTGTTTAATTTACAATAAAGTCGTTTAATTGTTTCGTTAAGATTGTAAAGAAGTGTACTTATGCCAACGTGGCAGTTTAGTTGAATGAAAAATGTTATAATATTATTAAAATTTAAGAAATGTAGGGTGAAAAATGAAGAGTATTAAAAGATTGATTCAATTCATCTTAGTAAGTACACCAATCCTAATTCTTAGTGGATGTTTCTCTAATTTCTCTAAAGATGATCTGAATCAACCAATACAAGAATATTTAAAAACAAACTATGGAATACAAGGTGGGTTTTCTGTTGTTGAGACAGATAATTATTGGTTTCAAGGGGTTGACCATCAAACTTATGTAGAAATGAAAAAGCCATATCGAACGTATCCATTCTTAATGATTGAAAAATATACCTTTAAAATTTTAGAAGATGAAAGTGACGATATCTATCTTGAACAATTCAAGGGTGCATATATTGAGCAACATCCAGAAGTAGTTCAAGTAATTGAACAAATCATAAAAAAATATGGATTAGTGAAATATCCTAATAAATTTATTTCGGTAGAGAATGGTCCTGTTTATGTATTTCCTTACGACAACCTTGAGTTTAATATAATTTATTCTCAAGAACTACTTGATGATTTTAAAAAGACCCAAAAGATAGATACTACTAAACTTTTACCTACATTAATACCAAGTGACCCCCGACGTGAAAATTATAATGTCAGGTATTTAGGTGTAGTAAATTTTCTATTTAAATTTGACATGTCTAAAACTATTCCAAAGGCCCAAGATCTAATTGAGGACTTTCAAAAAAGTGGAGTATTAACAAAAGGGATATACAACATAGATATGTTAGTAGATGATTCAAATGGGGGATCGGAATATAATAATGTAGCTTTGTTTGAAGTTGATGAAAATGGTAAATACACTATAATTGCTTCTCCTAAATACGGTGAGTTAGAGAACACTTACTTTTATGGTGATTACGCAGCGAAAAAAAATAAAGAATAGAATTTTAAGTTGAATTATCACAAAGAATTATTCACTTAATTCAGTAGCATGTAGTCTATTAAAAAGTACAATCTTTTCTTAAAACACTATAGAAACAACTATATTTTAACCCCGTCCTTAAATTAGAACGGGGTTATGCTTGTGTTTGGTTTTAAAAATTCAGTAGATTTATTGTCCTTTTACACTTTAAATTAGAAATTGGTGTATTACAAATAAAAAGGATCCGATATGAGTATCAGATCCTTTTTCTCTTAGGATACTTATTTCACTGCCTCTTTCAATTCTTTTCCAGCTTTAAATGCAGGTGCCTTTGAGGCAGCAATTTGCATTTCTTCACCTGTCTGCGGGTTACGACCTGTTCGTGCAGATCTTTCACGTACTTCAAATGTACCGAATCCAAGAATCTGTACTTTCTCTTCATTTGCAAGAGCTGTTATTATAGCGTCTAATACAGCTTGTGTTGCTGTAGCAGCATCCTTTTGTGTAAGTTCTGCTTTATCCGCAACTACTTTTGTTAATTCTGTTTTATTCATTTTCTGCACCTCATTATATGTAATTAGGGATTATTATAACGTTCCTATGCTCCTAGTGCAATTAATAATAACATAAAGAGATAGCACTACATCACCAGCAAGCTATGTAAAGTAAATGCTTCAAAACGAAAATATAAGCCCTTTTCTATCTAAAATACATGAGATTTTTAGCCTGGGTTGTTATAAAATTATTACGTAGTTGGGCATGGGTTGGGACTTCGAAATATTGTGCATTCACTTCAAATAACAAACATAATTAGGACTTTACATTTAATTCGTAGGAAACCCCTCTTTTACAAGATCTTCAATGTTATTCGCTTCTTTAATTTCTTTTGATGATAACCAACCTGTATATAATGTTCCAGTCTTATTGGTTAAATCAATGGCATAATTTTTATTATACAGTTCTTCTTTAAGTATTTTGGTTACTTTGATTAAATCCTCAATTAATGGAGGATTGTTTTCAAATATACCGTCGCTATTAAATTTTAAAATCACTATATATTCTCGAAGTCCCTCATGATCCGAACTTATATAAGTAATACCTTTAATTTGAAATCGATCATTTTGCAATTCATATAATCTATCTACTGCTTTGGTGTGCGTTCTAATCCAACCTTCCCAATATTTGTTTATGGTATCTGACATTGTAGTTTTCATTGTTAATAACAGTTCTTCTTTTGTTATTATATTTTGTACATTTTTAAAAGGTCCACCTAAAGATTTACCATTTTGATCCTTAATCTCTAGTTCTGTTATCTTTTTATTATTCTTCTGAATGAGTTGAAATAGTGCATATAAACGATCTAATTCTACGGTATCCAATTGACTAAAGTCAATCTCTTTGCTCATTTTCAAAGTTAATAGCAATTCATCTGTCGGGCTTCCTTCTTCTGGATTTTCATTATCTAACAAATATTGAAGAGCATTTTCCTCTTCAATTTCCACGTACCCTAATTTTTTAATTTCTTCTAGTGTTGGTTGAAATTTCTTATATTCCTCATATGTTTTTTCCCCATATTTGTATTCATCACCTACTATAGATGAATAGAGGAAACCTTGTACCTTTACTCGAAACTTTAGATATTTGTTATCTTTTTCTTGTACGGTATGGTAAGTGTTACCAAAATTATTCTCGTTTATTGAGCCCCAGTTTGTTATATCAACATCGATTCCGTGCTTTTCTTTTATATATTCTTGTACCTCAGCTTCATTTTTTGAATTACAACCACTTAAAAATATGAAACATACTACTAGCAATATTACATTTTTCATGCTTTTCATATAAGCACCCCCTACGTAAGATTAATTCCTAAATATGCAGCACACTGCAAATCCTTTTTTTTCCTTAATCGTATACTTTAACTTTTATATAGTGTGAATCTTAAATCATTTAAGTTATTGAAGTTGCAATTTATACTACTTGAAGCATTACTGTCTTAAAATATATAACTTATTTATTTTAAGGTCTTTCTCAGTTCTAAAATCATTTGGTTCATTGGGCAAATATCTAAATTGTACATTTATACCATGAGACCTATTTTACTATAAAATCTGGTTGTATTATAAAAATATTCCTTTTTTGTCTCCTAATATAGATGTTCCTTCTACTTCAATGAGGGAGGATTTATGGAAAAACATTATACAATCTCAAATTATGCACTATATATAGGAAGAAAAAACATGACTTTAACCATAACATATTAAAAATTACTGATGATAATGTTATACTAATATCAACCTAGAAGAGTCCAACAAACTTTGATTAATAACTACATTTTCTTTCATAGCATGTCAACGTAAAAAAGACACTATCCATTGTGTCTTTTTTTTACGCTTTGAGATGAATACATTGACTCAATACTTATATTTAAATAGGGCATTAAACAATTTTTTAACCTTATACATTTACTATTTAATTATTCTTTTTACATCCTCTACACTTACTGAAGTTGCTTCCGCTATGATTTTAATTGAAACACCTAAATTGAAAAAGTTTTGTATTAAACGAATTCTTTCTTGTTCTCTTGCTTTTTGATCAACCTCTAATAATTGTTGTAATAAATCTGTACTCATAGTAAACACTCCTCATAATTTTTTTAATAATAAAGAAAAGCTGATGGATAAATCCCCCACCAGCTTTTCTATTTCTTGCTATTCAATTAGAAGCTAACCGTCGCTGCTTCCTCTCCTGAACTAATCATTCGTTGTTCAATCTTTCCTAGCAGTTCCTTTATCTTACTTGAATAAAGTTTAACTGCTTTCGTAGATTGAGCATTTTTAAGCTCTTCTGTCCATTCTGCTAAATCTTCCTTTTCTTGATCATCTAGATAATCAAAAACTTCCTTTCGAGACATCGGGCTCACCTCAACTCAACTCTCTTTATTTGGCCGTTACATAACCAAATCTCCTCATCTCTCTATTTCTATTTATACCAGATTACTCCTCTATTATTCCTTATTCTTTTTTTCGAGTTCGTTCAATTTCTTTGAAATCGACTGAATCTCGTCGGTTTTTACTTGTTCCGTTGCCAAGCGATTGTGCAGCAGGAAAGCTTGCCCTGAAATCCCAGCAAGAATACTCACCTTAAGAATATCCATCATTGTTTCAGGGTTAAACATTGCAACACCAACGAGTGAAGCAATACTGCCTACAAACATCTCTCCCAAGAAACCCGGGTGAAATGCAAGCTTGCTTTTACGAGACAACAAAAACTTTTTGTTTGTGATGTAATGACTAGCCAATCCTGAGACCATACCAGCCACAACTGACACAATTACTGTAACCAACATAATATGCACCCCTTTTCGTAAAACTTTTGACATTGCAGCAGCAGTTTCTATTTAATAATTAGTTGCTATAACATAGCATCACCCCTTTCAGGCAAAAACAAATAACCTTCCAGGAAAATGAATTGTTTACACAATGAAATAAAGTAACATAAAGTTCCTTTTTGTGTAATTTCATTAACCCGAAAGGTTATAAGTAATTAGTGATATAAAAAAGAAAAAGATAAAAATGCAACTAAATTATATCACATTGAAGTTTGTTTTATCTTTAAATTCAGAAAATTTATTTTGTTATTTAACTTTCTCAAGTTAACAAATCAAATCCTTTGATATCTTAACACTTTCTAATAATTCTAAAGCCTGATTGTTATTTAATTTTTTCAATCCCCCATCAATTATGCTATAAATTACACTACATTTTTGATAAATATAGAATTCCAGTATTTCAAATGCTACTTTTTTATCCTCTTCATTTTCATAGTTGTATAAGTTTATTATTCTAGTTCCTGTCTCACGTACTAACCACAATACCTTACGCTTAAATAAGAAATAATAATATGGGACCATTAAATCCGCCACATCTGATTCTCGATTATTCATTTCTAACAAAGAATTCTTTGTTATTAAAGACGGCCATTTTTTTATTATTTTCATTGTCGATATATCCACCTTCCTTAGAATTAGAAAATAAAAAAGACAAGGAATTAATCCTCATCTTTTTCATAACTGCAGTTAATTTTTCTCTTCATATTCAATTACCATAACCAAAAGCGGTTGGCCTTGTTCACGTTCCATGAACCCGCTTGGTGTTATTTTTTTAACTATTTCCCCATGATTAGCACAATACTTCAAAAAACCATTCACTTCATCATCAATTCTTAACGCATCAGCAATAACAGTTCTAATTTGTATCATAATAAATTCCTCCTATTATTTTTTTATTTTAAATATGTAATCTCAGAAATTCGAAATCCATCTATTTCTGGTACATATTTAAATTCCAGAATTAAGTCGTTTTGTTTTACCAAAAACAATCCTTTTTTTACTTTTGTAACAGTTCTTGGTTCTTCATAATTAAATAGACTTGGTTTACTTTTATAAGTAACTTTGTAGTTCTTATTTGTACTAAAATAGTTTGATGTGAATTCATCAGCTAATTCTGCAGTAGTTACATGATTTCCTAAAAACATTTCTAGTTCTTTTTTATTTTGATAAATGGTTAAGTGGCCATTCTTATCAATATCATCAAATATTAATTTGAATTGTCCTCCTAAGTCATTAATCACATTTTGTGATAATTCATCTTCAAACAAATAATCGTATTGAATTTTTTGTTTCAAATCTTCTACTTTAATTGGAGTTAAAGCATCTGTTTGAGGTTCATCCTTTATAAAGGTGTTATAAAAAACAAACATCGTAGCTAAAACGCCTAATACTAAAAATAATCTTTTGATCTTCATAAAATCTTCATCCTTTCACAATGTGATGTTCTCCAAAAAACGCAAAAAAGCCCTTTTCGGAGTTATATTTAAAAAGAAAGTAAAAGTAAAAAACTTAAACTATCTTTGAAAATCGAAACCCCGAAAGGGCTATAGTAGTTATGGATATAAAAAATTGAAATTAAAAAAAGGTATACTTAATTTTAACAAATTACACCTGCAAAAACAACAATCTTCAGAATATTTAATCCATTAAATTTATGTTATGATAAATATTATAAACCCTCAGAATGGAGTTTGATTTACAATTGAAAAAACGTCTAATCTCTATTTTTCCAATATTAATATTTATAATTGGCGTTACCTTACTTTTACTAAGACAATTCGTTTTTTTTCCATATAAGGTTTCTGGGGTTTCTATGGAAAACTCTTTATTTAATAATGACAAGGTTTTAATTAATCACTTCAACCATTCAATAGAAGATTTGCAAAGATTTGATATAGTTGTTGTTAATTCCCCACTAGAAAACACTTCTAATAATAAAACCATTATAAAAAGAGTAATTGGTTTACCTGGAGATACAATAGAATATAAATCACAGCAGCTTTATATAAATGGACTTGTGGTAAAAGATCTATACGCAAAAGGTAAGACAGCTGATTTTTCTTTAAAAAGTATTTACGGTTTCGATAGGGTTCCGAATGATACAATTTTTGTATTAGGAGATAATCGCGAGGAAAGTTTAGACAGCCGATTTAAAGAAATAGGGTTTGTACCTTTGAATAATATAGAAGGCAAGGTGGTTCTACGCTATAAGCCCTTTAATGTTAAGAGATAATAAAGTTGTTCAATTTACAATAAAGTCCTTTGAAAAATAATAAAATTGTTTAATTCTTATTGACCTAACGGTGCAGGATAGTTCAATAAGGAATGCTATAATTTATTAAAAGGAAATTGTTATTAAAGTACATGTTTTATAAAAAGAGCGAAAGGATTTTCAAGGAGGCTATTATGAAATACTTTGAAGAAGCTAAAAACATTTGGAAAAACCAAGTTCCAAAGAATGGTCAATCAGACACTATCGAAGGTGAACTAATAAGAGCAGTAGAAAAGCTTCGATATGAAGCACAAAACAATGGGAATGGTAATTGGGATGAGGGCCTTGAGCGTTTTTGTGAATACATTTGGGATATTTTAAATGACAGTAAAACCTTCGAAAGCAATTCTTTAGAAGAAATTAAATTTGATATTAAAACATTACTCGATTATGAAAATCCTTATCTTGAAGACGATTTATATGATAGAATTACTGACCGAGTTGTTGAATGGAGTATTGCTCATAATGGTCCAATTAGAAGAGAAAAAGATCCGAAACAGTATAGGTAAGTTATTCAACTAACAGGTGCTTTAGTTGAACTAGATTTTAAAAACTTTATTATTGCGTTTTGATTGCAAACACCTTTAAATGGATAGGAATTAAACAACCTTAAAGAACTTTACTACAATACAATGTAGCAAGGCTCTTGTATTTTTTATATCTAAATTAAATAACTTTATTATCATTTTACAAAACAAAATTTCCAGTTAGCTTAATAAGATAAAGCTTAAAATTGCTAAAAAGAGAAATATATTATTAGGGGGGTAATCGTGGTAGGTGTTTTTATAGACCGTGATGGAACAATTGGCGGAACAGGCGGTGGCGTGCATCCATTTGAGTTTTCAATGTATGATTTTTCACCTCAATCTATAAAACTCCTTAATGATTTGGGTGTTAAAGTATTCCTTTTTACAAACCAAACAAGAGTTGGTAGGGGTTACTTTACTGAATCTGAATTATTAGAAGGATTTGAGAAGTTAAAGGAAGATTTAGCAAAGCACTCTGCATTTTTAGATGATATATTCTACTGTCCTCATAAACCAGAAGATGGGTGTGAGTGCCCAAAACCTAATATTGGTCTATTGGTGAAAGCCGAAAAAATGTATAATTTAAATCTTAAAAAATGTTATGTTATTGGTGATACAGGTAGTTCTGATATGTTATCAGCATCTAAAGCAGGGACTAAAAAGATTTTAGTTAAAACAGGTTGGGGAGTAAGCTCTTTAACTATTCATCGTGATAAATGGAAAGGTATTGAACCAGATTACATAGCAACTAACTTGGTAGATGCTGTATATTGGGTCTCAAATGATTTAAATAAAAAAATAAACACCTAGTTGTAGTAAATGAGGTCATATGTAGTACAAAAAAGGCTAGATAAAGCATATACTTTTTGCTTTATCTAGCCTCTTCTTTTTCGTCTATATAATGTGTAACATTATATAATTATTATTGATATGCATATGCTAAATACCTATCTCTTGGTTCTAAATAAAACTAGTAGTTGAGATTCTTTACTTTTACTAAATTATCATTTTGCTAAAATCTTATTTCGCTACATCATTAGAATTTGATGCAAGCAATCCATTTCCCTGCTCTTTAGATGTTGTTTCTGCTGTTTTCTGTTCTGGTTTCTGCTCTGGCTTCTGTTCTGGCTTCTGTTCTGGTTTCTGCTCTGGCTTTTCTTTCTCAAGAACTACCACATTCACTGTTTCAGTTGAGCTGTTTCCTGCTTTATCAGTTGCCGTTACTTGAACTGATATTGTATCTGGCTTACTTGTATCATACGCTCCCACTGTTACTATTGGGTTTGGATCTTTATTATCTTTTACACTCGCTAAACTTTCTGGACTTAATTTATCCCCTACATGTACGGTTACACCTTGTTTTGCTGTTATTACTGGTGCTTCTGTATCTTTCTCCTCTTCTTTTTCCACTACTTTAACTGTTACCATTGCAGTTGAGCTATTTCCTGATGCATCTGTTGCCGTTACTGTTACTTGAATTTCTCCTGCCTTGCTTGTATCATATGCACCTACTGTAACTACTGGATTTGGGTCTTTATTATCTTTTACTTCTACTAAATCACCTGCATTTAAGCTATCTCCTACATGTACGGTTACAATTTGCTTCGCTGTTATTACTGGTGCTTCTGTATCTTTCTCCTCTTCTTTTTCCACTACTTTAACTGTTACCATTGCAGTTGAGCTATTTCC
>NZ_JAEHBQ010000042.1:0-16681 GCF_016483555.1 Bacillus cereus group sp. N14
GTATAAAGATGAATTAATCATTGTTAGTTTAGGCAGACTTACCTCCCTAGCAATTTTATTCATCTTATGTAAACAGCTCATGAAGCAAGTTAAATCTTACTACGTAATGGGCGGTGCCTTTTTACATCCTGGTAATGTTACCCCTATTTCCGAAGCAAACTTTTATGGCGATCCTACTGCCGCTAATATAGTCCTTCAATCCTCACCTAACATGTACATCTATCCATTAAACGTCACTCAGTATTCCATCATTACACCAGAAATGGCTGAATACATTGAAGCAAAAGGAAAAGCCCCACTCGTCAAACCGTTATTCAATCATTATTACTACGGATATTATAAAGACGCCTTACCGCATTTAAAGGGGAGCCCCTTCCATGACACAATGCCAATACTCGCTTTACTTGATAACTCTATGTTTACGTATCACAAGTCACCTATCGTTGTCATGACAGAATCTTATGCACAAGGAACAAGCATAGGGGAATTTCGTTCTTTAGGAGAATCTAAGCCATTTATTGATTGGCCGAGTCATCAAATCGCAATTGATTTTGATTATAACCGCTTCTTTAAACATTTCATGTCACTTATGACGGGTGAGCAATTTTAACATAAAAAAACAGACCGTGATTTCTCACGGTCTGTCATTATTTTCTACAATTATCGTTTGATGTTGTAGAAAGATTTGATACCATCGTAAACAGCGATTTCGCCTAGTTCGTCTTCGATGCGTAATAATTGGTTGTACTTAGCAATACGGTCAGTACGGCTCATAGAGTCTTTATAAAAACATGAGAGGAAACAATATTATTTAACTTGTTTTTTCCTACTCATAGATGATTGTATTACTCAGTTCGCAAACACCATCTATCACTTAACTTAGATGGTGTACGAACTAGTTTAATTCAATATAAAAAAACCAAGCCTCTAAATGAGTTGATTTTTTATTTTTACTAAAAAGATTAATTTGGACGGGCCAGTACCTTTCATGTTATACCCTTATTAAATCTTTTATTTAAACTGCTGTCTTTTCTCTTCAAGCATTTCATCAACTTTATCATCTATGCTCCTTAAGGAGTCCTGAAATGATTCACTATGCTCATACTCAATTTCATCTATTCTATCATTAAAAGAACCATTATAATCCTCTGGATACCAAGTTATCCTTTTTTTACTTAATATAGCCCTCGGTACGACTTTACCCGAAGCAATTTCTTGATATTCATCTTTAGAAATGTCAAACCCTCTAGTATCTATCCTTAATTTATCAGCTATTCTAATCATTCTTTTTATATCCTGCCTTGACTTCTCATAATCCCAACTTAAATTTGCAGTAATTAAAATGTACTTATTAACAGCATTTGTATGTGTCTCACCTATTTGTACACTAACAATTATTATTACCTCTGCTATTCCCTCTTCACCTGATTTATCCCCATTAAAATCTTTAAACGTTTTAAGGAAATAAACCCGAAGATAATCTTTATAATCATAAACTGTAAATTCATCAATCAATTTATTAAACAAATTTCTAAATTCCCATACATCTCTATAACAATAAACGCTGTTATACATTAAATCATCTTTTGCATCAAACCAACTTCTTCTAATACCCAATTTTAAAGAAATCCACTCAAGTAACTCGTCACTAATTTTCGGAATAATTGAATGCTCATCCGCTACATCAGCATAATGAATATTAAACTTCTTATCAATAAAAGATGGTATTTGTACCCTACTAATTCCATGATTCTCCAAGATAGAATAAAATTTATTAGCCAATTCAATTAATGGGCTTTTTACCACTTCTAATTCTTTTTTTTCATATACATTAGTTGTATGATTTACTGTTACATCTCCATCTGCTTGTATATTATTATTCCCACTTTGATGTTTACTGTTCTCTTGTTCAATTGAAGATTTTTTTCTAATAAAACTAATTATCCCACTTATTATAAATATGCCAATACCTGAAAATATCCAATCTTTATTTGAAATTATATAGTCCATTTCTTCCCCTCACTACACTAAATGAATGAATTTTACTATAAAACTATTTTCTCCCTACCATTATTGTACCAAATCTCTCTCGATACATCTCCCTAGCATATTTCTCTCCTAGTAAAAGAATCGCTAAATACTATATAGGTTGGCTTATTCAAAAAACATCAACCTTATTAGCTATAAATCATTCTTTTAACTGTCAATTATCCTCTATTCAGAAACCTCAATTTTAGCTTTTTTATTTTCTTGCTGGTTTAATAAGATTTGAATCAAAGTATCTATTGCAACAAAAGTTACAAATACTTCCTTGATAACAGAAACAGGCTCTATGGGTAAGGCCTTTAAAAGGTCACTTTGCGAAAATGCCATAAAATTATATATTACATAGATTAAGATCATCAATACATAACTATAAATTCTCGTATACAGTACCGTGAAATATTTATCAAAGACATCCTTAGCTATCTCAGTCCTAAGAGTACTCATGATAAATTGCATAACTTTGTTACCCAAGTAAGCAAAAATTAACACAGTAAAAACATTAACTAAATATATTATTCCATCAAGATAAGGATTCAAAAAGGTAAATATATTCGATAAATTCAAAACCAGAGCAGTAGGGAAAAAGTAAAATACTGTAAACATCATTATTGTAAAAATAGGCGTTAAGTAATGTCGGGCCATCATACTTAAGAAAAGTGGAAGCCCAAGAATTTTTATCGCCCCAATAATAAACTTATTCTCAACCTTAGAAAGTACTATTATCAAACTTATGTATAAACAAAAATAGACCCCACCCCAACACATTAATTTATTTAGTAAATTTCTCTCCACCTCACTTTCTTTAAAAAGATAATCAGCAGAAAATACAAGGATTAAAAATAAACTAACCTTTATAATTAATTCTTTAAATGCTTCTTTCAATTTATATCTCCTTCCTAATTAAAATGAATTTCCATACATCACCTGTAACATATTAGTAATTCGAAATACCCAATTTTATATTTATACTAACTCAAGCATATCCTGTTCTTACTAATATCTAATAATAAATCCTCCCTTTGAACAATAGTTTATATTATTATAAATTAATAAAGTGGAAGAATTTATAATTCTCCCACCCATAAAATAAATGCGACACTCGCCTTAACTACTATAAAACTAATGCCAATTCCTTTTCAATTTCTGTAAGTCGTTTCTCGTCCCAAATATCCAGCCTATACAATTCATTATCATTAACTTCAGAGTAATCTATGGCTTTACTAAAAAATTCACTGGCAATTTCTACTTTTTCAGGTTGTTCTCCTTGCATTGCAATAATAAAACATATTGGCATATTATGTACTAAATCATTTTGCTCCGAAAGCATTACTCTAATTTCTGCTAAAGAATCATTGAAACTCATTAATCTGCCATCAACTATACCAACTATCATTATTTCTTCAATATAATCTTCCTCAATTTTAAAGTATGCCTGATACTGGCCCCTTGGTCTTGGAAGTATAATCTTTTCATCATTTTCAGACCAAGATATCACGTCATAGTCTTCTTGTCTCTCAGTATTATAAATCTTAAGTATCCTCTCAATTCTAGTAGTTATACTACCTCTATCAAAAGAAAGAGCCATTGTGCCTTTACTCTTTTGGATGTTCTCCTCACGAGTAGTATTGTTATTCTTAAGCGTCGCAAATTTTCCCTTTAATTCACTATTTTCCTGCATTAACCTTGAAATTTCATTTATTAATGTTTCGTTTGTTCTAATGTCCTTAGCTGATACCCAACCGGAAAGTGCGTCATTTGCCCCTAACTCCGCCAACTTTCTATGAATAGTTAACTTAATATCTTTTAAATCATTGAAAAATTCAGATGTTTTATGAAGTACTTGTTGTTTAAACTCTTCGTACTTTGGAGCATTCTCCAGTTCGATAGCATCTCTACCAATTTGCTTTATCTTAACATCTAAAGCTTGCTTATCTATGACTACAGCAAAACGAGGGATTCCAATCTCTTCCGCGTAATCATACTCCCAATGAGTATAGCTCTTCCCACTTACTGGCTCAATACTTCCATATCGACCACCTAATATTAGAAGATATACATCAGACTCATCTATCCACCTTTTTATTGTCTCCTTTTGGGACTCATCACCAGCCTTAAATAACTCCATTCCTGCAGGGATATGCCCTGAGCTAAGAACTGCTTCTACTGCCGATTGTCTTTCTTCTATTAAATCCTTAAATGTAGATGATATGAATACTTGTAACTTTTTTTTCATCATACTTACTCCTTATAATTAAATATTCCATTATTAGACTGCATTTTTATTCTAAATATACCAAAAAACTCCTCTATCTTCTACAGCATTTTCCCAATACACAAATCAAAAATAAATTCCTTCAATAAATCTTGTTATTAACATAAAAAAACAGACCGTGATTTCTCACGGTCTGTCGTTATTTTCTACAATTATCGTTTGATGTTATAGAAAGATTTGATACCATCGTAAACAGCGATTTCGCCTAGTTCGTCTTCGATGCGTAATAATTGGTTGTACTTAGCAATACGGTCAGTACGGCTCATAGAACCAGTTTTGATTTGGCCAGCGTTAGTTGCAACTGCGATGTCAGCGATTGTAGCATCTTCAGTTTCACCAGAACGGTGAGATACAACTGCTGTGTAACCAGCACGTTTAGCCATTTCGATAGCTTCGAAAGTCTCAGTTAAAGTACCGATTTGGTTAACTTTAATTAAGATTGAGTTAGAGATACCTTTTTCGATACCTTCAGCAAGTTTTTGAGTGTTAGTTACGAATAAGTCGTCACCAACTAATTGTACTTTATCACCGATACGCTCAGTTAATAATTTGTGACCATCCCAGTCGTTTTCGTCTAAACCATCTTCGATAGAGATGATTGGGAAGTCTTTGCAAAGCTCTTCGTAGAAATCAACCATTTCTGCAGAAGTTAAGCCAGTACGGCCTTCGCCTGCAAGGTCATATTTACCAGTTTCTTTGTTGTAGAACTCAGAAGAAGCAACGTCCATTCCTAAGAATACGTTCTCGCCAGCTTTGTAACCAGCTTTTTCGATAGCTTCAATGATTACTTCTAATGCTTCACGGTTAGAACCAAGGTTTGGAGCGAATCCACCTTCGTCACCTACTGCAGTGTTAAGACCTTTGTCATGTAATACAGCTTTAAGTGCATGGAATACTTCAGCACCCATACGGATTGATTCTTTGAATGTTGGAGCACCAACTGGTAAGATCATGAACTCTTGGAAGTCTACGTTGTTATCAGCGTGAGAACCACCGTTGATGATGTTCATCATTGGAGTTGGTAATTGTTTTGCATTGAATCCACCAAGGTAACGGTATAATGGAAGACCTACGAAGTCAGCTGCTGCGTGAGCTACTGCCATAGATACACCAAGGATAGCGTTAGCGCCTAGTTTACCTTTGTTTGGAGTGCCATCTAATTCGATCATAGCACGGTCGATACCAGCTTGGTCAGTTACGTCGAAACCAACGATTTCTGGAGCGATTGCTTCGTTAACGTTGTTTACTGCATTTAGAACACCTTTACCAAGGTAACGAGATTTGTCACCGTCACGTAATTCTACTGCTTCGTGCTCACCAGTAGATGCACCACTTGGTACGATAGCGCGTCCGAAAGCGCCGCTTTCTGTGTAAACTTCTACTTCTACAGTTGGGTTACCACGAGAGTCAAGGACTTCGCGAGCATAAACATCAATAATTGTTGACATAATAAATTCTCTCCTTTTTATATAAGCAAATTATTTAATAATTGTTTTACCTGTCATTTCTTTCGGTTGTTCCACATTTAAAAGCGTAAGCATTGTTGGAGCGATATCTCCTAAAATACCACCTTCACGAAGCTCTACATCATTTTTTGTAACGATGAAAGGAACCGGGTTAGTTGTATGAGCTGTCATTGGTCCACCATCAGCAGTTAACTCCTGATCAGCATTACCATGGTCAGCAGTAATAAGTGCTACACCATCTTTTGCAAGAATCGCTTCTACAACTTTTCCTAAACATTCGTCAGTTGCTTCTACTGCTTTAATTGTTGGTTCCATCATCCCAGAATGGCCAACCATATCACAGTTTGCAAAGTTAAGAATGATAACATCATGTTTATCATTTTCGATTTCATTTACTAAAGCGTCCGTTACTTCGTAAATGCTCATTTCAGGTTTCAAGTCATAAGTTGCAACCTTCGGTGAGTTAATTAAAATACGCTCTTCTCCTGGGAATTCAGCCTCACGACCACCGCTAAAGAAGAATGTAACGTGCGGATACTTTTCAGTTTCCGCGATGCGAAGTTGCTTTAATCCCGCTTGCGCAACAACTTCACCTAATGTGTTATCAAGGTTCATTGGCTTGAATGCCACGTAACCATCTACAGTTTCACTGAAATGTGTCATACAAACGAATTCAGGAATGTGAGGTACTTTTTCACCACGATCGAACTCACGGAAGTCTTCGTTTGTAAATACACGAGCAATTTGAATTGCACGGTCTGGACGGAAGTTATAGAAGATAACTGCATCATCATCATTGATTGTTGCAACTGGCGTGTTATCTTCGTTAACAATTACAGACGGCAATACGAATTCATCATAGATACCGTTCGCATAAGAGTCTTCTACACACTCTTCTGCTGATTTATAAGTAGGGCCTTCACCATTTACCATAGCACTGTAACATTTTTCTACGCGATCCCAACGCTTGTCACGGTCCATAGAGTAATAACGACCAGAGATAGTCGCGAATTGTCCTACTCCTGTTTCTTTAATTACTTCATTTGTTGCATCGATATAACCTTTTGCTGTTTGTGGTCCAACATCGCGGCCGTCTAAGAATGCATGGATATAAACTTTCTCCACGCCTTCTTTTGCTGCTAAGCGAAGAAGAGCAAACATATGGTTCATGTGACTGTGCACACCACCATCAGAAAGTAAACCGAATAAATGAAGAGCAGTACCTTTTTCTTTTACGCTTTTAATTGCATTTTGGAAAGTTTCGTTCTGATCGAACTCACCTTCACGAATCGCAACGTTTACGCGTGTTAAGCTTTGATATACGATGCGGCCGGCACCGATATTTAAGTGACCAACCTCAGAGTTACCCATTTGACCTTCTGGAAGACCTACTTCCTCACCACAAGCTGTAAGCGTTGTGTGAGGGAATTTGTTCCAGTAACCATCAAAATTAGGTTTCTTAGCTTGTGCTACAGCATTCCCATGAGTTTCTTCACGTAGTCCGAAACCATCAAGAATGATTAAAGCTGTTGGCTTTCTCATTTTACCGCCCCCAGAAGACCTAAGAACGAAGCAGGCTCTAAGCTAGCACCGCCAACTAAAGCGCCGTCGATGTCAGATTGTGCCATATACTCTTTAATGTTTTCTGGTTTTACGCTACCGCCGTATTGAATACGAACAGCTTCTGCAGCTTCTGTAGAAACAGCTTCTGCAACAACTTTACGGATGTGCGCACATACTTCGTTTGCATCTGCAGAAGAAGAAGATTTACCTGTACCGATAGCCCAGATTGGCTCATAAGCGATAACAGTTGCTTTAACTTGCTCTTCTGTTAAACCTGCAAGTGCTTTTGTCACTTGACCTGCTACTAGATCAAATGTTTTTCCGCTTTCGCGCTCTTCTAAAGTCTCACCACAACATACGATTGGTGTTAAACCATGTTCAAATGCTGCAAGAGTCTTTTTGTTTACTGACTCATCTGTTTCAGCAAACATTTCGCGACGCTCAGAGTGGCCAAGTACTACGTAGCCTACTTTTAAGTCGCTAAGTGCTACTGGGCTAATTTCGCCAGTGAATGCACCATTTTTTTCGAAGTGCATGTTTTGTGCACCTACTTGTAAATCAGTTCCTTCAGCCTTAGCTACTAAACGCTCTAAAAATAGAGCTGGAGAGCAAACTACTGCATCAACAGCTGAAGCTGCTGGGATTTGACCTTTAACTTCCTCTACGAAGCTAACTGCTTCAGATAGAGTTTTATTCATTTTCCAGTTACCTGCGATAATTGGTTTACGCATGCTTTGCACCGTCCTTTTTCTTTGGCTGCTACTTATTTGTCGTTAAGACAAACTACACCTGGAAGCTCTTTGCCTTCCATGAATTCTAATGACGCACCGCCGCCAGTAGAAATGTGGCTCATTTTATCAGCCATACCGAATTTTTCAACAGCTGCTGCAGAGTCACCACCGCCGATAACAGAGTATGTATCTTCTGCATCTGCTAATGCTTGTCCTACTGCTTTTGTACCTTCTGCGAATGGAGTCATTTCGAATACACCCATTGGTCCATTCCATACAACAAGCTTAGAATTTTTAATTACATCTGCATAAATTTCACGTGTTTTAGGACCGATGTCCACGCCTTCCCAATTAGAAGGGATAGAGTCGATACCTACGATTTGAGTTGTTGCAGTTTCAGAGAATTCCTCTGTGATTACAACATCAACTGGCATGTAGAAGTTTACGCCTTTTTCTTTTGCAAGTTGCATAAATTCTTTAGCTAGTTCGATCTTGTCGTCTTCACATAGAGATAGACCAATTTCATGACCTAAAGCTTTAACGAATGTGTAAGCAAGTCCGCCACCGATGATTAAGTTATCTACTTTGTCTAATAGATGACGAATTACACCGATTTTATCTTTTACTTTCGCACCACCAATGATAGCTGTGAATGGACGTTCTGGGTTAGAAAGTGCTTTTCCAAGTACATCTAACTCTTTTTCCATTAATAATCCAGATACTGCTGGTAGGTAGTCTGCGATACCTGCTGTAGAAGCGTGAGCACGGTGAGCTGCACCGAATGCATCGTTTACGAAGATATCAGCAAGAGCTGCAAATTCTTTCGCAAGTTCTGCATCGTTCTTTTCTTCGCCCGCATAGAAACGTACGTTTTCAAGAACTAATACGTCGCCTTCGTTCATTGCTGCAACCATTTCTTGTGCAACTGGTCCGAATGCTTCGTCTGCTTTTTTAACATCTTTACCAAGAAGCTCGCCTAAACGTGCTGCTACTGGAGTAAGACGTAATTCTTCTACTGCTTGACCTTTTGGACGGCCTAAGTGACTTGCTAAAATAACTTTCGCACCTTGCTCTACTAAATATTGAATTGTAGGAAGAGCTGCACGGATACGAGTTTCATCTGTAATTTTGCCTTCTTTCATAGGTACGTTGAAATCAACGCGGCAAAATACACGCTTACCTTTTAAATCTACGTCACGAATTGATTTTTTGTTCATTGGATTTCCCTCCGACTACTAGTTAGGATTGACAAAACCCACTCAAAAGCTTAACACATTTGCTTTTAAAACGAAAGAAGAGAGAGAGGGAACAAACCCTCTCCCTCGTTTTGTCATTGATTACTTATATAATTAAGAATTAAAGACCTTTAGAAGTCATGTATGCTGCTAGGTCTACTACGCGGTTAGAGTAACCAGTTTCGTTATCGTACCAAGAAAGTACTTTAACCATGTTACCTTCCATTACCATTGTAGATAATGCATCGATTGTAGAAGAAGCTGTACATCCGTTATAGTCGATAGATACTAATGGCTCTTCGCTGTATCCAAGGATACCTTTTAATTCGCCTTCAGCTGCTGCTTTGAATGCTGCGTTTACATCTTCAACTGTTACTTCTTTGTCAAGTTCAACAACTAAGTCAACAAGAGAAACGTTAGCAGTTGGAACACGTACAGCGCCACCGTTTAATTTACCTTTAAGTTCTGGTAATACTAATGCTACAGCTTTAGCTGCACCAGTAGATGTTGGGATCATGTTTTCAGCTGCTGCACGAGCACGACGTAAATCTTTGTGTGGTAAGTCTAAGATTTGTTGGTCGTTAGTGTAAGAGTGAATTGTTGTCATCATTCCGCGTTTTACGCCGAATTTTTCGTTTAATACTTTAGCGAATGGAGCTAGACAGTTTGTAGTACAAGAAGCGTTAGATACTACGTTGTGGTTAGCTGCATCATATTGTTCGTGGTTAACACCCATAACTACAGTGATATCTTCGTCAGAAGCTGGAGCTGAGATGATAACTTTCTTAACTGATCCACCTAAGTGTTTTTCAGCGTCTGATTTTTTAGTGAAACGGCCAGTAGATTCTACTACTACTTCTACTCCGTAGTCGCTCCATGATAATTGAGCTGGGTCACGCTCAGCGATAACTTTAATTTCTTTACCGTTAACAACGATGCTGTTTTCGTTAGCAGATACTTCTGCATTTAAAGTTCCGTGAACTGTGTCATATTTTAAAAGGTGAGCTAATGTTTTAGCATCTGTTAAGTCGTTGATTGCTACTACTTCTACCTCAGAGTTGTTAAGAGCTGCGCGGAATACGTTACGTCCGATACGTCCAAATCCATTAATACCAATTTTAGTCATTTGAATTTCCTCCTTGGGGGATTATATTAAAGGGTAATACCCTTTGTTAACTGTTTTGCTGCACCTTCATCTGTAATTAGAATTGAAGTGTGCCCTTGTTTAATTACAGCCTGTATTGCCTTTGCCTTTGAAGAACCTCCAGCGACCGCAACAACGTGAGATACATGTTGTAAATCCTCAAGTTGCATACCAACTGTTCTTACTTTATGAACAACATTTCCTTGTTCATTAAAGTAGTAACCGAAAGCTTCGCCTACTGCTTCGCTTGCTTGAATCTTTAACCAATCTGCTTCTGAAGTATTTCTGCGACGTGCCATTGTTAACGCATCACCTATTCCATGAATGACGATATTGGAAGATCGAATCAACTCAAGAACTTCTTTCACGGAAGGCTCTGTCACAATAGACGCATATGCTTCGCTACTAACATGGTCTGGAACATACAATAAGCGATAATTACTCATCGTATTTTGCGCCATCTTGGCACAAATGGTATTGGCTTCTAATTCAACACCCTCTCCAATTCCACCACGCGCTGGGACAAATAGCATATGTAAATCTTTGCAATCAAGCTGCATCATGTCCGCAGCAGCAGCTAGCGTAGTTCCTCCAGCCACAGCAACGATATTATTCACTGTCAGACGGTCTTTTATACAAGTCACACAAGCACGGCCCATCTCCAGTTTGACCCAAGGTGATTCATCACTATCACCAGGGACAACGAAAACTTCATCCAAGTCTAATGTTTCCTTAAGTTGCTTTTCTAAAACCTTTAACCCGGAAATTTCTTTCATAAAGTCTTCCAATGCAAGAACTAAAGCTGTTCCTTCTTCTGTCAAAGTCATTCCAGAAGAAGCGACGTGAACTAAGTTTTGTTCTTTCAAAACTTGAACTTCACTTCGCAATACTCGTTCTGTCATACCGAGACTTGCTGACAAATTTCTTCTTCCAATCGGCTGCATGAGCCTAATGTATTGAAGAATTTGCATTCTCGTTTGCATAACAGGTAGCAGATCAGGTAATAATTTTTTTGTGTTCTGAATCCATGAGCGCATATCTTTTCTCCTCACTACATTGGTTCATTTTTCCTTGTGGTCACTTTACGTCCCGTAGTGACATTTTGTGTCCCACATAGGTTAAAAAAATAATCCCTGCTACGTGTATTATTGTAACAGGAGATAGAAACTTATTCAACTCTTAACTGCATTCTTTATATAGTTTATTATGACACCTTTGTGAATGTTACCATATTCTACCTGTTTCCCGCCTATTTCTACAACCGGAATCATTAAATGATACTTCTCCAAAAGGTCATTATCTTCATATATATCTATTTCCTCGATTTGAAAAGAATATTCATATTGTACTTCCTGTAAAACCTGTTTCACCTGCACGCAAAGGCCACAATCTTTTTTTGTATACAGTACAACTTTCATATTCTTCACCTATCCGATCGTTTTTCGTAATGATGACGCTGGAATGTGCATTTGTTCTCTATACTTCGCCACTGTTCTTCGAGAAATAACGATTTCATGCTCTTCTTCTAATAATTTTGAAATCTTTTGATCTGAAAGTGGCTTTTTCTTATTCTCTGCCTCAACAAGTGTTTGGATAAATCGTTTCACACGCTTTGTAGAAACAGCTTCATCTTCAGTAGTCGAAACGGCATTGCTAAAGAACGATTTCATCTCAAATAAACCGTGTGGTGTTTGCACATATTTATTTCGCGTTGCACGACTAATTGTAGATTCATGCACACCTAACTCTTCCGCCACCTCTTTTAAAGCAAGCGGTTTTAAATATTCTGGACCTTCCCAGAAGAAATCACGTTGTTTTTCCATAATAATAGTCATCACTTGCAGAAGCGTCTGTTTTCTCTGTTTTAAACTACGCATAATCCACTGCACATGCTGATACTTTTCTGATACGTAAGATGCTACTTCACTTTCACTATTATTCAGAAGCGCACTATACTCAGAATGAATTTCAATTCTCGGCATATTTCTCTCGTTCATTTGTAAAACGAGACGATCACCATCTTTTTTCACCGCCATATCAGGCACGATATAAAGTGGTTTATCAGAAGAAAACGCAAGACCTGGTTTCGGCTGTAATGACGTAATACAGTTCACCGCTGTTTGCAATTCTTCATTACTACACTTCAACACTTGAACGAGCTTTCGCCAATCCTTCTTCACGAAATAAGCGAAGTGATCCTCTATAACCTCTTCTGCTAATCCATTCCGCCTTTGTAAGCGCTTCAATTGTAAAGTTAGACATTCCTGAATATTACGAGCTCCTACCCCTGCTGGCTCGAGTGATTGGACAAGCTCTACAAAGCGGGCGACTTCATGAATCGGTGCGGAAAGGAGATCCGCTAACTCTTCGTTCGTTTCTTGTAAATACCCATTTCCATCCATGTTCATAATAATGAAAGAAGCTATTTTTCGCTCTTCTTCATCTATTTTATAATACTGTATTTGATTTAATAAATGTTGCTGAATCGTTGTTGAATCCACACTGTAGATTTCCATCTGATTCTCGACTTGTTTGCTGGTACTTTTACTGTTGTTAGAGCTCTTTTTCTTCTCCCTCTCAAAACCACCTAACTCAATAAGGGGATTCTCTAACGATTGCTCATACAAAAACTCCGATAATTCTTGTACATTATACTGGAGCATTGTAATCGCTTGCCTTAACTCTTGTGTCATTGCCAAACGTAAGCTTTGTTCTTGTAAAAGACTTGCCTTCAAACTAATCTCCCCCTTGTTTCTATTGTACAATAAGTTTGGTAAAAGGAGAATGCTATCACAGACACCCATTCCAAAATATTATTAATTTATATGTATTAATGAGATTTACAACTTACAACCGAAATTTGAATAATATTGAAAGAAAATAATAAAGCAAAACATTATTATAACCAAGTACTAATAGTAAATCTTATTACTAGATATAACAAGAGGGAAATAAAAAAAGTCCTAACCTACAAAACGTAAGTTAGGACTTTTTGACGCGCCCAGAGGGATTCGAACCCCCGACAGACGTGGTACCGGAAACCACCGCTCTATCCGACTGAGCTATGGGCGCATGATTATAAAAAACACATCATTTTCTTCTCATAATAATAGCAATAAAATCCATCTAAATCAATAAAAATATCCCCTTTCATCCTTTATGCACCTTAGCCTAAAGTATAGAAACACATTTTTTAACCTAAATTTTCCAATCATAAATTCACCCCAACTCACAAATTATAATCTTTGAATTGATATTCCAAAGGGGGCTTCATTCAATGACTGTAATTACAAAGTTAAAGCAAACTGTTTCTGGATTAAAAAGTGCACAAGCTAGCTTAGAGGGATTCGCTCTTGATACGGATAACCAACAAGCAAAGCAACTTTTCCAAACAGCTGCAGAGCAAACACAAACGATTATCGATTCTTTAAACCCACGCGTTGAAGAAGTCCAACAGGAAGAACCACAATACTCACAGCAATAACGGATTCGTCATGCTGTGAAATAGAAAAAGGATGATATGCAGTCATCCTTTTTCTATCACATTACATATTGCAATAGAAATGGAATGATTATAATGCGAAAACTCGGAATCATAACCGCGTTATTTATGCTCCTATTCGGTTCACTTACCGGATGTGATAATAGCCCGTTAGATAAAAAGGTAAAGAAAGAAGAAGCTAAACGAACGGAAGAAGACAAGGGCCCTAAATTAACAAAAATGAGTACAGAATCCTTTAATCAATCTATATCGCAAGACGCTAAGAAAAAAGCTCTTGCTATGGAAGGAATTATAGAAGCTACCGCAGTTAATACAAATTTAGATCTTTACATAGCCGTCAAGCCTGAACATCACGAAAGATTTGGTTTAAAACCTTTACGAAGTAAATTAAAAAAGAAACTAAGTGATGAAAACCCTACTTTCAATATTCGTGTAAGTACAGACAAAAAGATCTTTATGCTCATAGAAGAACTTGAAACCAAAATTAAGAAAAAGAAAGTAAGTAAAGATGGCATCAAAAAACAATTGAAACTCATTCAATCAGAAATGGGATCTAATATTTAAGCTTTCTAATAGAGAAGGAAGGATTCAAATGTCTAGTAAAGATAAAAACTTAACACCTGTACAACAAGAATATAAAAAATTCGAACAACAGCGCGAACCGAAGCGCCCCGTTTTTAAAAATTGTATAAAAGCTTTTCTCGTCGGAGGATTAATTTGTCTAATAGGCCAACTGATTTCCACCTTTTATATTACTTATTTTGATTTCACTGAACGCTCTGCCGGGAACCCTACCGTTGCAACTCTTATTTTTATCTCCATGCTACTGACGGGATTTGGCGTCTACGATCGTCTTGGACAGTTTGCCGGGGCAGGCACAGCTGTACCCGTCACTGGATTTGGTAACTCTGTTATTGCCGCATGTATCGAACACCGTACAGAAGGATTCGTCCTTGGTGTTGGCGGTAACATGTTTAAATTAGCTGGATCCGTTATTTTGTTTGGTGTATTTTCGGCTTTCGTCATCGCGCTTATTAAAACGATTCTCGTTCAATGGGGAGGGCTATAAATGTTACAAGGACACCGAACGTGGGTATTTGAAAACAAACCAGTTATTATTTCGACAGGAGTCGTTGGTGGGCCGTTTGAAGCAAAAGGGAAAATTCCAGAAGACTTCGATATCCTTCATGAAGATTTATGGCTCGGCCAAGATTCCTATGAAAAAGCACATAAAATTTTGTTCGAAGAAGCTTGTAGCCGCGCTACTGAAAAAGCAGAACTTCGTAAAGATGATATCCAATTCGTACTTGCAGGAGATTTAATTAATCAAATTACCCCTACAAGCTTTGCTTGCCGTACACTTGGCACTCCTTACCTCGGATTATTCGGTGCTTGTTCTACTTCTATGGAAGGTTTAGCACTTGGGGCAAGTATCGTAAATGCAAAAGGCGCAAAATATTTATTAACTGGGGCATCCAGCCATAACACTGCGGTTGAAAAACAATTCCGCTATCCAACTGAATACGGCGGTCAAAAACCCCCTACTGCACAGTGGACAGTAACCGGGGCAGGCGCGGCTATTTTAAGTGACACTGGACATGGCCCTAGGGTAACATCTGCAACAATCGGACGAGTGGTTGATATGGGATTAACGGATCCATTTAATATGGGCGGTGCGATGGCTCCAGCCGCCGTCGATACAATTGAAGCCCACTTACGCGAACGCCAAATTGATGCCTCTTACTACGATTTAATCGTAACAGGCGACCTAGGACATGTCGGACGCGAAATTGCTTATGACTTACTACATAAACACGGAACAAAAGTGACAAGCGAACAGTTTCAAGATTGCGGGCTACTCATCTATAGAGAGGGGCAACCTGTCATAGCTGGTGCTAGTGGACCAGGATGTTCCGCAACAGTCGTGTACGGTCATTTATTAAACCGAATGAAAAGGGGAGAATTCAAAAAAATACTTGTCGTTGCGACAGGCGCTTTACTATCTCCACTTACATTCCAACAAGAAGAAACGATTCCGTGTATCGCTCACGCCGTTTCGATTGAATTTGGAGGTGCAACGCAATGATTTTTTTCTGGGCTTTCGTCATTGGCGGACTCATATGTGTAATTGGCCAACTTATGTTTGATGTCGGCAAGCTAACACCCGCTCATACAATGGCAACACTCGTTGTTGCCGGTGCTATACTGGACGGATTCAACCTGTATGAACCATTAATCGACTTTGCTGGAGCCGGGGCAACTGTACCTATTACAAGTTTCGGTAATGCCCTCGTTCACGGCGCAATGGAAGAAGCTGCAAAACACGGCATCGTCGGTGTCATTACGGGAATGTTTAAAGTAACGAGCGCCGGTGTATCCGCAGCTATTATTTTCGGCTTTATTGGCGCATTGCTATTCAAACCGAAAGGATAAGAGGTGTTTGTATGACAGTTATCGCTAGCGTTAAAACCTGCCTTGCTAGTGTCAGGGGCGCTCAAGCAAGCTTAAGCTCTCTTTCGCTAAATTCCACAGATGACGAAGCAAAACGCGTATTCCATGAATGTATGTTAGAAATGGACAGTGTCATCGCTGATTTACAGAATAGAGTTTCAGTATTAGAACGTGAAGAACCTCAATATAAAGGGTTTTAAGTAGACTGGAGGAAATGACTATGTCTCACCTGCCGGAATGGACACTTGTCATTCTTCGCTCTGTATTCATA
>NZ_JAEHBQ010000043.1:0-15636 GCF_016483555.1 Bacillus cereus group sp. N14
AGTTAGTTTGTCTAGCATCTAAAAATAAAAATTGACGTTTCACGTTGTTTGTTTCGTTCAGTTTTCAAAGAACTACTCGGTCGCTCATTTGCGACTTCCTTATGTTAACATCTTCGTTAGTTAATGTCAACCAAGTTTTTTATTTCGTTTGCCGCGCTTTGCGTTATTGCATCGGCGACTTGTTCTATATTACACCTCTAAACCTTAATCGTCAACATGTTTTTCTAAAAAAATATAAAAAGGCTTATCCCCTTTAAAATAAGCCTTTTTATCATATACCATTCTATTCGTTTATTATTTTTCTATAATTGGTAACGAGACGATAAACTGAATAATACCATCCTCATATTCAGCTCGAATACTACCACCTTGCAACTCAACAATACTTTTCGCAATCGCTAATCCAAGTCCCGATCCTTCTGTTACTCTACTTCTAGATTGATCTTTCTTATAAAAGCGTTCAAATAAACTCCCTAACTCTTCTCTCGTAAACTCTTCACTATGATTCGCAATTACAATTTGTATATCCCGGCGCTGCCTTTGAAGAGAAACCTTTATCTCCCCATCATCTTTACTATACTTAATCGCGTTCATTAATAGATTATCAAACACACGGACCATCTTTTCCGAATCAATCGCTGCATAGGTACGTTCCTCAGGAAACTTCTTAACAAACGTAAGTCCATGCTCTTCTGCCTGCGGTACTAACTCTTCTATTAATTGCTCCAATAACTCATTTATACAAACCTCTTGTTTTTCCAATACAACTTGCTCATTTGTTAACTTCGTATACTCAAATAAATCTTCTATTAAGTTCTTTAACTGCTCCGACTTCGCAAAAGCAATTCTCGTATACTCATCATGTTGTTCTTTATTTTCATATTTAGAATCTCTAAGTAATCGCAAGTAACCCATAATAGAAGTCAGCGGTGTACGTAAATCGTGAGATACATTCGTAATAAGCTCATTCTTTTGCTTCTCTAATTTACGTTCCTTTTCTATATTATCCATAAGCTCTTCCGCCATATTATTAATATTCTCAGTTAAAGACGCAATCTCATCTTCACCTTTCTTCTCAATACGGTACGCTAAGTTTCCTTTTTCTATTTCCTTTACACCTTGTGCCATCGCTTCAATTTGCTTCATCTTTCTCTTTGTTATATAGAAGAAAGAGAAAATGAACACGAGTACACCAATTAAAAATGGGAATGGTCCTTCTTGCGTATCATACATTACTACACCATCTGGTATTCCACTAACGAACATATACAAATTCTTATCTTCTATTGTAATAGGTGAAAAAGCTATAAATTCTTTTCTCGTATTTTCAAATACATCTCGACCATTTGAATAGTTAATCGCAAATGATGCTGCATTACGAATCGTATTATGCAAATCGATTTGCTCTTCTTGCGCCTGCTTCGTTTTATATAAAACTTTACCACTCTCATCAGTAACCAATATTTTTAAAGCTCTAGATCCTCGCTCTAAATTTTGATTCTCCATTTCGATCATATTGGATATAGCTTCTAATTTATTTTCATGAACCGAACTATTTGCTGCTCCTTGAGCTTGGTGATTAATTCGTTCCATACCAGCCCGATAATCGATAGTCGCTTGACGATTCGCATTCTCAAAAAATGGCGCAGCTGCCTTTGCTGACAAAACTCCTAATAACGCACAAGCAGCAAAAGTAGTAATCAATTGAATTCTTATACTCTTCCGTACGCCCTTTACTAATTTCTCAATTAATTGTCTTGTTTTTCTTACATAAGTAAATGGATTAAATATCTTTTTCAATCTTATACCCCACTCCCCATACTGTTTTTATATATCTAGGTTTCCTTGGATTCTCCTCAATCTTTTCACGTACTTTCCTAATATGAACCATTACCGTGTTATCCGACTGGAAAGATCTTTCGTTCCAAACCTTTTCATAAATTTGTTCCGCGCTAAAGACCATACCCGGATTACGAGCTAGTAATTCTAAAATCGAAAATTCCCTCGGGGTCAGTTTCACTTCTTCTCCATCCACAATAACTTTATGGGTTGAGATGTTTATTTTCATCTCTCCAATTTCTAGCTCGTCCTCATTTTGTATAGTGAAACCATTCATTTTCATATAACGGCGTAACTGAGATTTAATTCTTGCGATTAACTCTAACGGATTAAACGGCTTCGTTACGTAATCATCTGCACCCGTTGTTAGTCCTAAAATCTTATCCATATCTTGCGTTTTCGCAGAAAGCATAATAATTGGCATTTCTTTTTCTTCCCTTACTTTCATACACATATGGATACCGTCTACTTTCGGCATCATAATATCTAATACGACTAGATGCACTTCATTTTCTTCCAGGAGACGTAACCCTTCTTCTCCGTCTCCTGCTTGCAGTACTTTATATCCTTCATTCTTTAAATAGATTGTAATAAGATTCCTAATTTCTTTTTCATCATCTACGACAAGTATTGTTTCATTTGCCACAATATCTCCCCCATCACTTTTTTAATCCCTAACTTCTATTATAGGAAAACTTCTGAAGAAAAACGCTCGGAAATCCTTAAGTTTTTCTGAAGACGCAAAAAAGGTCTAGACTCCCCTTAAGTCTAGACCTTTCAAAAAACCCCTTTTATTTACGAACGTAGATGAAATATAGTACGAATAAAACTCCCATAACATACATAATTGGATGAATCTCTTTACGGCGACCACTTACTACCATTGTAATTGGATAGAAGATAAACCCGATCGCAATTCCTGTTGCGATACTATACGTAAGTGGCATTGAAATGATAGTAAAGAATGCTGGTACTGCAATCTCGAATTTCTTCCAATCAATTTCTCCTAAAGATGAAACCATCAAGATCCCTACAATAATTAACGCTGGCGCTGTTACAGCTGGTGTCACAACGCTTAATAGTGGTGAGAAGAATAGCGCTAGCAAGAAGAACCCTGCTGTTACAACTGCTGTAAATCCAGAACGTCCACCCGCCGCTACCCCAGCAGAAGATTCAATGTAAGACGTTGTTGTTGATGTACCTAAGATTGCACCGATTACAGTTGCAATCGCATCTGCAAATAATGCTTTTCCTGCACGTGGTAATTTATTGTTCTTCATTAATCCTGCTTGATTCGCAACCGCTACAAGTGTACCTGCTGTATCAAAGAAATCGATGAAGAAGAACGTTATAATAACAATCACCATTTGAACAGTGAAAATATCTCCGAAATGAGTTAACGCCACACCGAACGTTGGTTCTAGACTCGGTATTGCTCCCACTACAGCTTTCGGAGTATCAATTAATCCTGTCGCTACTCCTAAAATTGCTGTAAGAATCATACCGTAGAACACCGCACCATTAACTTTCTTAATCATGAAGATGATTGTAGTAACAACCCCGAAGATTGCTAGTAACGTTGTGCCCTTTGTTAAATCCCCCAATCCAACAAGAACAGCATCATTTTTCACGATAATTCCGGCATTTTGGAATCCAAGGAAAGCAATAAACAATCCGATACCTGCCGCTACTGCAAACTTTAACTCTGATGGAATTGCATTAATGATTTTTTCACGAATACCTGAAGCTGTAAGAATAATAAAGATAATACCTGACATTAATGTCCCAGCAATTGCTGTTTGCCACGGAATACCCATCGTTAACACTGCCGTATAAGCAAAGAATGCGTTAATTCCCATACCGGGCGCCAAAGCAATCGGATACTTCGCGAATATCCCCATAATTAGCGAACCAATCGCTGCTGCTAATGCTGTAGCAACGAATACTGAACCTGGATCCATTCCTGTACCTGCCGGTAACCCTTTAACATTTCCAAGTGACAGCGTAGCAGGATTGACAAATAATACATAAGCCATAGATAAAAATGTCGTTAAACCTGCTATGAACTCTGTTTTATAATTTGTACCGAGTTCATCAAACTGAAAATAGCGTTTCATCTTACGTTTCCCCCGTTATATGATTACTCGCCGTAATCTCCCTAGCCCTCTTTTATCTATTAAAAATAAAAAAGGCTTCCATTGCATATACATGGAAGCGTTCTATGAATAAAGACAAGTTCCCCCTCATCTTTATCTAAACGCCTCGTAGTCAAGCCATTTACGGTAGCTAGGTAGAAACTTTCGGGCCATATCCCCGATATTATACGACGGCATAATATTCACTTTTCGTTTGAATTACATACTCATATTAACTCGACGAAGTAGTTTTG
Organism: Bacillus cereus group sp. N14; assembly: GCF_016483555.1. Classification (NCBI taxonomy): domain Bacteria; kingdom Bacillati; phylum Bacillota; class Bacilli; order Caryophanales; family Bacillaceae; genus Bacillus; species Bacillus cereus group sp. N14. Next base: position 4,229 of record NZ_JAEHBQ010000043.1, read on the forward strand.
TCAATTTAAAAACGAACATTTTTATAAACTTTTGTATTTTCGTTCGTATTAAGAGCAAAACACAAAAGATCCATCTATGCATGAGCAATAGATGGATCTTTTTTTATAATACTATTCCCACTCAATCGTTGCTGGTGGCTTACTTGTTATATCATACACGATACGGTTAACGTGTTTTACTTCGTTTACGATACGTACAGAGATTTTCTCTAATACGTCCCAAGGGATACGTGCCCAGTCAGCTGTCATACCGTCGATAGATGTTACTGCGCGGATACCTACTGTGTAATCGTAAGTACGCTCGTCACCCATAACACCTACGCTACGCATACCAGGAAGCGCAGTGAAGTATTGCCAAACTTCACGGTCTAAGCCCGCTTTAATAATTTCTTCACGTAAAATCGCATCAGATTCACGAACGATTTCTAATTTCTCTTCTGTGATTTCACCTAATACACGAATACCAAGACCAGGGCCTGGGAATGGTTGACGCCATACGATTTCATCAGGAATTCCTAGTTCTGATCCTAATACACGTACTTCATCTTTAAATAACGTGTTTAAAGGCTCAATTAATTTGAACTGCATGTCTTCTGGAAGACCACCAACGTTATGGTGAGATTTAATTGTTTGTGCAGTTGCTGTACCACTTTCAACGATGTCTGTATAAAGTGTACCTTGCGCTAGGAAGTCCATTCCTTGTAATTTAGAAGCTTCATCATCAAATACGTAAATGAATTCATTACCGATGATTTTACGTTTTTGTTCTGGATCTTCTACACCTTTTAACTTGTTCATGAAGCGTTCTTGTGCATCCACTTTAATAACGTTCATGTGGAAACCTTCGCTGAATGTTTTCATAACGCCTTCTGCTTCACCTTTACGAAGTAAACCGTGGTCAACGAAAATACATGTTAATTGGTCACCGATTGCCTTATGAATTAATACTGCTACAACAGAAGAGTCTACACCGCCGCTAAGTGCGCATAGTACTTTTTTGTCTCCAACAGTTTCACGGATTTTCTCTAATTCTACTTCGATAAAGTTCTCCATGTTCCATCCTTCAGAACAACCACATGCGCCGAATACGAAGTTTTTAATTAAATCGTTACCGTGCTCAGAATGACGTACTTCTGGGTGGAATTGTACACCGTATAAGTTTTTGTCTTCATTGCTCATACCAGCAATTGGACAAGACTCACTTGTTGCATCTACTACGAATCCTTCAGGTAAACCAGTTACTAAGTCACCATGGCTCATCCATACAACTTGCTCTTCTGGAAGGTTCGCATATAATTTTGATTCGTTCTCTACTTTAAGAACAGCTTTTCCGTACTCACGGTGGTTTGCACGTTCTACTTTACCACCGAAGTGTTGCGTCATAAGCTGCATACCGTAACAAATACCGAAGATCGGTAATCCTAGTTCAAAGATTTTTTCATCACAATGTAATGCACCTTCACCGTATACACTATTTGGTCCACCAGAGAAGATAATCCCTTTTGGATTCATTGCTTTAATTTCTTCTGCAGTAATTGTATGTGGATGAAGTTCACTGTATACACCAAACTCACGAATTCGACGTGCTATTAACTGATTGTACTGACTCCCAAAATCTAAAACGATAATTGTATCATGCTGCTTCTTCAAAATAATCACCCCAACGTTAGTTCTCGTATATAAATATTTTCACCAATTTGGCAAAAAGCATTACTAATATAATAAAAAAAGCCAGTCCTCCGCCTCTAGTCTCATAACAAAGAAAAGGCAGGGGTCTGGCTTTATAAAGAAAGATAGTCTCCGCTCTTTATAAATATAAGACACACTGCCTTCATAGTCAGGTTGTTTACGGTAACCCGGTAGAGACTCTCAAACCTTATCTTTGAGGATATATGAAGGATCGTTTTATATTATCTTCCTAGATTCTAACAATGAAGTATCGATATGGTCAAGAGAGAAAGCGACAAAATTCTACAGAAATTCATTTCCTTTTCTAAAAAACATAAAAAAACATCCATTTCTATATAGAAATGGATGTTTTTCGAGCAAACGGAATTACATCATTCCGCCCATACCGCCCATGCCCATGCCGCCCATGTCAGGCATTGCTGGTGCATTTGGTTCTGGCTTGTCAGCAACTACAGCTTCAGTTGTTAAGAACATAGCTGCAACAGATGCTGCGTTTTGAAGTGCAGAGCGAGTTACTTTAGCTGGATCTACGATACCAGTTTCAAGCATGTTAACCCACTCGCCAGTAGCTGCGTTGAAACCAACGCCTACTTTTTCGCCTTTTAGACGCTCTACAACTACAGATCCTTCTAGACCAGCGTTGATTGCGATTTGACGAACTGGCTCTTCTAGTGCGCGAAGTACGATGTTGATACCTGTTGCTTCGTCGCCTTCAGCTACGATAGAAGCTACTTTCGTGTATACGTTCATAAGTGAAGTACCACCACCCGCAACGATACCTTCTTCTACTGCTGCACGAGTTGAGTTAAGTGCATCTTCAATGCGAAGTTTGCGCTCTTTTAACTCAGTTTCAGTTGCTGCACCTACTTTAATTACTGCTACGCCACCTGCAAGTTTTGCAAGACGCTCTTGTAATTTTTCACGATCGAATTCAGAAGTAGTTTCTTCTAATTGCGCGCGGATTTGACCGATGCGAGCTTCGATTTGTTGTGAATTTCCGATACCTTCAACTACAGTTGTATTTTCTTTCGTTACAACAACCTTACCAGCGCGTCCTAAAGATTCAATTGTAGCAGATTTTAAATCACGACCTAATTCTTCAGTGATTACTTCGCCACCAGTTAAGATTGCGATATCTTCTAGCATTGCTTTACGACGGTCACCAAATCCAGGAGCTTTAACAGCTACTACATTGAATGTACCACGAAGTTTGTTCACTACTAATGTAGCTAAAGCTTCGCCTTCTACGTCTTCAGCGATGATAAGAAGTGGTTTACCCTGTTGTACCACTTGCTCTAATACTGGTAAGATTTCTTGGATGTTAGAAATCTTCTTATCAGTAATTAAGATGTATGGGTTATCAAGAACTGCTTCCATTTTGTCAGAATCAGTAATCATGTAAGGAGATGCATATCCACGATCAAATTGCATACCTTCTACTACGTCTAATTCTGTTGTAAATCCTTTAGATTCTTCTAAAGTAATAACGCCGTCGTTACCAACGCGCTCCATTGCTTCAGCGATTAATTGACCTACTTCTTCGTCAGCTGCAGAAATAGCAGCTACTTGTGCGATAGAAGATTTGCCTTCGATTGGTTTAGAAATCTCTTTTAATTCTGCAATTGCAGCAGTAACAGCTTTTTCGATACCTTTACGAAGACCCATTGGGTTCGCACCAGCTGTTACGTTTTTAAGACCTTCACGAATCATAGCTTGTGCTAATACAGTTGCAGTTGTTGTTCCGTCACCAGCTACATCATTTGTTTTGCTAGCAACTTCTGCTACTAATTTTGCACCCATGTTTTCGAATGCATCTTCTAATTCGATTTCTTTTGCGATTGTTACACCATCATTTGTAATAAGTGGTGAACCAAATTTTTTCTCAAGTACAACGTTACGACCTTTTGGTCCAAGCGTTACTTTTACTGCGTTTGCAAGAGTGTCGACACCGCGAAGCATCGAACGACGTGCTTCTTCACTAAATTTAATATCTTTTGCCATAATAATTGACCCCCTTGAATTTTTTAAGATTTATATAATTAACCGATAACTGCTAAAATGTCACTTTCACGTAAAATCAAGTAGTCAGTACCTTCATATTTTACTTCAGTACCTGCATATTTTGAGAAGATGATAAGATCACCTGCAGCTACCTCTAGAGCAACACGCTCACCATTTTCAAGCACTCGACCAGTACCTACTGCAATAACTTTACCCTCTTGTGGTTTTTCTTTTGCAGTGTCTGGTAATACAATACCACTTGCTGTTTTTTCTTCTGCTTGAACAAGCTCAATTACAACGCGATCACCTAATGGCTTTAGCATGAACAATAACCTCCTCATTGTGTTATGTAAATTTTATTTATTAGCACTCAAGTCACTCGAGTGCTAACACACTTATAATAATAAATAATCTCAATTTCTTTTGCAAGTAAAAAAATCATAATTTTTTCGCAAATTAAGCTATACACTTTTCTATATAGAGTCCCTCTTCTTCTACCTTTACTATATGAATCGTTGTTTCCACTACTCGTATGTTACAATATGAAAGGACACCCTAAGTTGTTTTCGCTATACACACAACTTTCTCCTGTCTTCTATTATAATTTCAAATAAGGATTTACGAAAAAAACATAATTTAAGTGAAGTTTATATCGTAGGTAGCATACTTACATGTTATCCTACCTTATCTCATACACTAGAGTTAGAAAGGATGGTTAAACCATTTGAAAAAACAATATTGGTGGGTTATCGTTACATACATTTTAATGCAGTTATCATCCATTGCTGGATTACCACTTCTGCTGAAAACTGGACTTTATGATAACAGGGGATTTACTAGAGAAGAGAAATTTCAACTCATAACTGGCCACTGGGCAATCATTAGCTTCTTTATTGCATTATGTATCGTACTTTGGTTACTTAGAACAGATATTCGTGACAGACGTTTAGATACAATGCGCTCTACTGTTCCAGCTACGATTGGTTGGATTTTTATCGGGTTCTTCCTAGCATTTTTCTCACAAAGTATTGCCGGTATGATAGAAATGCGTGTATTAGGAATTAAACCTGGATCAGAAAATACAGCAAGACTTATGGATATCGCAAGAACGACACCTTGGTTCCTTATCGTTATCTCTATAATAGGACCTATTTTGGAAGAAATCGTATTTAGAAAAATTTTATTTGGTACACTTTATAAGAAGTTTAACTTCTTTATCGCTGCTATCATTAGTTCTCTCGTATTCGCAGCAATTCATTTTGATTTCACTCACTTATTGGTATACACTTCTATGGGACTCGTATTCGCCTTTTTATATGTAAAAACGAAGCGTATTATCGTCCCTATCGCAGCTCATGTTGCAATGAATACATTAGTTGCAGTTGCTCAAGTTTTAATGAGCAATGAACAAATTCAAGAAATGATTAAAGAAGCTGAAAAAATGCAAGGCTTTATCGGAGGATTTTTAGTATGAGGAACTCACCATTGTTCATGGCTGCATTGTACTTCCTTCTAGGATGTATCTTTACACGCTTCGCCATTACGAACGTAACAGATACAATCTGGAATATGTGGACAATACTATTTGCAGTTATGGCAACGATTGATTTTAATTTGGCACTTCGCCTTATCTTAGTTAAATTCACAAAGAAAAAACAATAATAAAACGCAGAGGTCGCTTCCTCTGCGTTTTATTGTGGATAATTCTTTAAAAAGTAAACAAGTGTTTGTAACTCTACCGCTAAATCAATATGGTGAATTCTTATATTATCTGACACATTTAAGCGCGCTGGTGTGAAATTTAAAATACCATGCACGTTCGTTTCTGCCAATCTATCTGCTACAGATTGTGCTACTGTAGCGGGTACTGTTAATATTGCCACTTGTATATCAGTTGATAAACGTTCTTCTAATTCATCTAAATGATATACAGGAATGCCCCCGATTTCTGTCCCGACTTTCTCTTCACTAACATCAAACGCCATTTCAATTTTTGTATTATTGTTTTTCGTGAAATTATAATGTAAGAAAGCGGTCCCTAAATTACCTACTCCAATAAGTGCTACACGTGTTATATCATCTTGGTCGAGTGTTTCACGGAAAAATGATAATAAATAATTTACGTTATATCCATAACCTTTTTTCCCTAACGCTCCAAAATATGAAAAATCTCTTCGAATCGTTGCGGAATCAACTTTTACCGCTTCACTCAATTCGGCTGATGAAACACGTTGCTTACCAGAAAGAGATAAGTTTTGGATAAATCGATAGTATAGAGGCAATCGTTTGGCAGTGGCCTGTGGAATTTTTTGCTGCTCCATATAACCTCTCCTCTCTTCCTATCTTTATTCATATACTTGAATCAAATACAGAAGTTTAGCACTCATGAATTTCCCTGTATAATAAAGAGAAGAAGTATTCTCTCTTTATTTTAAACTATACACTATTTTTAGTATGATTGAGAAATATAAACATGGCAAAGTTAAGAAATTATTTGAGGTGAAAACATTGATTTTATTACAAGTAAACGCGCTTACGAAATTATACGGTGCCGAAACGATTCTTACAAACATAAAATTGGAAGTTCAAACGAAAGATCGTATCGCATTAGTCGGACGAAATGGGGCCGGAAAATCTACATTATTAAAAATAATAGCTGGTGAGCTATCTCATGATGGTGGCGAAATTATAAAACCGAAAGATGTCTCAATCGGATATTTAGCTCAAAATACCGGGTTAGAAACATCTTTAACAATTTGGGATGAAATGTTAACCGTCTTTACACACTTGCAGCAAATGGAGACAAAACTTCGAAGGCTAGAGCAAGAGATGGGAAAAGAAGAAAACTTTTCAAACGAGGCTACATATGAAAGATTATTAGCTGATTATGACCAATTGCAATTAGATTATAAAGATCAAGGTGGATATCAATATGAAGCAGATATTCGCTCGATTTTAAGTGGTCTTGGCTTCCCAGTTGAAACGCACCAGACGACGATTTCTACATTAAGTGGTGGACAAAAAACACGATTAGCTCTCGGTAAATTATTATTAACGAAACCAGACCTACTTATTTTGGACGAGCCTACAAACCATTTAGACATCGAAACATTAACATGGCTTGAACAATATTTACAAGGCTATCCTGGCGCAATACTAATCGTTTCTCATGACCGTTATTTCTTAGATAAACTCGTTACACAAGTATATGAAATTTCGAATAAAGAAAGCAGACGATTTGTTGGTAACTACAGTAAATATTTAGACTTGAAATCAGCATTATACGAGCAAGACATGAAACGTTATGAAAAACAACAAGATGAAATCGCTAAGCTTGAGGATTTCGTTCAAAAAAATATAGCTCGCGCATCTACGACAAAACGTGCTCAAAGCCGTCGTAAACAATTAGATAGAATGGAATTATTGACTAGACCTTTAGGTGATTCTAAGTCAGCATCCTTCCACTTCGATATCGAAAAACAAAGTGGAAATGATGTTTTACAAGTAAAGGATGCAACTATCGGCTATGATGATGATCCGATTATTGAACATGTAACTATGCGCTTAACTCGCGGGGATAGCGTTGCTTTAGTTGGTCCAAACGGAATTGGGAAATCCACATTATTAAAATCACTTGTGAATAAGTTACCACTATTAAATGGTGATGTTTCTTTCGGATCCAATGTATCTGTTGGTTATTATGATCAAGAACAAGCAAACTTAACATCTTCTAAGCGAGTTTTAAATGAGTTATGGGATGAATATCCACTGCAGCCCGAAAAAGAAATTCGCACGATATTAGGTAACTTCTTATTCACAGGGGATGATGTACTAAAACCAGTATCTTCTCTTAGTGGTGGACAAAAAGCTCGATTAGCTCTTGCAAAACTTATGATGCAAAAATCGAATTTATTAATTCTCGATGAACCTACGAACCATCTTGATTTAAATAGTAAAGAAATTTTGGAGAATGCTTTAATTGATTATCCAGGCACCCTTCTATTTGTTTCACATGACCGCTACTTTATTAATCGTGTAACGACGACCGTTGTTGAGTTGTCAACAGAAGGTGCACAAGAGTATTTAGGCGATTACGATTACTATGTGGAGAAGAAAAATGAAATGATTGAACGCGCAGCATTTGAACAACAAGAACAGCAAGAAAACCAAGCACCTGTTCAAAAAACTGTAGCTCAAGAGAAATTAAATTATCTCGAAGAAAAAGAGCGTAAACAATTAGAACGTCAACGCACTCGAAAAATTGAGGAACTAGAACAAAATATTGTAGAATTTGAAGAAGAAATTGCTACGTTAGAAGATCAACTTTGCTTACCAGAAATATACGCAGATTATGAAAAGGCTAGTGAAATTACAACGAAAAAGCAAACACTACAAGAGCAACTTGATGCTTGTATGGCAGAATGGGAAGAATTACATTTATAAGAGTATGAATAAGAAGGATGTCTCATAAGTCGGGATTTTTGACTATGCGACATCCTTTTTATCTTCTAGCTGGGGTATAAACGATTCGACACGACATACCGATTTACCGACAAAGTTTGACAATGTTAGTTCGCCCCTATAATAAGGGCACATTCCAAAATGTTTTTTAGAGATATCTTCTTGCGATTTATTTCCCAAAAAAGAATTCATTCAAAGGTCAGACTTCATCTGCTTTATCCACAGGTTTATACACATATCCACCTTTATAAAATAAACCCCAAAATAACTTTTCCACATTATCCACAACCACCAAAAAAGTTATCAACATTTTATATACACAATAAAACCCACATTATCAACAGATAATATGGGTTTTATCCACAAGCTGTGGTTAATTTTGTGCATAACTATTCTTCAATATCTAATCCTGGATTTGCATTTAGAGCTAATGTAGCACGTTTTCCTTGTTCATATGCAATTGTACCTGCGGCTGCAATCATCGCTGCATTATCGGTACATAAAGATAGTGGAGGAATAATTAGCTCGATATTTTCTTTTGTCGCAAATTCCGCTTCCAAACGTGCGCGAAGTCCTTTATTCGCAGCTACTCCACCAGCAAGAAGCAGTTGCTTTACGTTATACGCTTCTGCTGCACGAGATGCTTTCGTTACAAGCACATCTATTACACTCGCTTGGAAACTTGCTGCTAAATCTTCCGGTGCAATTTCTATCCCGCGTTGTTTTGCGTTATGCACAGTGTTGATAACTGCTGATTTCAATCCACTGAAACTGAAATCATACGAATCAGGTTCTAGCCATGCACGAGGCAAATCAATTGTCGGTTCCCCTTCATGTGCAAGGCGATCAATGTGAGGACCACCTGGATATGGCATGGATAATGTTCGAGCTACTTTATCATATGCCTCTCCAGCTGCATCATCTCTCGTTTCACCAATCACTTCGAATGAACCATGTTCTTTCATATAAACAAGCTCCGTATGTCCACCAGATACAACAAGTGATAGTAGTGGGAATTGAACTTCTTTTACTAAACGGTTCGCATAAATATGCCCAGCTATATGATGAACACCCACTAGAGGAATATCATGTGCAAAAGCCACTGCTTTCGCTGCATTTACCCCTATTAAAAGCGCTCCTACTAACCCAGGTCCTTCTGTTACAGCAATTGCATCAATATCATCAAATGTAATATTTGCTTCTTTTAAAGCTTCTTCTAACACAACTGTAATTTCTTCTACATGATGACGGGATGCAATCTCTGGTACAACTCCGCCAAAACGTTTATGACTTTCAATTTGTGATGCAACGACATTCGCAATAATTTCCGTTCCATTTTTAACAACTGCTACTGCTGTTTCATCACAACTTGTTTCAATACCAAGTATAATCGTATTTTTTTCCATTATATATTCACCCACATTACGAGACCATCTTCCTGATTGTCTGCATAGTATCGTTTACGAATTCCACCATTTTGAAATCCGTATTTTCTGTATAACTGTTTTGCTACTTCATTTGATACACGTACTTCAAGTGTCATTGTTTTTACCCCTAAATCTTTCGCTTCGGAAATAACTTCTTTCAATAAAGCATCCCCTAGCTTTTGACCTCTGTATTCTGGCAAAATAGCTACATTTGTTATATGTGATTCATCAATAATTATCCACAATCCACAATATCCAATTACACGACCATCTTTTTCTAGCACAACATAATGTGCATGTTCATTCGTCGTTAACTCACGGTGAAAGGCATCTGCAGTCCAAGGAGTTGAAAAAGACGCTTCTTCAATAGCTACAATTTGAGCGATATCATCGAGTTCCATCTTTCTAAATATCATATCCATCTTCTGCAAGCTCCTACTTGTTTTGACTTTCTAACCACTTTGTTTCAGCTTCAGCTAAACGAAGATAACTAGGAACAAATGAATGTACATCTTGTTCTTCTTTTTGTAACCCTAAGAAAGCTAACTCACTTGGTCTTGGGTTATTTTTAGTGAAGGGAGCAAATACAGCTTGGCCGCCTAAATGTTCGATAATCGTCTCTTTGTGCAGTTTAATATCGTTACCAATAAATAAAACAGGCTTTCCTGTATCTTTTAACATTTGCAACCAGTCTACAATAAGGATGATTCGGTCTTCTTCTATAGAAGTTAAATGCTCTCCTTCATATGTATATAACCCAGTATAAATTTGTCCGCGTCTTCCATCAAATAAAGGACAGATTAATCCATCAAAATTAGCACCGTTTGCAGCCACTACTTCTAAACTTGATACACCTACAATTGGTATTTGAAGTGACCAAGCTAATGTTTTTGCAGCTGTCACACCTATGCGAACACCTGTATATGATCCAGGTCCAGCAGCTACAACGATTTTAGTTAATTCTTTCGGTTTTACACCACATTCTTTTAATAATTTCTCTACAGCTGGCATAAGACGTACAGAATGGTTTTTTGTTAAGTTTGTAATGATTTCCCCAATTACGTTTCCTTCCTCAATAAGGGATACACCCATTACGTAATTTGAAGTGTCAATTGCTAGTACTTTCATCTTGTAATAGCTCCTCACATAATCTAATATATCGATCTCCAATTGGCTCGAGTACAATTTTCCTTGTATCATCTCCAGCATGGAATAAACTAATTTGTAACTTCTCATTTGGTAAAAATGCTTCTATTAAATGAGCCCATTCTACTACGGTAATTCCTTCACCGTAGAAATACTCATCAAAACCTAAGTCCTCTTCACTTTCTGCTAAGCGATACACGTCCATATGATATAGCGGCAATCTCCCTTTATATTCTTTAATAATATTAAAGGTAGGACTATTTACAACTCTTTTCACTCCAAGACCTTTTGCTAGTCCTTTTGTAAAAGTTGTCTTACCAGCCCCTAGATCTCCTTCTAAAATAATTACATCTTGTGCCCCGACAAGTCCACCTAGTTTTTCTGATAATCTTTGTGTTTCCTCAGAAGAGTTTGTTGTTATTTCATATTTACTCACAGACTTCACCTACTTTACTCACAATGTTCTCTGCTCTTTATTATACAGGTTTTGAATATATAAAAAAGTCCTTAGGAGTTTTCCTAAGGATAGTTTGACTGTCTTTATTAGTTTTTTGTTAAAACAAATAAAAAAATACGAAACAACATGTTTCGTTCTTTTCTTTATATAAAATGGCGGTCCCGACCGGGGTCGAACCGGCGATCTCCTGCGTGACAGGCAGGCATGTTAACCACTACACCACGGGA
>NZ_JAEHBQ010000044.1:0-14843 GCF_016483555.1 Bacillus cereus group sp. N14
CTAAAAATAAAAATTGACGTTTCACGTTGTTTGTTTCGTTTAGTTTTCAAAGTTCAACATCGCGTTTCAGCGACTTTTACAATTTAACATTTTGCATTAAATTTGTCAACAACTTTTTTCTTTCGTTCCTGACGACGCTTATTAATTTACCATATTAATCATTTGTTCGTCAATACTTTTTAAAAAAATGCCAAAATAATTTTATCTTGGCATGATATAAAGCTTAATAACCACTAATGCAGCAACACCAGGTAGGCCTAATATACTTGTGATTGTTGCGGTTCCCAAGTTAATTGGAATATGAAAATCAAAATATGTTCCTACAACATTTACGATAAAGAGTAATGCTATCCCTAAAGTAACATGAAAGAGCGCTTTTCCTATAAAACGTAACGGCTTAGAAGAAACACCAAAAACAAGAAAGATAAAAACTAAAGTAAGAATACCGACAATAACAACTGTAGAATTCATTTTTTCCTCCTTATGAAAGTGATCTATACATATTTATTTGTATGGGACAAGGCGATAAAAAAGAACATTTCCCCTACGAATCCAGTTGTTTTATCTTGTTAATCTTCATTCGGCAACACTTTCTTCATAAAAACCATTAATCTTTCTTTCCAAACGAAGTAACCACTAAATATTTAATAAATAAAATAAAAGGTTCTGCTTTTTCAGCAGAACCTTTTACCATTGTTCCATTTTTACAGGACGACGTTTTGCTTCTTTTAACAAGAAGAAATATTTCGCCTCTGCTATTTTCAAAGAACAAAGTACATCTTGAGATGGTTCCACACTTTGTTCAACCATTCTCTTCTGACGTAACCATTCATTCTTCACTTTTTCTAATAGTACAATTAGCTTATCATCATACTCTTTACGCAATTTACCCTTTTTTTGAAAGAACATTTTTGTTTCTCCTCTTATACTTCTCTACGACCTTCTAACGCTTTCGACAGTGTCACTTCATCTGCATATTCTAAATCTCCACCAACTGGCAGACCATGTGCAATACGAGTTACTTTAATACCTGTCGGCTTTAAGAGGCGGGATATATACATCGCTGTAGCTTCCCCTTCAATATTAGGGTTTGTTGCTAGTATCACTTCTTGTACCGTTTCATCATGCAGTCGCTTTAAAAGTTGCGGGATATTAATGTCTTCCGGTCCAATTCCCTCCATTGGAGAAATCGCACCACGTAACACATGATATACACCTTGATACTCTTTCATCTTTTCCATTGCGATTACATCTTTCGGTTCCTGCACAACACAAACAATCGACTGATCTCGATGCGAATCATTACAAATATAACAAGGATCGCGGTCAGTAATATGTCCGCATACAGAACAATACGCTAAATCTCGCTTCGCATTCACAAGTGCTTTTGCAAAACCTAACACATCATCTTCTTTCATATCTAATACGAAAAATGCCAAGCGAACCGCTGTTTTCGGTCCGATTCCTGGCAACTTCATAAAACTATCAATTAATTTCGATATCGGTTCTGGATAATGCATATATCAGTATCCTCCTAGAACATTCCACCTGGTAAGTTTAAGCCTTTTGTAAATTTACCCATTGTAGAGTTTGAAAGTTCATCAGCTTTTTTAAGTGCATCATTCGTTGCAGCTAACACTAAGTCTTGTAACATTTCGATATCTTCTGGATCTACAACTTCTTCTTTAACTTTCACTTCAAGAATTTGCTTATGGCCATTTGCAATAACTGTGACCATACCGCCGCCAGCTGTACCTTCAACTGTTTTTTCGCCAAGTTCTTCTTGCGCTTTTGCCATATCTTTTTGCATCTTTTGCATTTGTTTCATCATATTATTCATATTTCCCATTCCGCCACGCATCATAATTAATTCCTCCTAATTATTATTACTCTTTTATTTCAATAAGTTCTTGCCCTACTAATTTTACTGCCTCTTCTATAAGAGGATCTTCTTTTTTCTCTGGGCTTTCTTCAGAATTCTCGCCTTCACGCTGTAAAAAATCTTCACGGATTTTACCCCATTCACTTTTTGGAATGGCAATCATATTTAATCTTTTACTTAACAGTTCAAATAAGGCCTGTTCCACTGTATCCATAGCTTCTCGGTTTTCGCTTGCCATTTTACAGTGAATCTCATATTGAAATGCTAAAACGTAAGTATCATCCGAAGCCGCTACCGGTTCGCTATTTTCTAATAAAACAGCAAACGCTACTTTGTTGTATGATTTGAGTCTTCCTAACAACTCACCCCACACAGCTTTTAATTGTTCTAAATCCTGACGCTTTGCTTGCTTTAACACTTCATTTACGCGTCCAACAGGAATTTTCATACTCCCTGTACGCACTGGCTTTGGTGTTGCACGTGTCTCTCTGACTTCTTGCTGCACACCAGCCGGCACACCATTCTTTTTGACTTGTTCTAACTCTTTCTCCAATTGCTGCATCCTGTTCATAATTGCTTGTAAACGATCTGCACCGTTCGCTTGCATCATAAACTGTTGACACAGTTGTACCATAACAACTTCTAAGAAAATTCGCGGATGATTTGTCCACTTCATTTCCTGTTGTCCCTTACTAAGAGTATGAATGATTTCATAGATTACTTCCGGTTGCATTTCTTCACTTAACATCCGGAATTGCTCATCTACCATTACTCGTTCCAACATATGTTCCAGTTGTGGTGAGGTTTGATATAAAAGCATATCGCGATAATAGTAAATGAAATCCTCCATAAAACGAACTGGATCTTTCCCTTTACCCATCATCTCATCTATGATACGTAATGCTCTTGATACATCATTTTCACGTATACATTCTACTAAGTTACCTAAGTATTGCTGGGAAACAGAACCTGTCACAGCTAATACATCTTCTGTCGTAACTGTCTCATCACTATAAGATATTGCCTGATCAATAAGACTAAGCGCATCACGCATACCACCTTCAGCGGCACGCGCAACAATTTGTAACGCCTCATCTTCTACTTGCGTACCTTCATTCGTCACAACCGTCGATAATCTCTCAACAATATCATTTACTGATATTTTTCGAAATTCAAAACGCTGGCAACGTGAAATGATTGTAGGCGGAATCTTATGTGGTTCTGTTGTCGCCAAAATAAAGATGACGTGTCCCGGCGGCTCTTCTAACGTTTTTAAAAGCGCATTGAAGGCACCCATAGAAAGCATGTGGACTTCATCAATAATGTATACTTTATATTCTACAGCACTTGGAGCATATTTTACTTTATCTCTAATATCTCGAATTTCATCTACACCGTTATTTGAAGCCGCATCAATTTCTAATACATCTGAAATAGATCCTTGTGTAATCCCCAAACAAGAAGGACATTCATTACAAGGTTCAGCTACCGGAGCATGTTCACAGTTGATTGCTTTTGCAAATACTTTTGCAATTGTCGTTTTTCCTGTTCCCCTCGGCCCAGAAAATAAATAAGCATGTGAAACTTTCTCTTGAAGAAGGGCATTTTGCAACGTTTTTGTCACGTGCTTTTGACCAACTACATCTTCAAATTTTTGCGGTCTCCATGTTCGGTATAACGCTTGGTATGACACGAAAATACGGCCTCCCTCAAAGGTTATTATCTTATTTATTATAACCCATTCTGTTTATAGATTCCAAAAGTTATTTTCTATACAAAAAACCCACCTTAGTATTAAGGTGAGTTTTGTATACATATATAACTGCCGTGCACCTTCTGTCGATTACGTACCATAAGCGTTACTCAAGCAGTTAGCTCGGTTCAGGCACTCCTGCGGCACACGAGAAGACCCGCTTATTGCTGCTTCCTTCCGGACCTGACAAGGTTCACGGGGTCCCGTTGCGCAGGACCCAAACGTCAACACCACTTACTTAAGGCAGACCTTACAGCAGCATAACCTCGAGAAGGGATTCGGCCTCGCTAGAGCGGATTGCGAGTATAGGGCACCGCTACCTCCCCGCTTAGCACGGCAAAGTTAAAACCAATATTCGGTTGCCTTCATTAAAAGGCATTATCAGTATAACTTGTTTTTTTACAAAATGCAAATACGTTAATTCTCGTTACTTTTCTCTAATTTTTTTATCGCTTTTCTTTTTTTACGAAGCTCTCTAAAAAAGTTTGTTAACAAAGTACCGCATTCTTCTTCTAATACACCAGCAACTACCTCGCATTGATGATTAAAGCGTTCATCCGTTAAAAGATTCATCAAAGTCCCTGCACATCCACCTTTCGGATCACTTGCACCATATACAACTCGCTTCACTCGTGATAAAACAATTCCACCCGCACACATCGGACAAGGCTCTAATGTTACATATAACGTCGCATCTTCTAAACGCCATGTCCCTAATTTTTTGCACGCCTCATCAATAGCTAATAACTCAGCGTGAGCTATTGATCTTTGTTCAGTTTCTCTTAAATTATGAGCAACACTAATTACTTCACCATCTAACACTATAACTGCACCAATCGGTACTTCTTGTATTGCCTCTGCTTTTTTAGCCTCTTCTATTGCTAACTGCATAAAATAAATATCTTGATCGTGTTCCATACCATAGTCCTTTCCCTCAAATAAAATACACTTATTTCCATTTACTGCACATGGGATAACTTTTACAAATTCAATCCACCCTAATAAAAAAGAGAGGGGATTACATATGAAGAATACTGCTTTACTCATTATCGATATGATTAATGATTTTCAATTTTCTCACGGGCCCACCCTAGCCAAAAAATGCGAAATTATAACAAACCCTATTTTACAATTAAAGAAAACAATGAAATCCTTTGGCTACCCCATAATTTATGTTAATGACCATTATCAACTTTGGAGATCTGATATTGACCAACTAATTACTCATTGTACAAATGAGTATAGTGAAAATATCATTCATAAGATTGCTCCAAATACTGATGATTACATTTTTATTAAACCACATTACTCTGCCTTTTATGAAACACCTTTAAATTCTTTATTAGGCTATTTAAAAATAGAAAATCTAATATTGACAGGAGTCGCCGGGAATATATGTATCCTCTTTACAGCTAACGATGCTCATATGAGAAATTATACACTGTATGTACCACAGGACTGTATTGCCTCTAATCATGATCAGGATAATCTGCATGCTTTAAAAATAATGGAAGCCACATTAAAAGCAAATATAGTACCGTCATCTCAAATAAAAATTAATTAATACATATATTTATTTTCTAACTTTTTATATCAAATTAACCCGCTCGCTTCCCTCCTGTGCTACAATAATTCTGTTTTGTGTTTTTAGTAGTCACGGTAAATCACTGATTGAAAGGAGGAAACAGCGTGACCGGAGTACCATTTATCACGGTTGAAGGACCAATTGGTGTTGGAAAAACCTCACTTGCGAAGGCAATTTCAACTCACATGCAACTCCACTTACTAAAAGAAATTGTTGATGAGAATCCTTTTTTAGGAAAATTCTATGAAGACATCGACGAATGGAGTTTTCAAACAGAGATGTTCTTTCTTTGTAATAGATACAAACAATTAGAAGATATTAACATAAAGTATTTGAATCAAAGGAAACCAGTAGTAGCGGATTATCATATATTTAAAAATTTAATTTTCGCATCCCGTACATTAAAGAATTCTCAATATGACAAGTACATGAAAATCTATCGTATCCTTACACAAGATATGCCTGCACCAAACGTTATCGTTTATTTAACAGCTAGCTTGGAAACATTACAAACACGAATTGCGATGCGCGGAAGAGAATTCGAAAAAAACATGGATCCAAATTACTTACTACGGCTCACAAAAGATTACGAAACAGCAATGGATACTTTTAAAAATGATCATCCAGATATCCCAGTATTAAAATTTAACGGAGACGATATGGATTTTGTAAAAAATCCTGATGATTTAAACGTCATCCTATCCGCCCTTCAAAATACTCTCTTAAAGGAGTCGGAATAACAATGAATTTAAGGCAAAAATATGATATACCAAATGACGCAGTAATCACTATTGCTGGAACAGTAGGTGTCGGAAAATCAACTATGACAACTGCATTAGCTAACGCTTTAGGTTATCGCACATCATTTGAAAAGGTAGATTCAAACCCGTATTTGGACAAGTTCTATGCTGATTTCACACGCTGGAGCTTCCACTTGCAAGTGTACTTTTTAGCAGAACGATTTAAAGAACAAAAAAGAATTTTTGAATACGGTGGCGGTTTTGTTCAAGATCGCTCTATCTATGAAGACACTGGAATTTTTGCAAAGATGCATCATGAAAAAGGTACAATGACGGAAACTGATTATGAAACATACAAAGGTTTATTTGACGCTATGGTCATGACTCCTTACTTCCCTCATCCTGATTTATTAATTTACTTAGAAGGTTCTTTCGATGATATTGTTGATCGTATCCAAGAACGCGGACGTCCGATGGAACAACAAACACCAATTGAGTATTGGAAAGAGATGCATGGCCGTTACGAAAACTGGATTAATAACTTTAATGCATGCCCTGTTTTACGATTAAACATTAATGAATACGATATTTTAAAAGATGGTGATTCAATTGAACCAATCATTAAAAAAATTGGCCATTTTTTAAAACAAACACGTAAACTTGTAAAATAAAAAACCCGTGCATACGCACGGGTTTTTCTATTAAATTACTTCTTTTTTGTCGGAGCAATAATTTCACTCTCAGGTTTTCCAGCGTTAATACGCTGACGAACAGTACTTGTACTAATATCGTATGTTTCAGCAATCTCTTTAACAGTCATTTCTTTCCCGTTAATCACTGCTGTTAATACTTTACCTGTACGTTTTGGAGCTGCTTCTTTCTTTACAGCTGCTTTTTCAACTTTTTTTGGCGCCTCTACTTTTGTCGCAGTTTGCTTTACATCACAAGTGCAACCACAAAGTTTACGGAATGTATCATCGCTTATAATGCGTGACACATTTGCACCACTGTTTAAAATTCTATTGTTCTTACAGACAGGACATTGTACATAATATAAAGTTTTTCCATCTAAAGGAAACGTTTGTATAATAAGATCCATGTTGACTCCTTTCATATCTATGAAGATAATCATCGGAATATGAGTGTGTAATAAGGACAAAATCGCCTTACACCATACTTTATGATTGGTTTTAAAATAAAAACTCGTTACGTGTTGGTAACGAGTTCTCCAATCTCCACTTATATGCGCTGTTGTCAATTATATCTGGAGGAGGTAGAGGGATTCGAACCCCCGCGCGACTCTCGCCGCCTGTCGGTTTTCAAGACCGATCCCTTCAGCCAGACTTGGGTATACCTCCATATTGACATCAAATATAATATCAAAAGAAAAACAGTTAGTCAACCCTACTAAAATAAATTATGAGGAAAGGAAAATTTTACTTTTCCTCTCCTACATTATAGTACTGACAACGCTCATAATTACCAATCACTCATACCGATGAATGTTTATAAATTTACTTAATAACTGTTTTTCCTCCCATATAAGGGCGAAGAACTTCTGGAATTATAATTGTACCATCTTCTTGTTGGTAGTTCTCTAAAATAGCTGCCACCGTACGTCCAATTGCAAGACCAGATCCATTTAATGTATGAACATGTTCTGGTTTTCCGTTTGGCTCACGACGGAAACGGATATTTGCACGTCTCGCTTGGAAAGCCTCAAAATTACTACAAGAAGAAATCTCACGATATGTGCCATAGCTTGGAATCCATACTTCGATATCGTATTTCTTCGCTGCTGTAAATCCTAAATCGCCTGTGCACATGCTCATAACGCGATATGGCAACTCTAATAATTGTAACACGCGTTCTGCATCATTTGTTAGTTTTTCTAACTCTTCATAAGAATCTTCTGGTTTTACGAACTTTACAAGCTCTACTTTATTGAACTGATGCTGACGAATTAAGCCACGTGTATCACGGCCAGCTGAACCTGCTTCAGAACGGAAACAAGAGCTAAATGCAGCATATCGTATAGGCAGTTGCTCTTTATTTAAGATTTCATCACGGTGCATGTTCGTTACAGGTACTTCAGCTGTTGGAATTAAGAAGTAATCTTCACTTTCAATACGGAATGCATCTTCTTCAAATTTCGGAAGTTGTCCTGTTCCTGTCATACTTGCACGGTTTACCATATACGGAGGTAATACTTCTTCGTATCCATGCTCGTCAGTATGAAGATCAAGCATAAAGCTAATTAAAGCACGCTCTAATCTCGCGCCAGCACCTTTATAGAATACGAAGCGGCTTCCTGTTACCTTCCCAGCACGCTCAAAATCTAAAATTCCTAAATCTGTAGCAAGATCCCAATGTGGTTTTGGTTCATAAGCAAATTCTTTCACTTCTCCCCAAGTACGTGCTACTACATTATCATCTTCTGTTTCACCAACTGGAGCAGATTCATGAGGAATATTTGGAATAGATAACATTAATCTTTCTAAATCTTCTTCAACTGTACGAAGTTCATTATCAAGATCTTTTACTTTTTCTCCAACTTCACGCATTTCTAGAATTAGAGCTTCTGCATCTTTCTTTTCGCGCTTCAATACAGAAATTTGTTGAGATACTTCGTTACGTTTACTTTTTAGTTCCTCTGTTTGAACAAGTAATTCTCTTCTTCTCGTATCCAGCTCTTCAAAGCGACCAAAATCAGTTAAATCTTCGCCTCTATGCTGTAACTTTGCTTTTACTTCTTCAAAATTTGTACGTAAAAATTTAATATCAAGCATTATATACTCCTCCTTTTATTTTATAAAACACAAAAAACTCCCGTCCCTATATAAAGGGACGGGAGTTAACCCGCGTTGCCACCCTAGTTGAAAGCATTACCGCCTTCCTCTCAAGTAGAAATAACGGCTCTTCACCGGGAATGTTTACTAATCATAAAGATATTCCACATTCCATTCCAGGATGGATTCACAAACTGTTTCTATCGATTTCCACCAACCATCGACTCTCTATAAGAAACGGCATTTGTTACTACTTCCTATCAACACGCTTATTTTATAAAATTGTTACCATCAATTTACTATAATCTTATACAAGTTGCAAGTTACTTATACAACTTTTTTCATTTTCGCTTCTTTTACCATTTCTACAAAGTATGCTGTGACACGATGATCATCCGTTAATTCCGGATGGAATGAAGCAGCTAAAAACTGATTTTGTTTTACTGCTACCATTCGGTCACCATGTGTAGAAAGTACTTCAACATCATCAGCTACATTTACAACATACGGAGCACGGATAAATACACCAATAAATTCTTCTCCTACACCTTTAATTGAAAGTGCGACTTCAAAGCTATCTTTTTGGCGTCCGAACGCATTGCGTTCTACTGTAATATCCATAGCACCAATATGTGCTTCTTCATAGCCAATAAGTGTTTTTGCAAGAAGAATCATACCTGCACATGTACCAAACATTGGTTTACCAGACTTCGCGAATGTACGAAGTGGTTCCATGAAAGCATACTTATCAATAAGACGGCGCATTGTTGTACTTTCACCGCCTGGTAAAATAAGACCATCAATCTCTTCAAGTTGCTCTACACGCTTTACAACAACAGCTTCTGCACCACTTGCTTCAACTGATTTTATATGCTCACGAACTGCACCTTGAAGACCTAGTACACCGATTTTCACCATTTTAAAGTTCTCCTTCAATTACCATCCACGCTCTTGCATACGTTGTTCTGGTAATAACGTTGAAATTTCGATACCTTTCATTGCATTACCTAATCCTTTAGAAAGGCTTGCAATTAGTTCGTAATCCTCATAATGAGTCGTCGCTTCAACGATTGCGCGTGCAAATTTCTCTGGATTTTCTGATTTGAAGATACCAGATCCTACGAATACACCATCCGCACCAAGTTGCATCATTAACGCTGCATCTGCTGGTGTTGCTACACCACCTGCTGCGAAGTTTACAACTGGCAAACGACCAAGGCGTTTAATTTCAAGTAGTACTTCATAAGGAGCACCAGTGTTTTTTGCATATGTCATTAACTCATCTTCACGTAGACTTGCAACTTGACGGATTTCTGCATTGACTTGGCGCATATGACGCACTGCCTCTACAATGTTTCCTGTTCCTGGTTCACCTTTTGTACGAAGCATAGATGCACCTTCTGCAATACGACGCGCAGCTTCTCCGATATCACGGCAACCACATACAAACGGAACTGTGTAATCACGTTTATTTAAATGGTATACTTCATCAGCAGGAGTTAATACTTCACTCTCATCGATATAGTCTACCCCTAATGATTCTAATACACGTGCTTCTACAAGATGACCGATACGGCATTTTGCCATAACCGGAATTGAAACAGCGCCCATAACTTCTTCAACAATTGTTGGGTCTGCCATACGAGAAACGCCACCTGCTGCACGAATATCTGCTGGTACACGCTCTAGTGCCATAACAGCAACTGCGCCTGCCTCTTCTGCAATTTTTGCTTGTTCAGCGTTAATTACGTCCATAATAACGCCGCCTTTTTGCATTTCTGCCATTCCACGTTTTACACGTTCTGTCCCTGTTACATTTGTCATGTTACAAAAACCCCCCTAGGTGAATTGCTTTTCCCCGTTAAAGGCGAAAATTAAGAATACTCTTACATTCTACCACTAACTATCAGATGCTTGTCTACTACTTTTTCATAAAGTCGGTATGAAAAATAGGAATAAGAAAAAGCCCCTACAATGAGGAGCTTTTAAAACCAACCTTTTACTGTATCAACAGCACTATTCCATATACCACTAAAGAAAGAGCCAATTCCGCGCATAGAGCGAGTAAACCAATTCGCTTCCTCTACTGCAGACGTTGTTACAAGATCTATTTGTAATGACTTACCAGATAAAAACCCAGGATCATTCGCATCTTTTGGTGTGATTACCATTTGGCCAAGTGCAGCTCCCTTTTTAATAGGTGCTTCTTGTCCCTTATTTGCTTCTTTTAATTCTGTTTTATAAACATCTTTACTTCCTTTTGGCACTGGAAGTGAAACAGCTTGTTTTGTTTGAACTGCTACATCTTTATCTTTAGCATTTTCTACTCGTACTGTTTCTTGTCCTTTTACTGAAGAATCTTTTTTATACAGTTTCTTCATTTCAAAATTAGCAAATCCATAATCATATAGTTTCTTTGTCTCATCAAAGCGTGCATCACGAGACTTCGTTTTAATAACTACAGAAATAAAACGCATACCATCTTTTTCAATTGTACCAGTGAAGCAATCCCCTGCTTCTGGAGTTGAACCTGTTTTCAGGCCATCTACACCCGCATATACCTTAGATAAACCTGGTAACATCCAGTTCCAGTTAATCATGTCAATTCGATCCGTAGTACCTTCACGGAACGTCTTTTTTGAAATTTTAGCTGTATCTAATGTTTTAGGGAAATCTTGAATAAGGCGTTGTGCTAAAATTGCTACATCTCTCGCAGCCATTTTATTTTCTTCATCCGGAGTTGTTCCTTCAGGATGCTGTCCTTTTAAATCTTTGTTTGTTAAGCCAGTAGAATTTACAAACTTGTAAGTTTTTAATCCAAGCTCTTTCGACTTATCGTTCATCATTTTTACAAAATCTACTTCTTTTCCAGCAACTGCTTCAGCTAAAGCTATCGTTGCACCATTAGCAGAATAAATTGCCATTGCCTCATATAACTCTTTTACTGTATAAGAATCACCGTTTCGTAGCGGCACATTCGATAATGAACGATCTTGCGAAACTTTATACGCATATTCAGAAACCTTAATTTTTTGATCCCACTTAAGTTTTCCTTTATCCACTGCTTCATGAACTAAATATTCACTCATCATCTTTGTCATACTAGCAATTGATAATAATTCATCTGCATTCTTTTGATATAAAATTTTCCCAGAATTCGCTTCAACTAAAATTGCTGCACCTGCTTCAATGCTTAAAGCAGCTCCTGTTTCTGCTGATGCATTGCTATATGGTAACAACATACTACAAGCTAGTGTAAGCATTGTTACTAAAGCAATGAATCTTTTGCAAAACATACCTTTCACTTTTGCTACCCCCAATATCTATGTACTCACATAACCGTTATTCTAACATAATCAAAAAAAAATAGACAGAGATATCAAATCTCCGTCTATTTGTATATAAGACATTACAATGAGTAGTTTGGAGCCTCTTTTGTAATTTGTACGTGATGAGGGTGGCTTTCACGTAAACCAGCACCTGACATACGAATGAATTGTGCATTCTCACGTAAGAATTCTAAATTCTGCGCTCCGCAATATCCCATACCGGCACGTAATCCACCAACTAATTGATGAACTGTATCTGCTAAAGGTCCTTTATATGGTACTCTACCTTCAATACCTTCTGGAACAAGTTTTTTATTTCCTTCTTGGAAGTAACGGTCTTTACTTCCTTTTTCCATCGCTCCGACAGAACCCATACCACGATATACTTTGAATTGACGACCTTGGTAAATTTCAGTTTCTCCAGGGCTTTCAGCAACACCAGCAAACATACTACCTAGCATAACAACGTGTGCTCCTGCTGCTAAAGCTTTTACCATGTCACCAGAGTACTTAACACCACCATCAGCAATAACTGGAATACCGTGTTTACGAGCTTCTGTTGCACAATCATAAACTGCTGTTAATTGTGGTACACCCACGCCAGCTACAACGCGTGTCGTACAAATAGAGCCTGGTCCAATACCAACTTTAACTACGTTTGCACCTGCTTCAATTAATGCTTTCGTTGCTTCAGCAGTAGCAACATTTCCAGCGATAATATTTAGTGATGGATATTTCGCACGAACTTCTTTCACTTTATCAATAACACCTTGAGAATGTCCATGAGCTGTATCAAGTACGATTGCATCTACGCTAGCTTTTACTAATGCGTCGATACGAAGCATTGCATCAGCCGTTACACCAACCGCTGCTCCAACTAATAAGCGTCCTTGCTTATCCTTCGCAGAATTTGGGAATTCAATTACTTTTTCAATATCTTTTATTGTAATAAGCCCTTGTAATACACCGTTGTTATCAACGAGAGGGAGTTTTTCAATTTTGTACTTTTGTAGGATCTTTTCAGCTTCTTCCAGCGTTGTACCAACTGGAGCTGTAATTAGCTTTTCTTTTGTCATTACGTCGGAAATTTTGATTGAGTAGTCTTGGATAAAACGCATATCACGGTTTGTAATAATACCAACTAATTTTCGCTCGTCTAAATTATTTACAACCGGTACACCTGAGATACGGTATTTTCCCATAAGATGCTCTGCATCATACACTTGATGTTCTGGAGTTAAAAAGAAAGGATCTGAAATAACGCCACTTTCAGAACGTTTTACTTTATCAACTTGCTCCGCTTGTTGTTCAATAGACATGTTTTTATGAATAATTCCTAAACCGCCTTGACGAGCCATTGCAATAGCCATATCAGCTTCTGTTACTGTATCCATTCCTGCACTAATTAACGGGATATTTAACTGTAAGCTTTCAGATAAAACTGTTTTAACACTTACTTCTCTTGGTAGTACATCTGACTTTGCTGGTACAAGTAATACGTCATCAAAAGTCAAACCTTCTTTAACAAATTTAGATTCCCACATAATTGTTCCCCCCATGATACCAGAAATTATTATTAGTAGCTTATCAATTGGTTAAAATACTGTCAAGGACGTATATATATGTTAGAATTTTTAGACAATAAAAGGAGCGTAATATATGCATCAAACACATTGTACTTGGCAGCAATTAAGTTTCTTCTTTTCATCTCAAAATGTTCAACGTTATCTTGCCCGTTGCTATGAAAAATCCTCCATACAAGATGCTGAAAAAAAAAGTTTCGAAAATTGTTATCCCTTTATTTATTACTTAGAACACGGGAAAAACTATTATGAATTATATAAGGTGGCCCCCTTTTCGATTCAGCCAATGTTATTGTTTTATGGAATGAGCCAACTTTTTAAAGCCTGCTTACTAACTATTGATCCTAACTATCCAGAATCCACTACTGTTTTAGCTCATGGTGTTACGACTCGTAAACGAAAAAAACAGGGGTATCAATTTTTAGAAGATGAGGTGAAGGTACAAAAAAATGGATTATTTACTCATATTGCAGAACAGCTGTTTCACATGAAACACTTAGAAGCAGAGAAGTTTAACATGCTAGATCTAATGGGAAATATTCCTGAATTACAAAATTTATTTCGCTATAGTCAAAGAGGGGCCACTTTATATAAAATCGATTCAACAAATACAAATGAACTTTTCTTTTCGGCCAACATACTAGATCGACTTCATATGACTACAGAAAGATTTTCACGTTACATTGAATCAACTTGTAAGCATTTATCCATACAACATGTCTCCGGGAAAACGAGCGGATCGAATCTGCTTTTTACAGCTCCTATCCAGTCGTGGAACCCTATATATAGTACGCCTTTATACTACGAATATCTTGCTGATACTTATTACTTACCAATTCCAATTGACCCGAGAAATCCTAAACCAGTATTACCTGAACTTCTTGTTCATTATTTATTGCTCTACAATTTAAGTATGATTTCTAGATACGAAACAGATTGGTGGTATGATTTACTTGGGAGCTATGGCTCTGAAGATTATCCATTTATTTATCAATTTCTTACTATTTCTGCTCAAAAAATCCCTTACTATATTTCGTCTTTTTTACTAACAGAACCGAGCCTATTTCATGGGAAATAAAAAAACACAAGTCAAAAGACTTGTGTTTTTAGTTGCTTGGCGACGTCCTACTCTCACAGGGACAAGGTCCCAACTACCATCGGCGCTAGAGAGCTTAACTTCCG
>NZ_JAEHBQ010000045.1:0-8491 GCF_016483555.1 Bacillus cereus group sp. N14
ACACGGAAGTTAAGCTCTCTAGCGCCGATGGTAGTTGGGACCTTGTCCCTGTGAGAGTAGGACGTCGCCAAGCAACTTTAAGACGAGTCAGAATGACTCGTCTTTTTTGTATGCTTTCATACCTCTGTTAATTGCCTGCTTAACTCCTTCTAAATAGGCGAATCCATGCCTTTTATCTGGTTCTAAGTAAGTACCTTCTGCCCATTCATTCCACGCATTAATAAATAAAAACTCGCTGTTGTAAAGAGAATAGGTACGCTGGATTTGTTTGCTTAAATATATCGTGAACTTCCTAGGGGTAGAACCTAGGAAGATGCTGCTATTTAAGTCTTTGCGGCGTGCTGTATTGTCCCAGTCAACAAAGGCACCAGGAAATGTTTTTTTCTCTGGAGGAGATCGTTTTAGTATATACATCCACACTTTATCATAATCCCAAGCGTTTATTTGTTTACCAGACTCATATATTGTCTTATTTATGTCTGAAGAGCTATCATGAGCAATTGTATAAAAAGGCTCGAATTCAATGCTAGCATCAAATCCATTTATATTAGGAAGTGGAAAGCTGTTTAATGTTTCTGCAAAGTATATACCTTTCAAACCATTTTCTTGTGCGAGTGTATTCCAATAATGAAGCATTTGTTCACAATGAGGGATATGCCCGGGACGATAAATAATGAATAGTGGTTTATCGTCTATACGGATATATCTCTCATCTTGGAAAGCTTGCAATAAATACTCAAAGTGTTCTTTCCAATCCGATAATTCTCCATAATTTTGAGGCATTAATATGTGACTATCAAGACCATCCCAAGTTTTCGTCCACGGTTCATTTGCCCAAGAAAGGCAAAATGGAAAATCTGGTTCGCCCGTCTTAAGTACCTCATTAAAGGGTGCCTCCAATAACCTCTTCCCTTTAAACCAGTAATGGTAATAACAAAAACCATATATGCCATGAGCTTTGGCGATTTCTGCTTGCCATTTTCTTACGGATGGGGTGGTTAAGTCATAATAAAAATCTTGATAAGGTTCTCTAGGTTGGTAATGTCCTGAAAATAAAGGTCGTGCACTTTTAGTATTTGTCCATTCAGTAAACCCTTTCCCCCACCATCGGTCATTTTCTTTTATTTGATGAAACTGTGGTAAGTAAAAAGCGATTATTTTCAAGATATATCCCCCTTATGTTGTTCGTAGTTCAAGTGGTGGGAAGTTACTTTTGATTTTTCGAATTTAGTTAAAGTATGAGATATGTTATTTACTTACTGTGTTTATGCTGCATAATGAATTCTTTTGTACAGTTTGCTTGATATGGAAATCTTTGATGATTTAATATATAAGGCTGAGATACAAAATGATCTTCATTATACAATGAGCGAAAAGAGTTAATCTTTTTGGAGAACAAATAGAGCTTGGGGTAACCGGTTTGTATCATCAAAAAAATCCCGTAGCTTTAAATACTTCTCATAGTGATTTTTAATATAAGTTCTAGGTATAACGGTTTCTCCATAGAAGCTACTATTTCTAACGTCTCCAGCTCCCGTAGGGCTGTGGACAAAATTGCCGCTTTCATAATCCGAGATAGCACGATTTATATCTGGAAACGCTTGAGATAAAGTTTTATGCCACCCGGTTTGAATTAATTCAGGGTGTTCCTTGAATTGTTGGCAGAAATCGAGAAAATAGCGTGCTTGTGTTGTGGCGATGAAGATGCCACCTGGACGAAGAATTCTTGAAAATTCCTTTATCCAATTTTCTGCTGTTTCTTCGGATAAATGTGAGAATACAGAATAAGCGAATATGATATCTAATGAATTGTCATTAATAAATTCTACAGGAGGTTGTGGGGGAGCTACTTTATACCTACCTCTTCCTAACGTTTCGTTGCAAAGGTTAATCATTGCAGGATCTACATCAATACCAAGTAAATTTTTATGGCGAACATCTTTGAAAAAGAAACGTATAATTCTTCCCCATCCGCAACCAAAATCTAAAATTTTACGTTCGTTATTCAAGGGAACACCTAAGTTTTGGGCATATGTTTTGACATGGCTATAAAACAAATATGCTTCATAAAGAGCATGTTCATAGGAAGCACCTACAAACTGTTGTTGAATTTCTTCAGGGGGGAACATAGGTACTGGGATGCCGTTTATCTTTGTTTGTGAGCAACTTTGTATAAATAGATTTAGAAGTTCAACATCAGAAAGCGGGCTAACAAGGTTATCAAAATCATTTCCTAACTTGAAGTTATTCATTTGTTAACCTCCAAATTATATAGTACCTAAAAATTTTTTTCGTGTTTTTTACTAATAAAAACGTGTAGAAATTCAGCATCTAACCCCAGTGATCTATCCTTTTGTAAATAAACAATGGTATACATATTTGCATGTGTATAAATATATTCAATCATATCTTGACCCCAATCAAATGTTACTAAAGACCCGTTCTCATCAATAGGATTACCATGATAAATTGGCTCCGCAATATATTCGATTCCTTCTTTATTGATTCTTGCTCTTTGTAAAGTCTTTGTGAGTGTATGATACCAAGGGACAGTAAACACATGAGCACCGCCAGGCTTTAATACACGCTCTATTTCTTTAAGGGCTTTGTTTGGCTCCATTACATGTTCAAAGACATCTTGAGTAATGAACAAATCAAAAGATTCATTTTGGAAAGTCATATCTTCTAAGTTCTCACATCTAATTCCTTGAAAGTATTGGCCGAGAGGATAGTTTTTAAAGTATTGAGAATAAGTATAGTTTTTGCAGTTTTTTATAAGTAGCTGAGTTGTAATTCCCCCAGGAGAGGATTCGTGGATATGATAGGAACCCCATTTAGGAAAAAATGTATTTAAAACATGGATTATAGCTCGCTGCCTTGGTATAGAGTGGCATGTAGAACATAAGTAATGATCTCTAAGCCAATCATTCTGCTCTATAAATGTAGTTTCCTTCTCACAAATAACGCAATATCCATTATTGTGTTTCAAATTACCTTCCACATGACATCACTCCTGTGTAAAAAAATGCATATGACACACACGTCAACAATCAGTGAAATCAAAGAGAGTGGGTGGAAATTAGGGAACCCATAAAAGTGAGATTGGTAGAATGGAATAATTAGCGGGAGAGAACCCCTCGCTAATTAAAGTTTCACTTTATGCTATGCGATACATTCGCTTTTATTCATTGAAGAATGTATCGACTTAGAATATCCCTTTTGTGTACGGATACATTTCAAAGTCTTGTGCATATATTTCTGTAACTAACGCCATTGTTTCTTCATCATAAAAGCTTTCATATGTTGGAAAGCGAGGGAAGGTGGCATCTGTAATGCTGAGTTCTGCATAGCTTCCTGTATAAAGCATCTTATGAGCCCGATGATGATCTGAATTTGTAAGAAGCGCTAAATTGGATTTAATCAAATCGTACGTGTGTTCTATCTTGGTGATTTGTGTATTAAAATCTTCTAAAGGAATATAGTATTGGATAAAATTTTCTTCACCTGGAACGTATTGCTGACTAAAATGTATGTCCATTGCTAGGGAATTTGAACCCAATGCTCGAATGTAATATAAAAATTGTTTAAATGATACTCCACGGTTACTATATTTGTCATTATACAAATAGTGGCGGATATTTTCCCATTGAGGGCTAGCATATGGATTGTCAGCAAGTAATAAAAATGAGCTGACGGCCCTTTTGTAGGGATTCCGTACAAGTTTACAAACATCTTTATTTGCTGTTAGAAGCCCATTTTGTAACTCTGGTATGTAGTTAGTGTTGTTTTTATACACCCAGAATTCATAGTAATGAATAAAGTCATGGTATTTCTTTGCTTCATTAAACAATCCAATTTGAAAAAAGAACCAATTAGCTAAGGCGGTACATCCGCTTCTATGGCTCCAGAATAGTATAAGTGGAAAGTCTTTATGGAAATGTGGGATTCGATCTTTATGTAGGATTACATGATTTAAAAGCTCTTGATTTACACTCTTCATACATGTAGTCCTCCTTTTTGAAATTTTTATTTATGGAGAAGGGAAGTTTTTACTAATCCAATATATTCATGGGAATGAGTAAATAGTATGAGTGTTTTTTGCGGTCAGCTTAAATAAGATAGAGATTCTAAAAGGAAAATATAAAATAAAGATAATGAAAATTTATAAGGGGCATACAATTATAAGAGAATGAATAATAGAGGTGACCAAGTTCATTTAGTTGCATTTCTAGGTGTGATAAGCAAAAATCTTATTACTAGAGAGGATATTATGAGGAAGAATAATTATTTAATAGTAGGTGGAAATAGTTTCATTGGTATTAACCTCGCATTAGGTTTATTGAAACAAGGTCAAAATGTAAAAGTATTTTCCAGACATATAAATAATTTTCCTCAAAATATTATAAGTGATGTTGAATTTATTAAAGGTGATTTAGCAAATGTTGAAGATATATATAAAGCTTTAGTGAATGTGGATGTTATTATTTATTTAGCTGCAACGTCTAATGTAGCAACTTCAATTGAAGATGTTTTCGGAGATATAAACAGTAGCTTTTTTTTTCTTAACTTCATGGAAAGTGTTAAAAATTTTCCTGTTAAAAAAATTGTATTAGCATCTTCTGGAGGCACGGTTTACGGTGAACCGGAATATTTACCTATTGATGAGGAACATCCATTAAAACCACTTTCTCCTTATGGAATAACAAAAGTGTCGCTTGAAAATTACTTGTACTTTTATAAGAAAAAATACGGAATTGACTATGTTGTATGTAGATATTCTAATCCATATGGAAAATATCAAAATCCTTTAAAGAAAGTTGGGGCAATAAATTGTTTTTTGTATCAGCATCTCAGTAATGAAAAGATTAATATATATGGGAATCCACAAGAGATTATTCGAGATTATATTTATATCGATGATTTAGTTGAAATCACTATACAACTATCACAATTAAATTGTTTGAAATCTTGTGTGTATAACATAGGGAGCGGCAAGGGTCTCTCTTTAAAACGAATTATAGTAGAATTGGAGAAATTAACGGAAAGAAAAGTGGACTTTACCTGCTACAAACAAAGGCAAGAAAATGTTCAAAAAATCATTTTAAATATAGATAGAGTAAGACGAGAATGTAATTGGGAACCGAAAATAGATTTCAAAAGTGGAATTAGATTAAATAAGCTATGGATTGAAGAGTTCTTATATAGTAAAAAATAATAAGCCATGCCCTACTTTTGTATCAGTAGAGCGTGGTTTATTATTTTATTTCTTTTTTTATTACCCAAAGGTCTTGATGTTCCCACCAAAAACCTTCAGTGTATTTTTTGATGACAGGGTTATAGGGTAATAATTTAATTTTGTCACATACGTAAGAGGGACTAACGATCGTTTGCCCGTATTGATGAACATCTAAATCTAATTGTTCACTAGAAGGGAGAAACCAATAACCCTGTTTATTTAAATCTGGAAAGCTGAAGTACTTTGTACTTTGATAACCATGAGTTGTGAAAATGAGTAAGCCTTCAGGAGAAACAGCATTATACAATGTTTGAAGCCAACGAAACCAAGTTGTATCAGGCATATGAGAAAAAAAGGATAGACAAAAGACGATATCATACGTAGACGAGGCCAATTTTACTTGTTCAGGTTCAGGGTGAGATAAGATAGAAGAAGTATTTAATGCGTTTTCAATAAAAGTAATAGCCTCTTCATGTATATCACAGGTAGTTATACTTAAGTTCGTTTGTAGGTTTAATAAATGACGTGTTACGCAGCCATATCCGGATGCGAATTCTAATAATTTTATTGGAGTGTCTATAGGAGGATAAAAGGAAGTAATTAAGTCTAAGAGTGTTTCTGCGGATTTTCTCCCATCTTGAAAATAATAATCTATCGCTTCTTTTTTAGATGGGAAGACTGGATTAGTGACAAGGAATTGAAAGATATGATCCTCTGGATGGATACTTGCATTTACATTGTAGTTGTGTGCAATTTGAGAAAGCAAATCTTTATTTACTTCTATAAATTCTTTCAATGATTAACCCCCCTTAAATGATAGTAACGTCTTACAAGAGATACTGATGGCGAAGAAAATATATCATTCAATCTTCAAATATGCTTTAAGATACTTTCTATATGTGTACATTTTCTTTTTTGAAATGTCGTCGATAGTAAAGGTTTCTTTAATGAAATTCTGCATTTGTACAACTTCACTGTAATGGGAATATGAATCTTCTGTTCTCGTTACGCTATTTGTATGTCGTCTATGATAGTTTAGCGGTTTTGGATTGAAATAAATGTTACCCTCTTTAAGAATAGAAACATAGAAAAACCAATCACCAGCTACTTTAAACTTTTCTAATTGTTTTGCTGTTGTTTTCATGTCTATGTTTTTAAAAACTACACTTGAGGCATTAGGTATCGTGTTTTTGATAAGTAACGTATCTTGTATTTCATCTATCCCTTTTCGGAAATAAGGACGCTGCCATTTTTCTTTATCAATATCATTTGTGTAATCCAAATAATGATTGGCCAGGATATTTCCCTGTTCATCTATTTGTTTTGATTGTGTGTAGCTTAAGGTAACATTATTATTTATATGAAACCCTTGTATTACTTCTTCTAAAAATGTCTGATCACATAAGTCATCAGCCTCTGCAATCCAAATATAATCACCGGTTGCTGCAGAGACGCCTTTTATCCATTGTTTAAATACAGAACCAGAGTTTGTATCATTAATAATCTGCTGAACTTTTAGGTGAGGCTTATTTTCGTTTGAGAGCAGCTGTTCAAATATAGATACGCTATTGTCAGTAGAGGCATCGTCTAGGAAAATTAGTTCGTAAAGGGGATAGGTTTGGTTTAATATGGATTTAACTCGGTCAGGTAAGTATTTTTCGTAATTATAGTTTGGTATGATTACGCTTATTTTTTTGTAATTATGATCAAGTAGGTTTAACAGTTGATAAATGTAATGAAGAAAGTTGAAATCTTTTTCAATAAGCTCTTGGCCAAAGCGTCCTTTTTGTAATCGTAAGTCTTCATCTCCAATAAATTCATATATTCTTTCCAGCACCTGCGGTAAATTTAAAAAGTCTACTAAGGCGCCAGTTTGTTCCGTAACAACATCTTCAAAACCTCCAGCGTTTTTAAACCCTATAACAGGGACTTTTGTATCTAATGCTTCTAAAACAACGTTTGGAAAAGGATCTTCTCTTGAAGTTAATAAATATAAATCAGCCCCGGCGTTATATAAACCGATATCTGGAGTAGGCTCAACTAATGTGAAATGTGCTGTATATCTTGGGGATAGTGTGTTAAAGAAATGAACATCCGTTCTCCCGACCCAGATAAAATGAATATTCGTATGAACTTTTCTTACTGAGTAAGCAATAAGTGAGAATAAATCTATCCCTTTCCGATGATCAGCAAAACCTACTCCCAAAATGATTTTGCTATCTAGAGGCAGGTTGTGTTTTTTTCGTAATTCGCTTCTAGCTTTTGCAATATTGTTCTTATAAGGATTGTGGTTAAACAAGCCTTGAGGGAGGATGTGACATTTTTGATGATCTAATTGGGTGATTGTACGGAATTTTTCATACACGTACTGTGAAGGGAAGACAATTTTGTAAGCAAACTGGGCAATGTTTCTCGCTTTCCCCTCGGCAGAGTACTGTTGTATTAAATGCGGCAATTCATGTATTAATGAAATAACTTTTATATTGTGTTTAGCTAGTAATGCAACTATGTCACCACTTATGACGGTACTACATATGGCGATGGTATAGTCTTGTGATAGTAACTTCTTTATTAATAATTCGACCTTTTTTTCCGTTGGATAGTCTGCCTCTAGGCAATAAACAGGACCATACTTTTGAAAATCGTGGATTAAAATGCCCGTTCCAATAGAAATAATTGCGACGGAGTAATGAAAGTTTTCTTTAAGAGCTTTAATAGTATGTAAAGAAAGCAGCTGCGCTCCGTGGAAATGGGCATCATGGGATACATAAATGATTTTCTTATTAACATGCATTTCATAACGCCTCCTAAGTTAATTAGATTTTTAGTAAATGCATGGTGTATTTATAATTCCTAGAGAGAAGTGGTAGGAGATAATTGTGAATACAGCTGGAATGTATTCTAAATAAAAAGTGCTACCTTTAATATATATTTGTTTGGCTTGCTATTCATTCTTTAGAAAGGTGTAAGTAAGAGAGTATAAACTGTCGATTATGAAAGTGATTGCACCAGTTTATTAATCTCTAGGAACGGAGTATAAATGAAGAAGGTTCAATACCCTTTAGAATTTATAAAATAAAAAGGATAAAAGGTATTGACGATTAGGATATAGAGGTGTAATATAGAACAAGTCGCCGATGCAATAACGCAGAACGCGGCAAACAAAATGAAAAACTTAGTTGACATTAACTAATGAAGATGTTAACATAAGGGAGTCGCAAATGAGCGACCGAGTAGTTCTTTGAAAACTGAACG
>NZ_JAEHBQ010000046.1:0-7652 GCF_016483555.1 Bacillus cereus group sp. N14
TGACGTAAAATGTCCTCAATTTGATTTGCACCTTGTCCATATCGAGTCGCTTTCGATTTAAGCTCCTCTGGTGACATACGAATTTGTCCAGCCATTTTTATCTCCCCTTTAGTACATAATGAGTAAAATACATATTTGGTTAATTTTACTAAATATATTATAATGCATTGTTAAAAACTTTCAAACATTTTATTTTTCTATAATAAAAAACAAGAGTAATCACAAAGACTACTCTTGTTTCTTTTCCTTCTCTTCTTTTTCAATTTCAGATACCGATTTTTCAGGGTCTTTTATAAGTTTTCCAAGTTCCCCAGAACGCCCCAATTTTCTTTCAAAAGTATCATTATCATCAAGACCAGCATCAAACCATAATTCTCGATTATCATTTATATATCCTTTTATGTGAGGAACTCCCATAGGGCTTATTTTATGTTCTATAAACGTAATAGATTTTACATCTTGAATATTATAATGAATATACTTTTCTATTCTTGCCTCTTGTACTTTCCAAAACCTTTCTTCTTTTTCTTTTTGTTTTAAGTATTCCATTGTAAAATACCCTCCTGCTATGAGCACTACAACAGATACAACCAAAATCATTACTTTCTTCATTAGAAATTCCCCTTATAAAAAACTTACCATTGCATTCTTCTTAAAATGGGATAGAGAAGAGAAGAAAAGAGTAGTGCAAAAACTACTCTTGTTTCTTTTCCTTCTCCTCTTTTTCAATTTCAGATACGGACTTTGCTGTTTTTTTCATGTAGTTATCATATAGTTCTCCAGAACATGTAAACTTATCTTCAAAGTTTTCAGTTGTACTTATACGAGCTATGAAATCTAATTCTTTATTATTATTTATATAGCCTTTTAATCTTGGGACTCCCATAGGACTTACACTCTTTTCTGTAAACGTAATCGATTTTACATCCTGAATATTATAACGAATATACTTTTCTACTCGTGCTTCTTGCACTTTCCAAAACTTTTCTTCTTTTTCTTTTTGTTTTAAGTATTCCATTGTAAAATACCCTCCTGCTATAAGCACCACAGCAGATATAACCCAAATCATTACTTTCTTCATTAGAAATTCCCCTTATAAAAAACTTACCATTGCATTCTTCTTAAAATGGGATAGAGAAGAGAAGAAAAGAGTAGTGCAAAGACTACTCTTTTCTTTTTTCTTTCTCTTCTTTTTCAATTTCAGATACCGATTTTTCAGGGTCTTTTATAAGTTTCCCCAGTTCTCCAGAACGTCCAAAATCATCTTCAAAGTCTTTCGTTGTACTGATACTAGCACCGAACCATAATTCTTGATCACCATTTATATATCCTTTTATAGTAGGGATTCCCATCGGATTCACCTCATGTTTTGTAAACGTAATAGATTTCACATCTTTAATATTGTAATGAATATATTTTTCTACCCTTGTTTCTTGTGTTTTCCAAAACTTTTCTTCTTTTTCTTTTTGTTTTAAGTATTCCATTGTAAAATACCCTCCTGCTATAATACAAATAATGGATATGAAAATTACCAACTTCTTCTTCATAAGAAATCCCCTTATATTTCAATATAGTTAAAATATACCATGAAATGAGTTGAAACATATGAGTGAATTTAAAAAGAATACCATTGCGACAGATGAAGATTTTTTCAAACTATCAAGTCGTGTTTATGACGATGATTATCTTCACAAAGGAGCCGAAATAAAAGGAGTAGGGGGTAAAAAATGGATAGTTATAGAATCAATTAATGCGGATTGTCAAAAAGTAAAAAATGGATTAGAAGCTATCGCAGTAGTACCAGCAGACAAATATGATGAAAATGCAACACATTATGATGAGATAATCCTAGCATTTCGTGGGACAGAGCCTAACCAATTAGCAGATTTCGAAACAGATATCGATCAGATTACGTTTGGAATTAAAACACATTCTAAAGTAATTACTCCAAGTAACAGTCAAACTATAAAACCTGATTCTGAAACATCATTTAATACTGGATTAAAATGGGCAAAAAATGACATCGTAGCAAAATATAACCCTTCTTCTCTTCATACCACTGGACATAGTAAAGGTGGTGCAGAAGCAGACCTTATCGCTGCAGAATTAGATTGTTATGCAACTACATGGGCTGCACCGAATCCCTATGGTGTACTAAGTCCTGAAGCAAAAAAACGAGTAAATGAAGGGAAAATGGAAAATAAAGCAACTGATTATACACATGAAAATGACCCGATTGGTAACCACACTCAATTTGGTGCACCTCTAATTGGTAAGCAATACACAGTGAGACAGAACGATACAAAACAAGGACTTTTTACACGTTTAACTATGGACGGACACGGCAGAGATACATTTAAGGGATCCTTTCATTCAAATGGAAGCCCCATATTAAAATTAGAACCTGAAGATATTATAAAACAAGCAAAAAAAATTCAAACACTCAGCAATCGATTATCAGATATCGCAAAAAATATAGAAGAATTTCAAAGAAACGAAGCTGAAGCAGTTCAAAAGTTAAAAAATCAATTAAAACATGAAACAGGGCCAGGTGGAAGATATCATTTATTAGAAGAACACGAAGTAGATGAAGCCATCTCACGAATTGCTAAAATTAGAAAAGGTGGAAATGACTATTTCCATGACGCAAACCTAGCAGAAGAATTAATCCATCTTTTAAAAAAAGAACAAAAGAGTTTAAGCCGATTCGGAGATGATATTAGTGATGCAGCAAATTCACTAAGAGATAAAGACAACCAATTAGCAGCGAATTTTCAAGGATTAGTAAGGGGATAATTATATGATGGATTTTATAGGAGAAATTAAAAAGATAGAAAAACAAATCGAAAATGCTGCAGGAGATTTAGCAAATCAGGTTGTTGATGAATTACAAGCTGCTAAAAAACAAATTGAAAAAGAAATGCAGCGTATGATGTTAAAAACAGAGGTAGAGTTTAAATCAATAGATATTATAAAAGAAGATACATATGCTCTTCAAAAAAACATAGGGATATTTCACGATTTACAAACAAATACAAGAGATATAGCATCAGAACTAGAGAAAAGTTTCGAAAGTAAAACTGGTAGTAAAATAAATGAAACATTAAAAAAATATGAAAAACAAATTAACAACAAAATTTTTAATGAGCATGTTCACTTGGCAAACAGTTGCGGAAAAAAATAAGGGAAATAGAAAAAAAGTCCTCTTAATATAGGACTCTTTTTTTGTTATTCCTGAAAGTAAACTTTTAAATATTAGTTTACATTCAAACCCTTTAAAACATTGACTTCTGACCAATTCCCCTGATATTTTCAATTTATACAACAAAAGTATACATTCAAAACACTATAAATAAAGAGGTCAAAATCCATGAACAAAAAATCACATCTCATTGATGTCCAACCTATCCGTAGCAAAGAACAGATCGAAGATATGAAATGGTCCCTAAAACGCCACTGTTCAAAACGAGATTATATTTTATTTCTAATTGGAATCAATACAGGATTGCGTATTAGCGATCTACTCCAAATCGAAACACAAACTATATTAAAGTTAAAATGAAAAAAGAGAAAAGAATTCAAGATCAAAGAGGGAAAAACGAAGAAAGAACGTATGATTAACCTTACTTCTATTTTTGACGAAGTATACTCTTATAGCCAAATACTAGAAAGTACCTGGTTATTCCCTTCTCGAAAAGGAGATCAACCCATTAGTAAGATCCAGGTTTATCGACAATTGCAAAAAGCCGGAGATTTTACCGATGTAGAATCCATTGGTACCCACACCATGCGAAAAACCTTCGGCTATTGGTTCTATAAACAAACAAAAGATGTTGCTATGTTACAAGAAATTCTTAACCATAGCACACCACACATCACCCTGAAATATATTGGAATTAATAAAGAAGAAAAAGATAATATTCTTGATATATTTCAAATTTAATTTATTTAGAATTACTATTTTTTTAATTATATTTTCGAAAAAACGTTAGATTATACATTTTTTCTTTGTTATATTTAAAGAATAATTGGAGTATTAAAATCAACTGATAGAGGTGTTTGCGTGGAATTATTTGAGTATTATAAAAAAAAGGGGAAGTTTAAGTGTTTAATTGGAACTGGGCTTTTTCTTTATGGATTAATTGGTATGTATAATACTTGGGGTAATATTAATTGGGGACCAGTAATCTTAATTATTATAGCTTCTCTTGTATTTTTTAGTATTGGATTTTGGCAATTAAGAAAAGGAAATTTACTAGAAAAAAATATAGTTAAAAATGATTTAACATTTTGGGATATTGATACTTATGTTTTGTTAGAATTACCCGGCAATAATAAACATTTAGGTTTATATACTCCTGATGGAAGATATGTAGCAGGAACAAAGATGATTTCTTCAACATTACCTATTTTAAAAAATAAAGAAGTTTTTGGATTAGAAGCAAGTGATGGAGAAATTCTTGCATACTTTCATAGTGAAATTGAAAATTATGATTGGGCTATTTATGATTCAAATTATAATTGTGTAGGCATGTTTAAAGAAAATATTATACAGGGATTTGGAATGGTACGTGGTTCTTTAATAAATGAAAAAGAGATAAAACTTTCTGAGATAGAAGTTGAATTTGATTTTTTTGAAACATCTTTTCGTACAATAGATGATCGTATATTAATAAACTGTAAAAAAGGATATATGCCTTTAGAATGGAGTGAAAAATTCGGATTAAATGTACCTATTATTAAATTAGGTAATAATATTTCTAATGCTGAAAAGATATTTGGTTTAGGTATTCTTATTTATATTTTAGAAACTATTAAAGTAAGAAAAAGTAGGATTTTTAATGATTAGAATTAAATTATTATAAAATTTATTAAATGTTTTATTAAGAATCACCAAAAGTGAAAGTAGCTCCAAAATCAATTTTTATTGTATATTTTGGAGCTACTTTACGTTTACTTCTTAAAAATTAATAAGCATGTATTACCAAAACCAACTAGAAATAGAATTGGCAAACGGGTAAAAACCAATTGCCATTTTTTATAGCTTTGTATGTATTTGAATTCCTTTTGCTTTCTCTTCTTTACCCTTCACACGTACAATTAAATCATATGATCCGGGTTTTGGCGCTTCAAAAGAAAGCAAACCTTCTTTTTGAGAAGTGACTTCTTCTTCATAAATGACCTTATCGTCTTTTGTGACTTGCAATAAAATCGTACCTTCTTCAACTGCTGCCTCATAAGGAATTTCCACATTTCCTTTTTCAGCTTTAAGCGTTTGTAAATCGTAATACCCCTGCAAAGAACCAATTGTTAAAGTCGTTTCGCCATTTTTTTGAACCTTTGTGACTTTTGTTGCTGTATTACATGCGCTTAACAATACAACAAGAGTGAAAATCAGAAATAAACGCAGTAATTTCATAGAGATCCCCCTTTCTTTAAATATATACGTATTAAGATTCATTCTTTAACTATTTCAAAAACACCAACACCTTAAAAGAATCACTGCTTTTCTTCAACTTCTTTTTTAAATAATTTTTGAAACTCTAATTCTGTTTCATTAATAAAACCAAGATGTAAAACATTAGAAATATCTTCGTGGTTCAAAAAGAAATTGTACTCCGAAGAAATATTACCATGAGGAAAATAACAACATACATAATCCCATGTTTTTTTTGTTTCAGAATCCATCTGTCTTCTTCCATAAACCATTAATGGATGTTCCCAATCTTTAAACATTACAACAGAACCTATTGGAAGTAATTCTAACTCTAAATTTTGTCCCATCTTATTTTCCCCTTCTTAAAATAGCTTTTTTTACAATAAAATAAATAATAGAGAATAGTAAACAAGCTCCAATTGTACCGAAGGTTGCAACTGAAATTTTCCCTGCTAGTGATTCATTTGGATCTAATGCATTAGGTAAAACTGTAACGAAAATTGCAATGCAAGCTAATATAATCATAAAATATTTTAAAATTTTAACTTTCTTAGCCATACTAATTTTCTCCTTTATTCTTTAATAACAAATTCTCCACCAAATCCCCATAAACCTACACCAGGACCAAATGGTACATGGAATTTCACTCCGCTTTTTCCAGCTTCTAAAGATCCTCCGACTGTCCCAAGCGATGCTGATCCCCCAATTTGTAATTTTTTATTAGAAAATGGAAGAGGGATTTTTATAGCACTCTCATATTTTACTAGAGTAGCTTCAGCTCCTATATGTAAATTTCCATTTTCCACATGAGCACCTAACTCTGCAGTAGCAAGAGCTACTTTAGCCTCAGCTCCTATTCCAAACCCTTTAAT
Source organism: Bacillus cereus group sp. N14 (assembly GCF_016483555.1). NCBI lineage: Bacteria > Bacillati > Bacillota > Bacilli > Caryophanales > Bacillaceae > Bacillus > Bacillus cereus group sp. N14. The sequence continues at coordinate 6,310 of NZ_JAEHBQ010000046.1, forward strand.
ATTCTCTTGTTCTATTCCGGCTTGGGCTACTGTAAAACCAACCATAGGTCCATAGGTTTGTTCTCTCTTTTCTTTATCTTTTACATCAAATCTATCATAAGTACGAGAACTTACAAATGGCTCTGCTTCAAGTGTAAGACCTTTAATAAATATACCACCATATCCCTTTTCCTCAGTAAATGATTTTTCATACTTTTTACCATTTATTATACTACCAATTCCTTTTACAACTACTCCAGTAACTGTGGCTACTCCATTAGCTGTTTCCTCAGCTTTTTCCTTTACCTCTTTTGAATCCATCAAAAACCAATCATTTTTAACAGCTTCTTTTTCAATTTGAACAGCATGAACTTTATCTTCTGATTTTTTTTGAATAGCTACTGTCCATTCCATATTTAATTCTTTCACACTAAATATCCCTGTTAAAGCATTAAAACCTTTTCCACTTTGGACTTCCGCAAGACCTGTAGCAATGCTAGTTGCTAATTGAATTGCCGTACTATAATTATTACTAGAGGTCTGATTGAATTGATACAAATGATCCAGCTTTTCTTGCAGTTTTTGCCTCATAACAATAAAAAGATTTACCATGGCATCCATACCCGGCATTGGCATAGCTTGATTGACAGCTTCCATACTTGCTTTCATTCGGTCAATTTCTCGAATTTGTTCTAATATTTCTTGTTCAATAACATCAGTTGAAGCTACCTGTGACTGAAATTGACTTGGAAAGGCATTGTTTTGACGGATTAGCTCTTCACATAAGTAAATAATTCCTTGCGCTAAAGGACGAAAGGTTTGTACAAAAAATGCTTTTGCACTGCTATATGTTTGCCCTTGTAACACAGTATCAGTTGCAAAAGCGTCAATCGACTGAATGGCTTGTTCCATACCTTGAATGGTGGCCGTACATACAGCATTCATACTTTGAGTTTGGTTTTGTACTTCTCCCAAATACATATTTAAACTCATGAATTAGCCTCCTTTACTAATTGTTGTTGCTGATATGAAAGATCATTTTCTAAGTCACTAAGATCTCGTTTCTCTTTAAACAATGTTTCTTTTTGGCTTTCCAATTCAAATGTAAGTTTTCGTTCTATGTATTGTGCTTCTTGACGCATATCCATAAAAAACAATGACATTTCTCTATCTTTATGCCAAGTTCCTAAAATACGATCAAACAAACGATGGTTTTGATTCTTCCATGCATGAAAATCTTCTTCTACTTTTTCCTGTTTTTGAATCGCAGATTGATTTCGGTCCTGCTCTTCAAATACACTTCGTAACTTTTGATTTACTTGATTAATTTGTTTTTCAATATCTTGACTCATCATATTCCTCCT
>NZ_JAEHBQ010000047.1:0-3961 GCF_016483555.1 Bacillus cereus group sp. N14
AGAACTACTCGGTCGCTCATTTGCGACTTCCTTATGTTAACATCTTCGTTAGTTAATGTCAACTAAGTTTTTCATTTTGTTTGCCGCGTTCTGCGTTATTGCATCGGCGACTTGTTCTATATTACACCTCTATATCCTAATCGTCAATACCTTTTTCATAAAGTTATTCAAGTTAATATTTTTGAACTCTCTAATCTAGAGAAGAACCTATAAATATTGCATTATCCGAAAATCCTCTTCGACTTCGCTTTAATTTCTTCTCCCAAAATATATTCAAGTTTACTTACACCCTAGACTGAATTGGTACGGAAGTTTTCCCCCCGCGGAACTAACAACCTTATTTTAATAAATACTAATATATAATTAAAAACTTATTCCACTCCCTAACACCTCTTTGTTTATCAGGCACTCTATTAGAAACGATTGAAGATATACGTATTCTCATAAACAGACAACGATACAGAAATTCTTATATACTACTCTAGCTATAGAGTTCCCCTTATATGAGGTAATGGTTACTTACCTGTTTACTCGTAAATATATAGAAACACACTAATATATTTACTAACTATCCCTATGTCACTGAAATAGCAGACTTATATCTCTTTCATCTTTAGCAGCATCCATTTCCATATGGCCTAGTCGTAATAAATTTTATATCCTCTTAACAAACATTTCAGATATACAAATAAACTATACTCGAGGTCCGAACCAATTAATAGTATTTCTTTTTTCAAACACATATACCGGATTAAAAATACGCACCTCAATTGATCGAGTGCACATAACACACTCACAAGGAACATTCATTCTATTTGTATTTTATTACTTTTTATCACATGTAAGGATGTTTATCCTATACCTATATTTACGTTTTACCGCTAGGAGAGCGAATCGAGTTACTAACAAAGTATGTAATTTTATTGTTTATATATATCCTCCGTTTTGAAATACATATAGAATTACAAATTCATTTATTTCTAGCTATAAACCTAAGAATACATAACAATAAGAAACCAATGCATATAAAACACCCACAAAAACAAATTCTACAACAAGGTATACTACGGCTGTACAATTTATAAACTATAATCTTTTCAATATAAAAAGAGCCGGAATTTCTACTCTAAGGAACATCCGACTCTTATTTTTGGGCCACAACCAAAATAATTTAACTTACTCACTACAACTGAACTCCCTCATAATAACCATAGCCAAAATAATTTTTATATTTAATATTAAAATGTCTATTTAATATTCCCTACTCTGCTGTACTGCAGATGAATGCATCATATCTATCACTGCACGATATAAATTTTCCGGATATTCAGCTATCCGATGGCATAAATACAAGTACCACTCTTTCCCATAGGTCAAATACACCCTAGCATTATGCCCTTTGTTTTTCAAATCACTTAACATATCCGGACGAATTCCATATAGCATTTCTATCTCTACATTAGATTGATTAAAACATTGACGTTTCTCCATTTCTTTAATAAGAATTTCATCATGTGTAGCTATAGATACAGGATGATTGTTTTCAACTAGTTGTTCTACAATCTGAAGATACTGTTGGTTTAAGTCATTTGACCTAGGCATAGCAATATCCGAAACTTCTTGATAGGCACCTTTTACAACTCGTATTTTCCCTGGATAATGTAGGAGTTCTTGAATATCATCGTTTGAGCGATATAAATGCGCCTGAATCGTTATCCCTACATTAGGATATTGCTCAGTTGTTTTTTTATAGATGGAAAGAATGTCTGCTGCTTTAGATGATTCTTCCATACTTATCATAAGGGTAGTTCCATGTAGTTTTGCCTTCTCTGCCAACTCCATTAAATGAATATAAGATATTTTTGGATCTATAGATAATCCAATATGCGATAAATCGAGTGATACTGTTTGCTTCATAGATAGAGCACCCATATCCCCAATAAGATTCCAAAACTCATTTTTTGCTTTATAACATTCCTCTATATCTAGAGTATTTTCCCCTATGTATTCTAGTGAAGTATGATAACCTTTTGTAATTAGTTCTTTTGCTATCACAATCCCCTCATGTCTCGTTTCTCCGGTGACAAAGCGTTTCGCAGCTTGCAATAACAACGCATAGAGTTCATTAGATTGTTGTACATAGGATTTTATATGTTCATTTCGTGCAATCGATTTAAATGCCTGAGCTACTTGGAATTCTGGTTTCGTCATCACATTTTCATCCCCTTTAGAACTATTTGATCCAACTATAGCATGCTAAAATGGTTCGTATTAGTACCATTTTATCCAAACTTTTATGGTACCAATTTTGATGAAGGGAGCATTTATATGCTTTGGATACCTATTGATCGATCGTTAGATATAAGTTTAATTCGACAGGTTTATCACCAAATACGTGAACGAATATTAAACGGAGAACTACAATCTGGAGAAAGACTACCATCTACACGGGAATTATCTTCTGAGTTAAGCGTGTCTAGGAATGTAATTTTAGAAGCTTATGATCAATTATTTTCCGAAGGTTTTTTGGTCGCTCGACAGGGCGCCGGGACATTCATTGCAGAAGGAACTTATTTAGAACAACGTAAAAAATCAACTCTAATTGATTCTTTATCTTGGTGCGAAGAAATAAACAAAGACAGTAACATCATTAATTTTCGTTCAGGGATACCAGCATTAGACTTATTTCCACGTAAGGGATGGGCAAAGTTATCTCATACTATATGGAATGAAACACCTCCTTCTACGTTTGGATACGATATTCCCGAAGGGCGTCCCGAATTAAGAAAGGTTTTATCACACTATTTACTTAAAACAAGAGGAGTTTTTTGTCATCCAGAACAATTGATAATTACCTCCGGTGCAACGCAAGCTTTAACACTTATTTCTAAGCTACTTTTGTCAACAGGCGACGAAGTACTAATAGAAGATCCCATCACCAATGACATTCAAACAATTTTTAAAAATTCAGGAGCCTTCCTTTATCCTATACCAGTTGATGATAATGGGATGGATACATCTTTGCTGCCTGCAAATAAAAACCCAAAATTCATCTTCACTACTCCTTCTCATCAGTTTCCTTTAGGAGGAGCGTTACCGATTCAACGACGGGTTCAATTGATTAACTACTCAAGGAAAACAAATTGTTATCTCATTGAAGATGATTATGACAGTGAGTTTCGATATGAAGGCTCACCTGTAAGTTCATTACAGGGATTGGATCCCGAGCGTGTTATATATATAGGTTCATTTAGTAAAATTTTATCACCGGCCCTTAGGATGGGATACTTAGTTCTTCCCTCACACCTTATTGAAAAATGTCGCAGGGTAAAATGGTTTTCAGATCTACATACACCTTCTTTAAATCAGCTTGTTCTTGCTAAATTTATTGCCGAAGATTATTTGGAGCGACATATTATGAAGATGAAAAAAATTTATAAAACTCGAAGAGACTTCCTTATCCAGCAATTAAAATTAGCATTCTCCAATAAGATCAATATTTTCGGTTATTCTACAGGATTACATCTGATTGTTGAATTCAATCAAGTTCAATTCACAAAAGAATTACTTGAGGAAATCCAACAACTCGGAGTGAAAGTATATCCTGTGGAAGAGCACGCCATTAAAAAAGGAAAACATCATAATCGAATTATTATAGGGTATGGACATTTAACAACTGAAGAAATAAAAGAAGGTGTGAGCAGGCTACAGAGGGCAATACCTTGTATCTATTCTTGTTAACGAATAGATGGTCTAACAAACTTATCCATATTTTTCTGAAGGTATGCTATTTAGATGTGAAATCATAATAAAATAAAGCTGTTTTTTGCTAGATACACGTACTCATAGAACCAACATTAATTACAAGATTATTTCCATTAAACACAAAAAAGACGAGTCATTCTGACTCGTCTTAAAGTTGCTTGGCGACGTCCTACTCTCACAGGGACAAGGTCCCAAC
>NZ_JAEHBQ010000048.1:0-2383 GCF_016483555.1 Bacillus cereus group sp. N14
GGTGCGGCTGGATCACCTCCTTTCTATGGAGAATTGATGAACGCTGTTCATCAATATAAGTTTCCGTGTTTCGTTTTGTTCAGTTTTGAGAGAACTATCTCTCATATATAAATGTATGTTCTTTGAAAACTAGATAACAGTGTAGCTCATATTTTTTTAATTTTAGTTTGGTTAAGTTAGAAAGGGCGCACGGTGGATGCCTTGACACTAGGAGTCGATGAAGGACGGGACTAACGCCGATATGCTTCGGGGAGCTGTAAGTAAGCTTTGATCCGAAGATTTCCGAATGGGGAAACCCACCATACGTAATGGTATGGTATCCTTACCTGAATACATAGGGTAAGGAAGACAGACCCAGGGAACTGAAACATCTAAGTACCTGGAGGAAGAGAAAGCAAATGCGATTTCCTGAGTAGCGGCGAGCGAAACGGAACATAGCCCAAACCAAGAGGCTTGCCTCTTGGGGTTGTAGGACATTCTATACGGAGTTACAAAGGAACGAGGTAGACGAAGCGACCTGGAAAGGTCCGTCGTAGAGGGTAACAACCCCGTAGTCGAAACTTCGTTCTCTCTTGAATGTATCCTGAGTACGGCGGAACACGTGAAATTCCGTCGGAATCTGGGAGGACCATCTCCCAAGGCTAAATACTCCCTAGTGATCGATAGTGAACCAGTACCGTGAGGGAAAGGTGAAAAGCACCCCGGAAGGGGAGTGAAAGAGATCCTGAAACCGTGTGCCTACAAATAGTCAGAGCCCGTTAATGGGTGATGGCGTGCCTTTTGTAGAATGAACCGGCGAGTTACGATCCCGTGCGAGGTTAAGCTGAAGAGGCGGAGCCGCAGCGAAAGCGAGTCTGAATAGGGCGTTTAGTACGTGGTCGTAGACCCGAAACCAGGTGATCTACCCATGTCCAGGGTGAAGTTCAGGTAACACTGAATGGAGGCCCGAACCCACGCACGTTGAAAAGTGCGGGGATGAGGTGTGGGTAGCGGAGAAATTCCAATCGAACCTGGAGATAGCTGGTTCTCCCCGAAATAGCTTTAGGGCTAGCCTTAAGTGTAAGAGTCTTGGAGGTAGAGCACTGATTGAACTAGGGGTCCTCATCGGATTACCGAATTCAGTCAAACTCCGAATGCCAATGACTTATCCTTAGGAGTCAGACTGCGAGTGATAAGATCCGTAGTCAAGAGGGAAACAGCCCAGATCGCCAGCTAAGGTCCCAAAGTGTGTATTAAGTGGAAAAGGATGTGGAGTTGCTTAGACAACTAGGATGTTGGCTTAGAAGCAGCCACCATTTAAAGAGTGCGTAATAGCTCACTAGTCGAGTGACTCTGCGCCGAAAATGTACCGGGGCTAAATACACCACCGAAGCTGCGAATTGATACCAATGGTATCAGTGGTAGGGGAGCGTTCTAAGTGCAGTGAAGTCAGACCGGAAGGACTGGTGGAGCGCTTAGAAGTGAGAATGCCGGTATGAGTAGCGAAAGACGGGTGAGAATCCCGTCCACCGAATGCCTAAGGTTTCCTGAGGAAGGCTCGTCCGCTCAGGGTTAGTCAGGACCTAAGCCGAGGCCGACAGGCGTAGGCGATGGACAACAGGTTGATATTCCTGTACCACCTCTTTATCGTTTGAGCAATGGAGGGACGCAGAAGGATAGAAGAAGCGTGCGATTGGTTGTGCACGTCCAAGCAGTTAGGCTGATAAGTAGGCAAATCCGCTTATCGTGAAGGCTGAGCTGTGATGGGGAAGCTCCTTATGGAGCGAAGTCTTTGATTCCCCGCTGCCAAGAAAAGCTTCTAGCGAGATAAAAGGTGCCTGTACCGCAAACCGACACAGGTAGGCGAGGAGAGAATCCTAAGGTGTGCGAGAGAACTCTGGTTAAGGAACTCGGCAAAATGACCCCGTAACTTCGGGAGAAGGGGTGCTTTCTTAACGGAAAGCCGCAGTGAATAGGCCCAAGCGACTGTTTAGCAAAAACACAGGTCTCTGCGAAGCCGTAAGGCGAAGTATAGGGGCTGACACCTGCCCGGTGCTGGAAGGTTAAGGAGAGGGGTTAGCGTAAGCGAAGCTCTGAACTGAAGCCCCAGTAAACGGCGGCCGTAACTATAACGGTCCTAAGGTAGCGAAATTCCTTGTCGGGTAAGTTCCGACCCGCACGAAAGGTGTAACGATTTGGGCACTGTCTCAACCAGAGACTCGGTGAAATTATAGTACCTGTGAAGATGCAGGTTACCCGCGACAGGACGGAAAGACCCCGTGGAGCTTTACTGTAGCCTGATATTGAATTTTGGTACATTTTGTACAGGATAGGCGGGAGCCATTGAAACCGGAGCGCTAGCTTCGGTGGAGGCGCTGGTGGGATACCGCCCTGAATGTATTGA
>NZ_JAEHBQ010000049.1:0-2379 GCF_016483555.1 Bacillus cereus group sp. N14
GGACCTTGTCCCTGTGAGAGTAGGACGTCGCCAAGCAACTTTAAGACGAGTCAGAATGACTCGTCTTTTTTGTGTTTTAAACTTCTTATCAGCTTCAAGTAAGTATCCGTATTCTTTTGATCCCCTCATATTCATTTTCTTTCATCATTTTTGATGTGTAGTTTAAGATTTTCTATTCTATTTTTTGTAGAAGCAATCTATCGGTGTGTTAAAATAGTACAGTTGTTTTTTGAGGTACCTTAATATAGGGAGATTTAAAATTTTTTAAGGAGATAATATGAAAAAGATAGGTGTAATTACTATAGTAGTTTTAGTCCTTCTAGCAATTACTTATATGTTAGTCGGGAATTATTTTTATAATTATGCGTTGAATGCGAAACAAGAGAAAGAGTTTTTAGAGGATAATCCTCACTTAGTAGAAACTGTGAATGCATCGGGAGTTGTGTTCGCTACAAATGAAGAAAAGGATGCGAACTTTGTATCAAATCATAAACCTAATAAACAAAACATAAATTCTTTCGATAAGTTGAAATTAACAGGTTATGAATATATGAATGAACAATCCAGCCATAAATGGGCAATTGTAGTTCATGGATATGATAGTAGGGCATCGAAAATGACGAAATATATCCGGAACTTTTATGAACAAGGATATAACGTTATAGCACCAGACCTTCGTGGGCATGGAAATAGTGAAGGTGATTATATAGGGATGGGCTGGCATGATCGTAAAGATATTTTGATTTGGATTCAACAAATTGTAAAGAAAGACCCTAATGCTGAAATAGCACTCTTTGGTGTTTCAATGGGCGCGGCAACTGTAATGATGACTTCAGGTGAAGAGTTACCTTCTAACGTTAAAGTTATTATTGAAGATTGTGGATACTCAACTGTTATTGATGAATTTACTTATCAATTAAACGATTTATTCCACTTGCCGAAGTTTCCTGTTATGAATGCGGCAAATACAGTTACAAAATTAAGAGCTGGATATGATTTAGAAGAAGCTTCAGCTATAAAACAAGTGGCAAAAAGTAAAACACCTATGCTATTTATTCATGGGGATGCTGATACATTTGTTCCTTATGAAATGTTAGATGAAGTATATAATGCTGCAAAAGTAGAAAAAGAGAAATTAATTGTTCCAGGTGCTGGACATGGAGAAGCCGAGAAGGTAGATTCGAATAAATATTGGAATACCGTATGGAAGTTCGTGGGGAGATACATTCCAGCGTAATTAGATTGTTTTAGATTTGTATATACGATAATCAGAAGAAAATGTTTTTATACTTTTGATTATCGTTTTTTCTATTTAAAAACTTATTTTAGTTTGTAGTATATAAGGTTTGAAGCATAAATTTTTGAATTCCTTATTGCCAGTGCTACAATAATTGAAAACTACATGTTAATGAGGTGTTTCTATGAAAATTGAAGTATGGTCAGATTTTGTATGCCCATTTTGTTATATTGGGAAACGTAGATTAGAAATGGCTTTAGAGCAATTTCCGCATAAGAAGGATGTTGAAGTGGAGTTTAAAAGTTTTGAATTAGACCAAAATGCTCCAATCTATTCTGGAACAAGTATTAATGAAGTACTTGCATCAAAGTACGGGATTAGTATTGAAGAAGCTAAGCGTAATAATGTACAACTAGGAAGTCATGCAGCTAGTATGGGTTTAAGTTTTAATTTTGATGAGATGAAGCCGACGAACACTTTTGATGCGCATCGTCTAGCTAAATTTGCAAAGGATCAAGGGAAAGAAAAAGAGATTACGGAAAATCTACTTTTTGCATATTTCACTGAATCGAGAAATTTAAGTGATGTGGATACGCTTGCTACTATTGCTGAAGCTTCAGGTTTAGATAAGCAAGAAGCTTTACGTGTTATTAATGATAAAGGTGCATATGCAAATGATGTTAGAATTGATGAAGCGATTGCTCAGCAATATCAAATTTCAGGAGTACCTTATTTTATTATTAATCAAAAGTATGCTATTTCAGGTGCGCAACCACTCGAAACTTTTGTCGGTGCACTTCAACAAGTGTGGGAAGAAGAGAATCCAGCACCTAAGTTACAAGAGCTTTCTTCAGAGGGTGGAAGCGATATGTCTTGTACGGATGAAAGTTGTTCGATACCTTCAAAAGAACAATAGTTTTTATGAAGGAATAGCAACCCATAGAGTATTTTATGGGTTGCTTATCTATTCTTATAGAAGAGGTATATAAATAGATAATTTAATAACGTAAATAGGATTTATAAAAAATGAAGTTTTTTTATAAAAACATATTGACGGTTGTATCTTAGAGGTGTAATATAGAACAAGTCGCCGATGCAATAACGCAGAACGCGGCAAACGAAATGAAAAACTTAGTTGACAT